>NZ_AJLK01000129.1 GCF_000317205.1 Fischerella muscicola PCC 7414 | reverse complement strand
TAGGCTTACTAGAAAAGCTGGCTGTGGCAAAGCAACCTGTCTTGAGCAAATAGGCGATCGCACTGTAAGCCTAAGCATAAAGCCGAAATTAGCGGAGTGTGGATGAATGTGATGGCCAGATGGATAACCCGCAGATCAAAAATATTGCCATAAGCAAACTGGCATCAGACGATAGAATGGTTGAAACTACTAGTGTTAATATCACAACATTGTTGCCGAAGCCTGACACAGCGCCAGAATTGCTAAAAAATATATCTTTTGTGCTAAATACAAAATAGACAAACCAATGTTAAATGAAATGTTGACACTTACAAAGGCAAGCCAAACAACCACCTAATACTCGACCACATAAGTTTTGACTCTTTGCGAGGGGTCAGATCCCCGACTTTTTAAAAAAGTCGAGGATCTAGCCAACCTATCAAAATCAATTTGGTGAACTACTAATTTAGGCTAGGCTTTAAATGTAACTTTCAAAAATTTTTGCATATCATAATTTTAATTACCACTTAACAATTGATAAATTGCGGTGATAAACCGCTATGAGGATTCTATTAGTTGAAGATGATGAAATTATTGCGGAATCACTTACCAAATCCCTAACAAACCAGCATTATGCTGTTGATGTTGCTAAGGATGGGCAAGAAGGTTGGGATTTGGCAGAGTTATTTACCTATGACTTAATTCTGCTAGATGTTTTGCTGCCCAAGCTTGACGGTATCAGCTTCTGTCGACGATTACGAGCAAGTGGCAATCACACACCTATTCTTTTGTTAACAGCCCAAGATACCAGCACGAATAAGGTTATAGGCTTAGATGCTGGTGCAGATGACTATGTTGCCAAGCCTTTTGATTTCCAAGAGTTGTTGGCTCGCATTCGTGCTTTGTTACGTCGTGGTGGTTCAGCTTTGCCGCCTCATCTAGAGTGGAAAAATTTGTGGCTTGATCCTAGCACTTGTGAAGTCACCTGTGATGGCAAACTTCTACATTTGACTCCTAAAGAATACGGTTTACTCGAACTTTTTCTGCGCAACAATCACCGGATATTCAGCTGTAGTGCCTTGATAGATCATCTGTGGTCTTTTGAAGAACCTCCCACGGATGATACTGTTAGATCCCATATGAAAGGGTTACGGCAAAAACTAAAAGCGGCAGGAGTTGCAGACGATCCAATTGAGACAGTTTATGGTATGGGATATCGGCTCAAGCCAGCCCAAAAAGGAGAGGGAAAAGGGGAGACACACAGACGTACACAAGAAAATGTCACTGCCCCCCCTCTCCCCACGTCTTCCCCACGTAAAAATCAGGTTGTGACTGGAGTCAATAAAGTTTGGGAGGAAGTAGTACAGAAACTCGAAGAGCGAGTGACCACGATTGAGCAAGCCTCTGCCATATTATTATTGGGGAAATTAACTGAGGAAATACGGTCAAAAGCGAAGCTAGAGGCTCATAAGTTAGTTGGCTCATTAGGGATGTTTGGATCTGATGAGGGTTCCCATCTAGCTCAAGAAATAGAATCTTTGCTCGAAATGGGAACTAAGCTAGAGCCAACTATAAAACAGAATCTCTCGCAATTGGTTGTAGCTTTGCGCCAGGAACTACAACTGTTGAACTCTAAGTATCAGCCGACATTGCTGTCAGTTAATCAACTGGCAAACGAACTTCCCTTACTGTTGATTGTCACTCAGGATAGAGAATTAGCTGAGGCATTGCTGAGAGAGGCAAATAGCTGGGAAATGCGATCGCTAATTGCTTCAGATGCGATCGCAGCTAGGGAGTTGATGAATGAAAATAGCCCTGACGTTGTACTACTTGACCTTTGCGCTAGTGGTTCTAGGGAAAACGCTTTAGCCTTACTGGCAGAACTCAGTGGTCGTACTCCTCCAACACCAGTAATAGTTTTTACCTCCCAAGATAGTTTGCTTGATCGGGTAAAAGTTGCTCGCTTGGCTAGAAGTAGTATCTTACAGAAGCCTGTATCTCCCAGCCAAGTACTGGAAACAGTGAATCAAATACTACAGCAATCTCGCTCTGCGGAAGCAAGGGTGATGATTGTAGACGATGATTCTCAAACATTAACTGCTCTGCATACTTTACTCACGCCTTGGGGGCTGAAGGTTTATACCCTAGAGAATCCCCTGCGATTCTTGGAAGCAATGGCAGTTGTGAAGCCAGACCTGCTGATTTTAGATGTGGAAATGCCTGGAGTCAGCGGTATAGAATTATGCCAAGTTGCTCGTAACGATCCTCAATGGAGCGGGCTACCTATCTTGTTTCTCTCCGCTCACACTGATACTACAACTAGACAGCAGGTATTTGCAGCAGGTGCTGATGACTACATCAGTAAACCCATTGTAGAACCCGAATTAATTACTCGTATCTTCAATCGATTAGAGCGAGTGCGTTGGCTGCGAAATCTCTCAGAAATAGATGCCCTGACCTTCGTTGCCAATCGCCGCAAATCTACTCAAGATTTGCATCAGTATCTTCAGTGGAGTGATCGCCACCATCAACCCTTCTGCTTCGCTATTGTAGATTTGGACTACCTTAAGCAAATTAACTACCGATACGGTCATGCTCTGGGCGATCGCATTTTGTCCCGACTCGGGGAACTGTTGCGGCAAACATTCCACAACCAAGATGTAGTCGGTCGCTGGGGAGGTACGGAATTTGTGGTGGGGATGGCGGGAATGGCCAAAACTGATGGGGTGCGACGGCTTTGGGAAGTTCTCAAGAGTTTGCGTCAGATTGAGTTTACGGCTGCTAATGGTGAAAAATTTTACACTACTTTTAGTGCAGCAGTTGTTGAGTATCCGCAAGATGGTGACAACCTCCAAGCACTCTACCAGACAGCTGATACAGTCCTTGACCAGGCAAAAGCAATGGGAAGAAACCGGGTGCTAAGTCATGAAAGGCAGGAGGCAGGAGGCAGAAATAGGGTAAATGGCAAAAACTCCTAATCCAAAATCTAAAATCCCAAATTGGTATCACTGGCTCGTAGCTTATGCCCGTAAATAGGAGGCTTTATGTATGTCGAAATTATTACATACCTTGTTGTACTCAAGCCCCTTTATCCCCCACGGGCATTGTTATCTCTGGAATCCAGGGTTAGTGTGGTTGCATCTGTTGTCAGACTCCCTAATTGCTCTGGCATATTATTCAATTCCCTTGATATTGCTTTATTTCGTCCAGAAGCGGCAAGATGTTCCTTTCAAAAGAGTCTTTATTTTGTTTGGAGCCTTTATTATTGCTTGTGGCACGACTCATCTAATGGAAGTTTGGACACTTTGGTATCCAACTTACTGGCTATCTGGACTGATTAAAGGCATTACGGCTATTGTTTCACTGTACACGGCATTTGTGCTGGTGGAATTAGTGCCTAATGCCCTGGAATTACCTAGCACAGCCCAGTTAACAGCGGCTAACCAACAACTGCAACAGCAAATCAGCGAACGCCAAAGAGCAGAAGAAGCACTACGTGAGGGTGAAAGATTATTCCGGGCTATCTTTGACCAAACTTTCCAATTTACGGGACTACTCAAACCGGATGGCACTCTTTTAGAAGCCAATCAAACTGCCCTGAATTTTGGTGGACTAACTCATACAGACGTGATCAATCGCCCTTTTTGGGAAGCCGAGTGGTGGAAAATTTCTCCAGAAACCCAAAACCGTTTAAAAGCTGCGATCGCTGAGGCAGCATCCGGTCAATTTGTCCGTTACGAAGTCGATGTCAAGGGTTCTGGAGATACAGTCGCAACGATTGATTTTTCCCTCAAACCTGTATTTGATAAAAATGGGCAAGTAGTGCTACTAATCCCTGAAGGTCGTGACATTACTGATCGCAAACAAGCAGACAGAGCATTACGTCAGGCACACGATGAATTAGAAATCCGAGTACAACAACGGGCTGCTGAGATTTTAAATGTAGTTGAAGATATTACGGAACGTAAACAGTCAGAACAAGAACTGCGTTGGAAAGAGGCTCTGTTGCGCTCAATGGCTGATGCCTCGCCATTGGCGTTTTATGTCGTAGACAACCGCACCGACGCCATACTCTACTTCAACCACCGCTTCTGTGAAATTTGGGGCATCGAACATCTGGAAGAGCGAATGCAGCGCGGCGAACTCAAAAATAACGATATTATTCCTGACTGTCTGCCTGTTGTGGCAGATGTGTCAGCATTTGCTGAATCGTGCCAACCCTTACAAAGCGAGGAATACCGTGTAATTATTGAAGATGAAATTCCTTTTGTCGATGGACGGATAGTGCGGCGTTTTTCCTCCCAAATCCGCGACGAGGACGATAGATATTTTGGGCGTCTTTATCTGTTCGAGGATATTACAGCACGCAAGCGAGCCGAAAAAGAACTTCGCCACCTGAGCCAGGCGTTGGAAAGTGCGGTAGAGGGCATCTCCCAGCTGGATAAACAGGGACGGTATGTCAAAGTAAACTCGGCTTATGCCAACATGGTTGGTTATGAAAGTGAGGAAATGATCGGGATGGAATGGCACTTAACTGTCCATCCCGAGGATTGGGAAAAATTGAATGCTGCCTACCAACAAATGCTCAGCAACGGCAAGGTAGAAATAGAAGCTAGAGGTGTGCGGAAAGACGGTTTGGTTTTTGATAAACAAGTAGTGATGGTCAAAGCCTATGACCAGGAACAATTCATTGGCCATTATTGTTTCATGAAGGATATTAGCGATCGCCGGGAAGTAGAACGCCTCAAGGATGAATTTATCTCAGTCGTCAATCACGAATTACGAACACCCCTAACTTCCATTTCCGGTGCATTGGATCTTTTGGCGAATGGTGTCCTGCAAGCTGCTCCTGAAGATGCTCAACGCATGTTAAATATTGCTGCAACTAACACAGATCGGCTGTTGCGTCTAATTAACGACATTCTGGATATCGAACGTATCGAGTCAGGAAAGGTACAAATAATTAAGCAAACATGCGATGTTGCCGATTTAATGAGCCAGTCAGCAGAAGTGATGGAAGAAATGGCAATGCAAGCGGGGGTAACATTATCAGTTTCTCCCCTATCAGTTCGCATCTGGGCTGATCCCGACCGGATTATCCAGGTTTTCACCAACCTGCTTAGCAATGCGATTAAATTTTCGCCGACTGGTTCTACGGTTTGGTTGAGCGCAGAGTTAGTAAATGAACTGGGGAGAATTTCACCCCATCTCCCCACCACCCCATCTCCCCATCATATTCTCTTCACCGTAAAAGACCAAGGGCGCGGTATCCCAGCCCAGAAGTTAGAATCTATCTTTGAGCGTTTTGGCCAAGTCGATGCCTCTGACTCTCGTCAAAAAGGGGGAACGGGTTTGGGTCTAGCCATTTGTCGCAGCATATTACAACATCATGACGGGCAAATCTGGGCTGAAAGTACCTTGGGAGAAGGCAGTACTTTCTTCTTTACATTGCCCATCCTCTCAGAAGAGGGAGTAGGGACAGATACGGAAAAATTCTCCCCATCACCCCACCACCCCATTGCCCCATCTTGCAATCCCCCCCTAGTACTACAGTGTGATGATGACCCCTCTGTTCGGGCTGTATTGCAAACCATCCTCGAACGGCAGGGCTACCGCGTCATGACAGTGGCTTCAGGAAAAGAGGCAGTGGAACAGGCCACAGCAAACCATCCTGATGTAATTATTCTCAACCTGATGATGCCTGGTATCGATGGTTGGGAAACTCTGGCAATTCTCAAACAGCAGTCACATACCCAAAATATCCCAGTTATTATCCTTAGTGGTTTGTTACCCGATACCAGTAAACCTTTTCCGGACAGTGTGAGTGACTGGATTATCAAACCTCCAGATATAAGGTTGTTGTGCCAAGCGTTGGAAAAAGCTACTGCCCAACAAGATCAAAGTATTAAAGTATTGATTGTAGAAGATGACTTAGATTTGGCACAGATATTCATTGCGATGTTTAATCGCCACGGCATTACTACTTTTTATGCCCAAACCGGACGAGAAGCGATACAAGTAAGCCAGTGTGTCATCCCTGACTTGTTGGTACTGGATTTAGGACTGCCAGAATGTGATGGTTTTACGGTCGTAGATTGGCTACGGCAGCATAATCGCCTGTGCCAAGTGCCGTTAGTTGTGTACACAGCACGTGATTTGGATGAGAGCGATCGCCAGCGATTAAGGTTGGGACAAACGTTATTCTTTACTAAGGGACGCATTACGCCACAAGAATTTGAACAGCGAGTTATTAACTTACTCAACAGGATGATTCGCGACCAGGGCGAAGACAGTGATCTGTAAAAATGGACTTAATATGACCACAAGACGCGTTCTGATCATTGATGATGAATATGATATCCGGGCAGTAGCTGAACTCTCTTTAAAGGCAGTAGGCGGCTGGCAAGTCTCAACGGCTGCTTCCGGCAGTGAGGGAGTGGCTAAGGCTGCCAGTGAACAGCCGGATGTTATCCTGCTAGATGTAATGATGCCGGATATGGACGGAATCGCTACCTTTCAAGCGTTGCAAGCGAATTCAGCCACTAAGTCAATCCCCGTAATTTTGCTGACAGCAAAGACACAAGCTGCCGAACAACGGCGGTTTGCCGAACTGGGAGTGCGAGCAATTATTACTAAGCCTTTCAAAGCCATGAAATTGCCTGCTCAAATTGCAGCAGCTCTAGATTGATAGACTTGAACAAAATTTTCAATTTTTTTCCATCTCCACAATATCTGCATTTTTCAGTTTTAAAGTTAAAAACAACTGAAACACCACCAACTTGATAACACTTTGTTCTCAGGGTAGGGTACAAACTCACCTCTACCCCCATTCCTTTTTTCTGAGGAGATATGAAGTGAGTTAATCTTTTCTCCCTGAGGGGGTGACAAGGGGGATGTAACTTAGGCTTGGCTTGCCTTTCACCTGAGGGGGTGACAAGGGGGATGTAACTTAGGCTTGGCTTGCCTTTCACTTTAATCACTGCTGAAAAGATGAGAATTAATTGAGCGCGATCGCGCTTTGTGAAAATAGGAGTTTTGAGTGCTGATGAATAAGAAAAATCTTGCTGTTGCTTTTTATCTTTGAGGGCGTCCGTCACCTGAAAGGCTTGCCCTGCCACAAGTTGACTGCGGTTGTCACCCCCTCAGCTTTTCTCCACAAGAGAACTTTGTTAAGTGTTCTTCTCTAGCCGGATTTTATTTGACAGAAAAAACTTTAGTTAAAACAGTTTCAGCTATACAAAATAGTAGCTGGAATACTACATATTCGTTTATTGGATAAATTTCTCCAGCTAATATCTAAATGGCATGAATTTTAGAAAAATCTTCTTTCAGAGGGATAGTAATTATGTCTAAACAAAATTATTTAGAACTATTTTATATTCATCTTGAAAGATTAATCTATATCTTAAAAATTAAAGATAAAAAACTAGTGGAATATTGGTTAGAAGAAATCAATACGAACATAGATATTGAATATGCAGATTCTCTATTAATAGCAGCAATCTTTGAACTATCTGTTGGAGATATTCAAACATTTCACTGGACTTTAGACAATTTTTCTGATTTACAACCTTACATAAACTTGCTAGATTCGGTGACTAGATTTGCAATTCAAAAACTGATCAAAAAGGGATTTATACCAGGTCAAGATTTTAGCAATAATTCACAAAGACAACTTTTGCTCAATGAAAATGCGAAAACTGTGTTAATGGCAGATACTTCTAAATCAGATAAACTCTTGCTAGAAAAAGTATTGCTAATTCATCAACAAATTCATTCACTAACGCTATGATCTCAGTCACTACATTAACGTCGTTGATTCTTGTAAATACTCTCTTGCAACCAATCCGTAAATGGCTCGAAGCTATCAAAATACAAGATTACCAATTGGCGCGGTTGCTCTGTACTATTATTCCTGCTAGCTGTCCTTTTGAACGAGAAATTAAACTCCGCAGCCGTACTATCCTTTATATTCCACCCCTGTGTAAACTTAATCCTTTCTACGAACAATTAGTTGAACTACGTTTTAAAGCTTTAACTTATTTAGCAGATGAATGTGGTGAAGATATAACGTTGTATTGCTAATAACATCATGCTCGTTTGAGGACTTATCATATCTGTGAAGGTTGGTAATCGGTAATGGTAATAGGTAATACCACATCCGTCTTTATAACCCCTCTTTTCCCTTGCAACTGGAAGTCGCGGCTACACAAACAAAGTCGGCCTTCGCGGACTACAGAATAAAAGGGGTGATTGAACTGGATTTGGTATAATAGGTAAATCAATTACCTATTACCTATTACCAACGCCCTGACAGTATTAGTAGTTGCAGCCAACAACCGACAACTACCGCATTGTGACAAATTCTTCTGCTGCTGTGGGATGGATACCAACGGTGGCATCAAAATCTTTTTTCGTTGCACCCATATTAACAGCGATCGCTACACCTTGAATGATCTCACCTGCATTTTCTCCTACCATGTGAGCGCCTAATACTTTGTCAGTACTGGCATCTACTACCAATTTCATCATGGTTCTTTCTTGGGCGCCCGTCAAACTGTGGAATAGAGGACGGAAACGAGTACGGTATATTTTCACCCCATCGTCTCCCAGCTTGTCGCGGGCTTGGGCTTCTGTGAGACCAACTGTGGCTGCTTCCGGTGTAGAAAAGATAGCAGTCGGGACATTTTCGTGACTAAATACACGGCGGTTATTACCAAATTCACTATCTGCAAACGCCCGCCCTTCACCAATAGCAACGGGGGTTAAATTCATTCGGTCAGTAACATCACCTACTGCAAAAATGTTTGCTTGGGAAGTTTGACTGTATTCGTTAACAGTGATCGCATCCATTGTGCTATATCCAGGGCCTTCAATGGAACCACAACAGGTTTCGACTCCAGCTTTTTCTAAACCCAGCCCTTCGATATTGGGGGCGCGGCCAGTTGCCACTAAGAACACATCGGCAATAATTGATTCTTTGTTTTCTCCAGATAAATTAATTTTTAAACCTTCCGGTACTTTCTCCACTGTTTCCACTACATGATTCTGGATGATTTTAATGCCGTGGTTGGTCATCCCCTCTTGAATATTAGTGCGGATATCTTCATCAAAACCATTGAGGATGAGGTCTTTACGGATAATTTGGGTGACTTCGCATCCCAAACCGCGCATAATACAAGCGAATTCCGTGCCGATGTAACCAGCACCTATAACTGCTATATGCTTGGGTTTTGCTTGGAGATGAAACATTTCGTTGGAGGTGATGCCATATTCCATCCCTGGTAAATCAGGTTTGACGGGACGACCACCAACAGCAATTAAAATTTTATCGGCAGTGACTTTGCGTCCATCAACTTCGATAGTGTGCGGGTCTAAAAGAGTAGCACGACTGGGAATAAGTTCTACTCCGGCTTTTTCCAAGAAACCAATATGTAGTTGAGAAAGCCGTCGTACTTCCTTATCTATAGCTGTAATAAAATATTCCCAGTCTAATTCTGCTTCGCCTACCTTCCAGCCATAGCCTGCTGCATCATGGAATAATGCCGGAAAATGGGAGCTATAGACCATCAATTTTTTGGGAATGCAGCCACGAATTACACAAGTACCACCAACTAAACTTTCTTCGGCGATCGCTACTTTTGCTCCGTAGCTAGCAGCACGTTTAGAAGCTGCTAACCCCCCAGAACCAGCACCAATGACAAACAGGTCGTAATCGTAGGTCATAAATTTTTAGATGTCTTTTGCAAAGAAATAAAATTTGATACCAATTTACCAACGAAAAATCGAGAAATTTCAGCCAGGTAAAGTGGTATCGCGGCTTTGAATATTAACAGTGGCGTTTGGCCTACATGTGAAAACCACTATCTTGATCGTAGCTTGCTCTTCCCAATCCGAAAATTGAGACAATAGTGGTGGCAAGCGATCGCTGTCTTGAAAATGGGTGTGGGGGGTATAGGAGTGTAGGAGGAGTCAAATTTTCATCGCAAGGTGTGTCGCGTGATTGACTGCCTTTGCTTGATCATTGCTGATCTTGTGGTTGTAGCCTGTACCAGCCAAACCAGTGACGAACTGCTAACCAAACTGCCGAAAGAAAACCAGCTAAACTAAGCGTCAAGCCACTGTACGGTACTAACAATCCAAACACGGGTAGCACAGCTCCAGCAATAGTACAAATAACCGCAGCCAGGGAAGCACGAACATTGACACCCAATCCCCAAGCCAGGACAAGTAAAACGAGGGAAATCAAAGTCCAAGCAAACTGGGGACTCATCACGCGACTGGTATAAGTCAAAGCCAATAAACAGGCAAAAAATATACCACCAGCAACAGCGATATTTTTTAAATTCATAGGAATAGATAAATATAGCAACAATATCCACCACAAAAATAATGCTGGCGCTAGCAATAACAGGCGAGGAAGCACACCTGTATTACGAACAGGATTAGTATTTGTAAATACTCCAAATGGGTTTCTCACAGAAACATTATCGTCAAATACCCAAGTAAATCGGGTGCTTTGTCCCTCGCCTGCAATTTCAGTTGGTACAATGCCGCTTGCAAAATCAGCCCCTGGAAAGTTAGCAATAGCTACCAAGCGAAAATTCTGGAGTAACTGTCCATCAGCACTATAAATCCAACGGGGGCCGCCTTGAGCTTTGTAAGAGACTCGAAAAGTGGTTTCTTCTCCTTGTCTTAAGCGAAAGGGAAAGCTGTAATTACCCGGACTAGTTTGTTGTAGTCTATTGCCAGCTTGCTCTATTTTGTAGCCGGAAAGTAGTGAGTAGCCATTGGGGGGTGGCGCTTCCCAGAAGAACTGATTAATGTCTTCTGGAAGCTGATTAACTACTTTATAGTCAGCAGTATAATCTACGCGATATGTTGCACGGCGATTTTGGACATCGGGAGTTTGGTCAATTTTGACTTGAATTTGCGAACCAGCTAGTGTCAGATAGCGGCTTTCTTCTCGTGTTTCATTGACTTTGACAATCTTGCCATTAACTTGTGTGGTGTAACTGTATGGTACTTGCACTACATAACGTATTTGTGGGGCAATTTGTTCTAGTCTGTCACCAGCAACACTTGCTGCTACTTGCGCCACTTTTGCTTGTTCCCAGTGGTGATATCTATTGCTCAAAGTTGAGCAGAGAAAAAATCCTCCTATTAATAGAATTAAAACTAAAGTTAAGTGTGGTAATCCTGCGAGGATTTGCGAGTAACGAATTGCCCATTCATCAATAAAATTAGCTGGTTCTACTTGATGGCGACGCAGAGAAAAAAGGTAAACTTATCGCCTCGTCTAGCCCTCAACAAGACCAACAAGTGAAAAACTGGTTGGAAGTACCCGGGATACGTGCAGCTTTGGAAAGAAAAGAAGTGCAAGGTTTTGCCAAAGGTGTTTTGACCAATGATGATAGACTCTTCATTGCCCAACCAATAGTTCGTAACGGTCAGTTGTTGGGTGTGCTAAGGATGTCTATTACCCTACAACAATTTCAACGCCAGTTCGCTATAGTTATTTGGACAGTACTGGGAACGCTTGTCTTCATACTTTTACTCTGCACTTTCATTAGTGAGTGGCTAGCACGTAGCCTGTCTCGTCCGATTCAAACTATGAAAAATTTCGCTATTCGTCTGGGTAGTGGACATTTTGGTGATAAGTTGCAGATTCGCCAAAGCAATGAGTTGGATCAGTTAGCGCTAGAACTAAACCGCATGAGTGAACGCTTGGCTTCGCTGGATCAAGAACGTCGAGCATTTCTAGCAAACGTATCTCACGAACTCCGTACTCCTATTAGTAATGTGTTGGTGACAGTTGAAGCCCTCCGCAACGGCGCTGCTTCTGATCCAGCAGTGAGCGATCGCTTTTTTCAAAACGTAGAAGATGAAACCAAACGCCTATCACGCCTCATTGGTGATTTATTGGATTTGGGACGTTTGGAAGCTGGGGTAACACTCTTAGAAAAGCAGCATATTCAACTGGTAAGCTTGATTAAGCGTGCTGTCAGAGCGGTGGAAACACGACTGCAAAATTCGCAAATCTCTGTCCAAGTCAATGTGGCTGACTTGCAAATCCAGGGTGATTCCGAAAGGCTGTTGCAAGCATTGCTGAATCTGTTAGATAACGCCATCAAGCACTCACCCCCCAATTCCCAAATATTGATCACTGGTTCCAAAGAAGGTAAACAGGCTGTTGTAACGATCCGCGATCAAGGTCAAGGGGTCAAAGATAGTGATCTTTCCCGGATTTTTGAACAATTCTATACTGGCGATCACTCTCGCAAAGGTCGGGGAGTCGGGTTAGGTTTAGCGATCGCCAAACGCATCATCGAAGCCCACGGAGGTAGCATTACTGTTAGCAGTAAAGTAGGGGAAGGAGCTACGTTTACTATTTATTTGCCTATATAAAAAATGACTGGGAGTATTCTAAATGTTTGAGTTTATTTTTAAACGCACTAGTAGCAGAGGTTTACGCACAGCAGCGCAGAGTGTTAATCTGAGCTAATTCGTTTTGTGTTTTGAAAAAATAAAGCTAATTACTTTAAATCCGAAATATAGCGATCGCTCTGCCTATTTGCGGTACATTGGCAAATGCAAGCACGCGGAGGAATAAGTCATGAAGGCAGTCCTAATGACAGCACCTGGCAATCCTGAAGTTTTGCAACTACAGGATGTCACAAATCCTGGTGTACCTGTTGGTGAAACTGAACTTTTAGTACGATTAAGAGCAGCTGGTGTTAACCCTATTGATACCAAACTTCGCAAACGCGGCACTTTTTACCCTGATCAAATGCCTGCGATTTTAGGATGTGACGGTGCAGGTGTAGTTGAGGCTGTTGGTGCTGGTGTACAAAAATTCCGTGTTGGGGATGAAGTGTATTTTTGCAATGGTGGCTTGGGCGCACACCAAGGCAACTATGCTGAGTACACTACAGTAGATGAGCGTTTTGTTGCCCACAAACCCACATCTGTATCTTTTGCAGAAGCAGCCGCAGCACCTTTGGTATTAATTACCGCTTGGGAAGCTTTATACGAACGTGGCAGACTAGAACCAGGGGAAAAAGTTTTGATTCATGCTGGTGCTGGTGGTGTTGGTCATGTAGCTATTCAACTGGCTAAACTTAAAGGTGCAAATGTCTGCACGACAGTCAGTTCTCAAGAGAAAGCAAATTTTGTCAAACAACTTGGTGCAGATTATCCTATTTTGTACAAACAAACAGATTTTGTGCAAGCAGCTTTAGATTGGACTGGTGGTGAAGGTGTAGACTTGGCTTTTGATACCGTTGGTGGAGAAACTTTTCACAAAACCTTCCCAGCAGTGCGGATTTATGGCGATATTGTGACGATTTTAGAACCAGATGCCAATACGGTTTGGAAAACTGCCAGAAACCGCAATCTCCGCATTGGTTTAGAATTAATGCTCACACCAATGCTGCAAGGAATGGTAGAAGCACAGCAGCATCATGCAGAAATCTTGGCAGAGTGCGCTAAATATATTGATGCAGGTAAGTTAAAGATTCATGTCAGTCAGGAGTTACCATTAGCAGAAGCCGCAAAAGCCCACCAGTTAATTGAATCTGGCTCGACGACGGGTAAGATAGTTCTGGTGATCTAGTATTATTTTGCTCTGAGGAAACCCAATATTTTTCCACCCACAAGGCTAAGCGCGATTGCATTCATCTGGTTTTTTCCGGTGTCGCAGGCTAACACACCATTGCAGATTTACAGTGCGTTAAGACTAATATCCATAACGCAATGGCAACAAAGTGGGAGGAATATCCACACCGATGGCAGCCTCCCCTACCAAATTCTAAGCTGAGAGCATCAACTCCTAAATTCCATACTTTCCTTGGAATACTTGCTTAGCAGGGCCTGTCATATAAATTCTTTGGTCGACTTCTGACCAAGTTATTTGCAAACAACCTCCAGGCAATTCTATAGTAGCAGTGCGATCGCATCTCCCTGTTAGCACCCCAGCCACTAAAGAAGCACAAGCGCCAGTACCGCAGGCGAGAGTAATCCCAGCACCACGTTCCCAAACTCGCATTTTCAGGTAATCTGGGCGGATAACTTGAATAAATTCAGTATTTGTCCGCTGGGGAAAAACTGGATGATATTCAAACTGGGAACCAATATTATCTAGAGGAATTGCTACTACATCTTCTACAAAAGTTATGCAGTGGGGATTACCCATGCTGACACAGGTTACATCCCAAGTTTTCCCTGCGACTTCCAAAGGTTGGTTAATCACTTTCTGATCAGCAGGACATAGGCTAGTAGGAATCTCGCCAGCAAGTAACCTGGGGATACCCATATCAACTTTCACTTGTCCATCAGTCATCAGTTCGGGTGTAATTACACCAGCGAGGGTATGAATCCGATATTGATTACTCTGGCGTGACTCACTTTCTAATTCAGCCAAAAAAGCAGCTAAACAACGAATACCGTTTCCACACATTTCTGGTTCAGAACCATCGGAATTAAAAATCCGCATTGTGTAATCAGTACCGTTTTTTCCTGGAAGGGCAAAAATAACACCATCAGCACCGATACCAAAATGGCGGTCGCACAACTGCACTGCTTGTTCTGGAGTGATTACAGGTTGAGAAGAAGAGCGATTGTCAATCAAAATGAAATCGTTACCCAAACCATGATACTTAGTAAATTCTATTGCCATTCTCAAAATCCATGAACTATATTTATGTTTTATTTGTTGTTGGTTGTTGGTTGTTTGTTAACTTTGCCAATCAACTACCAACCACTAACTAACAACCAATACTATTGACTATTAAATTATGATTGCCGAATTTGACACCTCCTTACCTAGCACTCGCCAATTACAAAACCTGATTAAACAAGCAGCACCAACTGAGATCAAACTGCTAACAGGTGATATGTTGACCGGAAAAGTAACGTGGCAAGACCAATATAGTGTGTGTCTTGTAGATGATAACACTCAACAGGTAATTATTTGGAAGCAGGCGATCGCTTACTTGAAGCCTCTAAGTAATTAGTTAATAGATGTTTCCGATATTCACACCTAGCCAGCAAACCTAATTTATAACCGTCCAGAGAAAATTCCTCTAGAGGAATATCGCAAACAAGTTGCTGAGTTGGAAGAAAAAGTAAAACGCAAAAAAGATGAATTCAGTAATCGCAGTGCTGAATTCGCTAATTTATAGGAAATAGTGCATTATAAACCATTTAATCTCAAAGCTCCACAAAATCAACGCTTTGGTAAACACCGTTACGCAGCTTATATCCTCACACGCACTAATGAACAAGCCAAAGTCATCGACTTAGGTGAAACAGAGGAAATAGAAAAACCTTTATAATTATTCCGCCACTAATTATTCCGCCACTCTTTACAAGGTACAAGGGTGACTACAACAGTCTCTTTGACGGAACTCGAACAGTCGCGTTTGGGCAAAAATTTAAAAACTTGGATCAAAAACTGGCTCTGACTCAGAGTATATAGAATTAAAAATTTTAAATATTTTAGTAGTTTAATGAACTCTTTGAGAAAGTCACAATACTAGTGGTAGTTGTCGCTAGATTCACACAATATATACTTATACCATTTCACAAAAGTCTTGATACAAATCGTCCCCCTTGTCTTCCAAGTCGTCCTCCTTGTCTCCCTGGTCGCTAGATGTATCAGATTTATAGTGAAACGGTATTAGATAGTAGCAATACTACGCACAAAAATATAAAAATATACTAAAAAAGAAATATTTAAGTACAAAGTGGATAAATTTTGTCATTTTGATATCCATAACAAGCATATCTTACAAGCGGTCTGTAACGCATAGAGAATAGCTGTGACTTTAATCACATCAAATATCAACTTCCATCACTCATATTTGCTGATCTGTATCAACTCAATAAAGATGAATATATTCCACAGTAGAAGAAATAATTGCCAAATTATGACCTAACTACAATGATCCGCGCACTTATTGAATCTGCTTTTGAAACAGGATATCTTAGTGTTGAATCCGAGGGTCTTCTTCATCAAATGCTGGCGACAAAAAGCTATCAGCCAGAGGATTTAGCCGCCCTTTCAACATTATTAGATGCTGTTCGCGCGGGTCGTATTAAACGAGAGGCTTCTTCAAATTTGGTCATGGAATGTCCCAAATACTACAAAAGAAACTAATCAACAGAACTCAGGGAAACCTTGACCTATTGACTATTGACCCTTATGGTTTTCTATGAGAATTAGCCCTCCGAGCTTATACGATAATCAAGACCAATTGCTCATGGGGACTACTTTATGCCTCTTAAGCTTCAACGGCAGTCGCTACAACTCAACGCCAAGTGCTACAATGCTTTTAAACGCAAATTATCACTGTCAACCCGTACTGTAGGATGCTGCCTCACCATTGCAAAGGCTCACTTTTAACTTTTGACTTTTTATTAAGCATTAGTTGTTTAAAAGCATGAAGGTTACTAGAGAATAAGCTAAGATCAATTACGTAGGGATAAAAGTAAAGCCGAGTCCCCAGACTTCCCAGCCATGCCAATGAATACAAGTAGGCAACTTCGACAACAGCAACCTAAGCTTGTTTTTAAGTATCTTTTATTACATAATGATACTAAGGACTCACCAGCAAATACTATCGACCTGGTCAGGTTAACTCCTGAATTTTGTGACTTCTATGAGGTGAACATTCCCTGAATGGCCTCAACAGGTGGGGTTAAGTTGGTGAAAAAAAAACACAAGCCAACTTTATTGATGATCCAAAATTTCCATTGGTTGATAACCACAAGCAAGTCTTGGGTTCGGGTCAAACACAGCATCTTTAAAAGGGTTAATTTTATCAGCCCAAAAAGAGTGCTATAAATTGGGGAACAAAACCCAGATGTTAACAGATTTAACTAGATTTAAAAAGGCAGAAGCAGTAGATGCTACACCGCAAGATTTATCAACTGTGTTGCGATGGGCGGGAGGTATGTGTGTTCTTGCGGGACCAGCAACGCTGGATTGAACGCGCCCGCATCATCGATATAGAGGGAGATTTAGTTACCCTACGCTATGAAACGGAAGAAGATGAAGAAATCTGTTCTTGGGAGGAGATGGTTCGCCTTGAAAGTATTGGCGCCATAACCCAGAAATTAGCTTCCGTCCCACGTGGCAATGTTGAACCTCTCTTGACCGAAGACTGTCCAGAAGTAGAACGTATTCGCAATCGTTACACAGATTCTAATCCAGACTAGTAAGTCAATTGTCGAGTGTCTATCGTCAAGAGTCCAGAGTCTAGAAAATTTAAAATTCACCATTGACCCTTGACAATTGACTATTGACTATTGACTTTCATTGCCACGCTCAAAAGCCGGACAGTAACCATCAAGGGTTACTTTGAAGTTATATAAAGGGGACGCGGGATTCCAGCACCGTTGTCCCCTTTGATGTCGGCAGGTTCCACAGCAGTCTACATCAGACCACACATAGCGATCGCTACTTTGATTGAGAAGTTCTCGTTGTGACAATCCCCGCAATACAAGTTCTTCTCCTTGCCAACGGGCTTCTATTAAACCTGTATCAGCAAATTGTTGCCAACGGGGATCGGCTGTAATTGCATCAGGAAGCGCAATCGTTACAACCGTTTCTAACTCCGTGAGTTCTCCTTCATAATTCGTCTCCGGCGCAGCTGGTTGTAAAAATGTTTCACCAATCAGTAGTTCTACCAATGTCCCTACTGCTGGAGAATGTACGTGGTAACGATTTTGCAATTCCTCCAAGCTAGTCAAGTCTGCTAAATAGGTAGGAGAAGCATGAACAAAAATCACATGCTGGGGTCGCAAATTATGAATTAGTTGGGTGGTACCAGGGCCATCACTATGTTGGGCAAGTAGATAACTTTCAATAGTGACAATTCCGGGAAACTGCTCATGATTAATTTTTATGTCAGTTTTTTCTGGTAAGAGAATCAGCCAGGGCCCTGTATCGGGTTGCATGTACTGACTCAGGTCAGCTGTAGAGTCGGTGACAATAATACAGGGATACTTACCGACGGTTGCACGCTGTTGTGGCTGCAAACGCCGGACACGAGGACGTATCCGTTCATCCCAAAATAAAGGCTGATGACGGGCAAAATTCTGTACCGAGGGCGGGAAGTGGGGTAATAACTCTAGGTAGGCATCACAGCCAGTAGCAACTGCACCGTTAACCCAAATATCAAGGTCACGGCCTGTAAAGTGATGATGGCTGCGTAAAAGCATTAATAGTTCTTGACCCAACCCTAAAGCAGGTGTGGGCATAAGTACAGAAAAACGGTCAGCGATCGCTCGATTAATTCTTTCTGCTAGTTGATTTTCTTGGTTGCGACGGTGAGGGTGACGAGAAGTACCATAAGTCCCTTCAATAATTAGCACATCTAACTCCAATCCCCGCAATTCTTCTAAACGTAAACCCTCCACCAACCGCGAGTTAGATAAGAAAAAGTCCCCAGTATAAAGTAACTTGTAGGTTCGTTGTGAGGTAGTGTAGGTAAATAGAATTGCCGCAGCCCCTGGTAAATGTCCCGCCGGAAATAATTCCACCACCAGACCATCTTTCACTTCTAGTGGTGATCGCAAAGGCAAAGCCTGACAAAATTGTGATAATTCTTGACTATCTTGATCAAGCCAATTTAAAGGTAGTAACTTACTAGTTACCTCACTAGCGTAGATGGGTAACAGAGGAAAAGCCTGATGTAGTGCCAGCAAACCCCTAGCGTGATCTGGGTGAGCATGACTGACAAAAACAAAGTCAGCTGGCACAGGCGAACTACCCCGCCGCGCTGACTTTGTAACCCCTTTGAGTATAGGCGAAATATCTGCCAAACCACAGTCTAGTAAAAAGCGGTGCGGTCCCATCCGCACCAACAGACACACACCTTCATCTGTGTGGTTGACACCATAGGGAACACATTCCAACTCACTTGCTGCTTCCCCTGAATCCATGCGAGAGGATGCTGACAGACGATCGCTCATGCTTTCCTCCCCGCCGAACTCATTTTTATGAATATTTCCAACAAACCAAGAACTTTTACCAGAGTATTTATCACTTTATCTAGGGGCTAATTTCCGAACTTACGCCCCTACTGCGCCCTTGGAAAGCGGATTTGCTGTTGGGGAGGAAGTCTTCACAGAACTAACAGTTATCAGTTATCAGTTATCAGTTGTATTACCTGGGTTGAGTCTTCCACTATGGGGAAGGTTAGCACCAAAGCTTGATCACTGTTTACTGATTTAAGAAAACGCGGGTAATCAAAAGTCCTGATCAGACAGATTAGGGGCGATTGCCTTTAACTGTATTTCTATCAATGTGCAGAGCCATTGCCATGGTAGTTGTCAGAATCGTAGAACCCGTTTTTAGTGCCAAAGAACAAGCATGATACAGTAAAAATTGCTGTCAGTGCGATTAATATTAGCTTTACATCCATTTTGCTTGTTGCCCTCTACTAAAATACTTTCTTCTATTATTAAGTGATTCCACAAGCGAGGGTAATCACAGGACAATCTCTACCATTTTTATGTTAATTGTACAATGAGTCAATTTACTGCTATCAGTCCGATTGTAGAATTTTTCTTTGAGACTGTCTATTTATTGGGAGATGGGGAGGTGGGAGGTGGGGAGATGGGGTGATGGGGTGATGGGGAGGTGGGGTGATGGGGTGATGGGGTGATGGGGAGGTGGGGTGATGGGGAGGTGGGGTGATGGGGAACTCATAAGAGAGTGGGGATTAGGGGCAGTGGGTGATGGGGAGATGGGGGGCTAGGGGTTCACACTTTGTGGGGTTGGGGGGCAATGGGGAGTGTGAGGGGTAGTGAAACTACTAACCACTAACTACTAACTACTAACCAATGACAAATGACAAATGACCATTGACTATTGACTAATGACTGTTTCCAGGGTGGGGACAAAATTTGGATAGGAGATACTTGCTGCTTCTGCACGCTGGATGGTAGTTGTACCAGTGGCAACCAAAGCAGCGATCGCTAAGCTCATGGCAATGCGATGATCTGTATAACTATTTACATCTGTTCCTACTAGGGGAGTTCCGCCTGTGATTTCCATCCCATCAGGTAGTTCGGTGATTTTTGCTCCCATTTTATTTAGTTGCTGAGCCATAACAGCAATGCGATCGCTTTCTTTTACCCGTAATTCCGCCGCATCTTTAATGACAGTTGTCCCCGTAGCAAATACTGATGCTACTGCTAAAATAGGGATTTCATCAATCAGCCTGGGTATGATTTCCCCAGCAATGGTGCAACTTTGTAAGTGACTGGAACGCACCCGCAAATCGGCAACTGGTTCACCAGCAACTTCCCGTTCATTCAACCTTTGAATATCTGCCCCCATCATTGCTAAAGCTTCTAAAATGCCTGTACGGGTGGGATTAACGCCGACATTCTCAATAACTAAATCGGAATTTGGTACAATTGCCCCGGCCACTAACCAAAAGGCTGCGGAACTGATATCCCCAGGAACAATTACTGTCTGTCCAACTAGTTGAGCAGGGCCTGTGATTGTCACACTATGAGTTTGGGGATCAATATCTAATTTTGCCCCAAATGCCCTGAGCATTCTTTCACTATGATCACGGGAAAGGGCTGGTTCAGTCACAGTAGTTTGTCCTTGTGTCAGCAAACCTGCCAGCAAAATACAGGATTTGACTTGAGCAGAAGCAATAGGAGAGTGATAATGAATTGGTTTGAGAGCCTGTCCAGAAATGGCCAAAGGTGCTAAAGAACCGTCTTTACGTCCCCAAATTTGCGCCCCCATCTGTTGCAGTGGCTTCACTACACGAGACATCGGACGCGATCGCAAAGAACTATCACCTGTAACAGTAAAAAAGCGTCCTGGATGGGATGCTAATAATCCCAACATTAATCGTATCGTTGTACCTGAATTACCAGCATTCAACACATCTGTTGGTTCTTGTAAATTGCCCAAACCGATACCTGTAACTGTTACAAGTTCACTATTCAACTCAGAAATTTCTGCCCCCATCGCTTGGAAACAGCTAGCAGTGCTGCAAGGATCTTCACCCAACAGTAACCCTTTGATTTGGGTTTGACCTTGAGCGATCGCACCCAACATCAAAGCACGATGAGAGATAGATTTATCTCCCGGAATCTGAATTCGGCCTTGTAAAGATAATCTAGAAGCAGGCGGCTGAATAATTAAGTTTTGCGAAACGTTTTCTTGAGTTTCTACGGTGATGACAGAATGCGACATTGGGATAAACTGACTTGTGACTGCATTGGAAGATGATCGATAACAAAAGCTTTATCAGTTATCAGTTATCAACTACCAAATTGATCACTGAATAACTGTTCACTGTTTACTGATTTGAGCCATTGCTAGTTACTTCCTCGCTAGTATCCTATCGCTTTCCTTAGTATGAAAATTACTCAAATCCGCTCAGAGTCTATATTAATTACTAAAAAAATTAATTCAATGTTCCCTGTTAAGCGTTTCCTGTTAAGAGTTCCCTTTTAGTCAGTAGTGTTTGAATACTTTAGGAAGTCACGCTTTGCGCTTCTACAACGAGTCTGACTTCCTTATAATGTTACCAGCAAGTTTCCCTGAACTGAAAGCGGTTTAAGTACAAGTGTATTGACTTTAATTACAACACATTGCAACTACGTCAACTGTCATTTGCGAAAGCTAAATTTAGAAAAAGCCTGATCAGGGCTGTTTAGATTGGTATCTTACTTGTTTTAAACCTAATTTGTCCAGTTGATCCAAGTCTAGCTAAACAAGGTTCCGTTGCTTACCATTAATTGTCGATCACCTGATATTTGATTTCGTTTTACTCCTTAGCTTCTAGCCTCTATCGCTCCCATGCTGACACATCACCGCAAGCCCGTGTGCTTATCACTTATTTCTACAGATCTGCCACTTTGGTCTGTTGTTGAAACTGCCGCAACGCTTTATCAAAAAGATCGCGATCGCTTTCATCTACTGTTGACAGCACCGCCTGTAACCAACAGTAAAGAGGCACTAAATCCCAGTAGTCCCAGGGTATTATGGCTGGAGATTTCCCCCTACCGAGTTACCATGACCATGCAAGGCAATGCTCAGTTAAGTTACCGACATTTTTGGGAAAGGGGTGTATACGGCATTACTCGCTATTGGTTGCCAAATGAATCCCTACAACCCAACCAACCAATTCGCTTACGTAATTTTACTCGTAACCTAACCCTAAACGGACACCCACTGCCAGAACATTTACGGCTAGAGTATGAGTTATGGGCAGGAAAAGTCCAACTGGGATGCTATATTCTCAATTTGGAAATACATCATTGATTTGTTGGTTGTTGTTTGTGGGTTGTTGTTTGGAAGCATCAACCACCAATCAACAATTAACCAACAACATTCACCCAATTAGATGATATCTACTGGGTGAGGTGCGATCGCTGCTGTCAGTTCTACACTGGAAATCTTGCGGAATTTAGGGCAAACTCATGTTCTTGTTGATTTTCAACACTGACAGCAATAACCGGATTCCACGTAATTCTCGTCCTGAATCCGAATTTCATCTCAATATGAGTAATAGACGTCGTCGCACTGCTTGTCAAATTGCAGAAGATTTGCGACGTGTTCAAGATAATTACTATCTAGAACGATGCAATGCCTTTTAACTAGACATGAGTTAGACAGAGTTGTAAATTTTACCAAGATATCGCCCGCAGTTTACTTGCGGGCGATATTGTTATTCACTGATAATTGATAACTGTTCACTAATTTAAACCAATCCGGAACGCAAGGCTACAACAGCTGCTTGCACGCGATCGTCAACAGATAATTTATTCATGATCCCCCGGACATGAGTTTTCACAGTGTTGGGACTGAGGTAGAGTTTTTCTGCAATCTCTGGGTTACTATAGCCTTCTACCATCAGTTTCAACACTTCTAATTCGCGTTCAGAAAGATGGGCTATATTGCTTTTAGGAGAAGGTGGTTTGAGATTTTCGATTACTTGTCTGGCAATTTGGGGATCAAGGTAAGTTGCACCTTCCACAGCAGCTGCGATCGCACTTAAAAGTCGCTCTACACTAGCTCCTTTAATACAATATGCATCAGCACCACTAGATAAAGCAGCAATAATTTCCGTTTCTGTTTTATGAGACGTCAGCATCACCACATGAGTGTTGGGTAATGTAGCTTTGATTTGTTGTGTTGCTGCAATCCCATCTAAACGGGGTAAGCCAATATCCATGACTACTACATCTGGTTTGAGTTTCAATGCCGCTTGTACACCCAAATAGCCATCTTCAGCTTGTCCGATAATTTCCAATTGCGGATGCGCCATCAGCGATTGTTCTAAACCTAATTGCATCATCGGATCATCTTCAACAATTAATACTCGCAATGGTGCAGCATCTGAAGGCAGATTAATAGAAGTATCAATAGACATAATTAATTTTGTCAATTGTCAATCGTCAATTGTCAATTGTCAATTC
>NZ_AJLK01000128.1 GCF_000317205.1 Fischerella muscicola PCC 7414 | reverse complement strand
TGAGGGGGTGACAACCGCAGTCAACTTGTGGCAGGGCAAGCCTTTCAGGTGACGGACGCCCTCAAAGATAAAAAGCAACAGCAAGATTTTTCTTATTCATCAGCACTCAAAACTCCTATTTTCACAAAGCGCGATCGCGCTCAATTAATTCTCATCTTTTCAGCAGTCATTAAAGTGAAAGGCAAGCCAAGCCTAAGTTACATCCCCCTTGTCACCCCCTCAGTTGTCAATTGTTAGTGGTTAGTAGATAGTAGTTGGTAGTTGTACAGACGTGCCATGGCACGTCTGTACATTGGTTAGTAGTTGTTTTTTACCACTAACCACTAACCACTAACCAACAACAATTGACAATTAACTTTACTCTTCTACCCGATATCCAAACTCTGCTAAACGAATGCGCGACTGACGCCATTTTGGTTGCACTTTTACAAATAATTCTAGGTAAACTTTGCCTGCAATTAACTTTTGAATTTGTTCTCTGGCTGCGCTACCAACAGCTTTTAGCATCGAACCACCTTTGCCAATGAGAATTCCTTTTTGAGAATCACGTTCGACGTGGATCGTGGCTAGTACGCGGGTAATGGTTGTTGTTTCTTCTACTTTATCGATGGATATTGCTACAGAATGGGGAATTTCTTCGCGTGTTAACAGCAAAATCTGTTCTCGAATCAATTCGCCCATGATAAAGCGTTCTGGTTGATCGGTGACTAAGTCGGGAGGATAGTAGTAAGGCCCGGGTTCTATATTTTGAATGAGTAATTGTTGTAATTCGCCCAATCCTGTACCTGTTTTGGCAGAAAATTTTACTGTCTGCCATTGATGAGTACTTGCTAACTGCGTGTAACTTTCATCTATAGCCAGAGAATTTGCTACCTGTTGGTCGATTTTGTTTAGACCTAAAATTACAGGTGTACTGCTGCGACTCAGTAAATCGGCAATGTAGCGATCGCCTGCACCACAAAAAGTTGTAGCATCAACCACAAACAGCACCACATCCACAGATTCAATCGCTATTTTGGCGTTTTGCACCAGCACTTCACCCAATTGATGATGAGGTTTATGAATTCCTGGTGTATCCACAAAAATTAATTGTGCCTCTTTTGTGGTTAAGATGCCCCGCAATCGATTGCGTGTAGTTTGGGCTACTGGTGATGTAATGGCTATTTTTTGTCCAACTAACTGATTCATCAACGTAGATTTACCGACATTGGGACGACCAACAATACCGATAAAGCCTGATTTAAAACCAGGAGGAGCCTGTGGGATCATTACTTCCCCTGCCAAAGAGAAGATGTCATTATTACTACTATTCACCTGTGACTCCGATTTACTCTACGTTTGCAAGAAGTAATTTAGTGTGTAGAGACAAAAGAAACATAGAATCACCCTGACGTTTTTAGCTATTGCCTTTGCTTAAGTTTAATCTACTACTAAATATATTTAACTACCTAAATACATTTCACACACCAAATATCAAAACATTTGGCTCAGACAATGTTAAGAATCACTAACAAAGCTAAACTAAATAATACCCTAGTACCAGCTATCTAAAACTACCTATAGGATAGATATTTATTTATGAATATATATATTTGTGTACCTTTATTGAATTTTGTCTATCTATCAATAGAGAGGGTATAATACCAATTTTGGATTTTACCCAACAGGATTTTAGATTGGGAGCCTTTGCTAAAAGGCTATTTCTGGAATCTCAAACAACACTAACTATCGCAATTTGGTATAAGGGAAATAATCTGAATCAAATTTCTGCATAACGCCTATACCGCTACACTCCTATCTCCATAAATATATATTTAATGAATTACTCCCAATACAAACTCCCCTTCATTTACGGCTTGATTAGTTGCAACATCATAAACTAATCCATCTTGTTCAGCGTAAATATCAGTTAACTGAGGTAACTTCCCTGCTTTATTAAAACTCAAAATTTGATAAAGCTTGTCTCCAGGTTTAATTTCACTGCCTAATTCAACTCTCGCTTGAATCATTCCACCGACAGGAGCATAATATTTCTTAATTTGACTTCTGGCTCTAAACGTCATTTTGTGAGATTCACTATTTGCTAAAGGAAAGCCAGTAATTTTAAGTACTCCTTTGGATGCTAAATAGTTTTTGATTCCTAAAATACCTTTGGCTACTGAATCAGGATTCATTTGCATACCCATACCTAACTCAAGTGTCCAGGCTTCTACATCAAATTTGATATTTCTTCCTAGTTGTTTTAAATATTTTTCTAATGCTAACCAAGGCTTAATAAATGCTTCATCAAAAGCATCTCCATCATATTCATCAAGTACAATTCCAAAATTGAGTAAAAAGTATTTAGCGCTGTCTTCTCGATTGGGAAAGTAATAAAGGTAATTTAAACCTTGATTGGTAGAACTATGTAAATCAATTAAGTAATCAGCATCTAAACTTAGAGATTGTAGTTTGTAGCGAAACTTCTCAGTATAAGGTACGCTACTAGGAGAATTAATTTTTTCTAAAAGTTTAGTAAAATTTTGCTGAATTAAGGCAAGATAATTTTGTTTGACGACCTCCGAATTTAGATGAAGTTGAGATTTAGCAAATATAGCTAAATCATCAGCTTCTTTTTCGTAATCCCAAAAGATACGGTTCCAATCTTTGGCTTCATAAAGACAGTATCTACCAGGAGAAAAGTGATGTATACGTGTATTCGTTCCCATCGGATTACAAACAGGAACTAACCAAATTTCCCCAATTAAATTGGTAGCATCTAGTGTCAATAAAAACTCAATTAATTGGTGAATGACTGCATTACCAGCTATTTCTGCACCATGCAGATTAGATTGAATGTAAACTTTCTTGCCTGGATAAGCACCAGTAAATTTATATAATTGCAGTGACAAAAAATCACCAGAAGCCATCTGGCGTAGAGGAATTGTAGAAATAGTAGGCAGCATTTTAAGTAAGAGGAAAGGGGGATGGGGAGGTGGGTAACTCGAGGCCCCCACTCCCCCAAGGGAGTGGGGATTAGGGGAGGTGGGGAGATGGGGAGAAAACAATTCAAAATTCAAAATTTAGGAAGAGGGTGTGGGGAGTGTAAGGAGTGTGTAGACGCAACAACGGTGAGGGGGTCGCAGTCTTGGACGCCACGTGACGCCACGTGCTACAACTGTTGGAACTCCCAAGGGCGCAGTGGCTCCTTTATGCCGGCAGAAGAGTCCACCGCAGTGGCTGGGCTTTGGGTCACGTAGACGCGCTCATAGGCTTAAGGTAAGGGTATGCGAACCCCCGTAGACGTCCGGAGGGCGGCTTGGCTTCCCGTAAGGGTGGAGTGGGGGAGCCAGCGCGGTCTTGTTGGTTTCCAACAAAGAGCGACTGGCGTGGAGTGTGAGGAGTGGGTACTGGAGATGGTTAACAATCACTAACCATTAACCAACAACCAACCATCAACAATCAACAATCAACCACTAACCAACAACTAAATTCTCATTATTCTTTTGATGTTGAGATTTTCTTTGTGATAACTTTATGGTTCACTGTCTTAGTGATTCCATCTACTTCTTAACATCTCTACTTATCAATGCAATCTCAAGTTATCATTCCGCCACCCCTCCAACCTGGTGACTTACTACGAGTTATTGCACCTAGTGGTGCTTTGCGAGAACTTACAGCATTTGAACGAGGAGTAGAAATTTGGCGATCGCGCGGCTATCGAGTAGAAGTAATACCAGATATAGATGACAGATGGGGATATTTAGCTGGTAAAGATGAAACTCGTTGTCACCACCTAGCATTAGCATGGCAAGACCCCGAATGTCGCGGTATTCTCTGCGCTAGGGGTGGTTTTGGTAGTACGCGGGTTTTGGAAAATTGGAGTTGGGGAGTAGGGACAGTGGGGAGGTGGGGAGAACCGGAGGTGGGGAGAACCGGAGGTGGGGAGAGTTTCACTCTAAGTTCTCCTCATCACCCCTACCCTACGGGAAGCCGCTTGCGCGTCTACACCCCATCACCCCATCACCCCATCTCCCCAATTTCTTCTCCCAAGTGGCTGATCGGCTTTTCTGACATTACCGCTTTACTGTGGAGTCTTTATCAGGTGGGAATTTCTGGTGTACACGCGCCTTTGTTAACCACGATCGCTGACGAACCAGATTGGTCAGTTCAACGTTTATTTGATTGGGTGGAAGGACATTCCCTTCCTCCTA
The DNA here is from genome assembly GCF_000317205.1 of Fischerella muscicola PCC 7414. Taxonomy (GTDB): domain Bacteria; phylum Cyanobacteriota; class Cyanobacteriia; order Cyanobacteriales; family Nostocaceae; genus Fischerella; species Fischerella muscicola. Next base: position 40,606 of record NZ_AJLK01000128.1, on the reverse strand, counting down.
TCAAAGGTTGTGGTTGGGGAGGTGGTGTAGCTACTGGTATTTTGCTACCAGCTAATCTGACTGTGGCGACCCATCTTTTGAGTACACCCATCCAACCGGATTTAGATGGGGTCATCCTGGCTTTTGAAGATGTGACAGAAGCACCCTACCGGATTGATAGAATGTTGACGCAGTGGCGCCTGTGTGGTGCTTTGTCTAAAGTTCGTGGTATCGCTTTGGGTAGCTTTACTAAATGTGAAGTGCCAGTGGGTATTCCTAGTTTTACAGTGGAAGAAGTTTTACGCGATCGGTTGGGTGATTTGGGTATTCCTGTTGTCTCGGATTTACCCTTTGGTCATGAAGCACCAAATGCAGCATTACCAGTAGGTGTACAGGTGATTTTAGATGCAGATCAAGGCATATTGGATATTGTCAAATGAACTATTGCCGAGAGCAATCCAGAAATAGCTTATAATACGCAAGTTGTCCTCAAGTCTTCAAATATTTTGAGGAATTAATTGCATGGCTAAACAATATATATCTACCACTTATTTACAGCAGCATGACAGCAAGCTGTATGCTATTTTTGCTTGGAGCCAAAGACAAGCGGAAATAATTCCGGCAAAATCATGGTTGACTTTAATGGAGATATTTGTTCACGAACATTCTCTAGAAAAAGCCTATCAAATATTTCAAAAAATTAAATTAGCTCCAACTGCCAATAAAGTCATAGATGAAATCAATAAATATGCAGATTTAGTTGCCAATGCCATAGTATTTGTAGCAGATAGCCAAATTACAATTTATGGCAAAGGATTTCGGAGTTTTATCGAAAAAGATATGCAGTTTGAACTTGGTTCATTAAGTCGAGAAACTTACCAAGTTCTTCCACAATTATTTGCTCATTTGCAATTAGAAGATGACCTAGAAAAAATTCAGAATATCAAAGACTTTTGCCAGTTAGTAGAAAAACTAGAAAATATAGGTTTATTATCTCCTGCCACAGGCTCTATTGATTGGGGAGATTTGAAAAAAACAGTTCCTATTTGTCAAGCATTTGGGTTGACAAGAGGAACTCCTGTGGATCGCTACTATCTCCGGAAATTTATTGACGATATTCATCCACAAGTAGTTGGCAATATTTTGGAAATAGGTGGTACTCCCAAAGATAAAGATTTCTATCAAATGAATCCAGGTAGTTCCTATCGGATTCTCAATTTAGAATCAGGGCCAGGGGTAGATATAGTGGGGGATGTTCACGATGTATCTGTAATCGAACCAAAGTCTTTAGATTCAGTGATTATCTTTAATGTTTTAGAACATTGTTACGCACCCTGGATTGCTATTGAAAATATCCATACCTGGTTAAAACCTGGTGGCAAATGTTTTGCGATGGTTCCAAATGCGATTCGAGTTCATGCTACCCCGGTTGACTATTGGCGACCTTTACCAGATGCTTTTGCCTGGATGTTTAGAAATTTTTCTCAGCAGAAATTGTATGTTTACGGCAATCCTATTACTGTCATAGCTAGTTATCATGGTATTGCCGTTGAAGAATTAACCCCCGAAGAACTAGACGCTTTTCATCCAGATTATCCCGTCGCAACTTGTATCGTAGCTGAAAAATAATGAGTAGTATAATTTTCGACTACACGCCTGAAATATCAGTAATTTTATGTACTTACAACCGAGCAAAATATTTAAATAACTGTATTGATAGTGTTATCAATCAAACTTTTACAAATTGGGAATTGATTGTAGTTGACGACGGTAGCCAAGACAATACTTTTGAGATTGTCAATCTTTATCTTCAGAAGTTCCAGAATATTCGTTATCTGAAACATCAAAATCGTAAGTTAGCCTACTCTAAAAATGTTGGAATTCAAGCATCATTCGGCAAGTACATTACATTTATCGATAGTGATGATACTTATCAACCAAATCATTTAGAATCCCGGCTGCAATTCATGCAAGCTAACCCAGAAATTGATTTGATTCAAGGAGGATTTGCAAGCGATGAAGAAATTTGGGTAGCAGATTATTTTCAACCAGGAAAAACAATTAATTTAAGGGAATGTGTCTTAGGTCCTACTTTTTTTGGAAAAAGACAGGTATTTTTGGATTTGCATGGGTTTAATAATATCTCCTATGGAGAAGATACAGACTTGTGGGAACGAGCAGAAAAAATCTTTAAAACTTACAAGTTAGCTGAACCCCAAACTTATAACTATACAAGAGCAGAAACTAGTATTACTAAGAGTGTGTTAGAAAATCTATCCTGATTTATATTTACTGCTGAGCATGAACATAAAATTTTTAATATACCAAATTAGAAATTATGTACGCCAGTTTATGAGTTCGGCTTGGCAAATTTCAATTGTGGGAGTTTGCTTATGTTTGTTATTAGTTATATATGGTTGTCAAGCTACACAAAATAAAGACAATGGAGTTATTCATTTAACACTTTGGCAGGGAATTAATCCCCCTGTCAATCGAGATGTGTTTCAAAAATTGGTGGATAAGTTTAATCAAACTCATCCAGATATTCAAGTAGAATCTATTTATGCTGGTCAGCTTGACCAACAATTGCCGAAAGTTTTAACAGCAGTGGTCGGTAATGTTCCACCCGATATTTTGACATATTACCCACAAATTACAGGTCAGTTGGTAGAATTAGGTGCAATTCGACCGTTAGAAGATTGGTTAGATAAATTGTCAATTAAATCAGAAATTATCCCAAATTTATTTGAAGAATTACAGTTAAATGGTCACACTTGGTCAGTGCCACTATATACCAGCAATATGGGCATTTTTTACCGACGGGATCTATTTAAAGCTGCGGGAATAACTGAACTACCGAAGACTTGGGAAGAATTGCGGCAAGTTGCTAATAAATTAACTATAGATCGTAATGGCGACAACCATCCTGAACAATACGGAATGTTATTACCCTTGGGAAAGGGAGAATGGACTGTGTTTAGTTGGTTCCCTTTCCTATTTGGTGCTGGGGGAGAGGTAATCAAAAATGACAAACCAGATTTGCTGAACAAAGGAGCGATCGCAGCTTTGCAATTCTGGCAAGATTTAATTAAAGATGGTTCAGCTAAATTATCTCCTCCAGAGCGGGGTTACGAGGAAGATAATTTTACCTCTGGTCGCGTGGCTATGCAAATTACGGGGCCTTGGACTTACATCATGAAATCTGATGTTGATTTTGATGTCTTTCCTATTCCTGGAAATTTGCAACAAGCTACAGTCGCTGGTACTGGTAACATGTACGTCATGAAAACCACGCCAGAAAGAGAGCAAGCTGCACTCAAGTTTCTTGAGTACATGTTGAGTGAAGAATTTCAAACTGAGTGGAGTATTGGAACAGGTTTTTTACCAGTAAACATTAAATCTGCTCAAAGTCAAGCTTTCCAGGAACTGATCAACCAAAAATCAGTGTTGAAAGTCTTTTTAGACCAAATGTCTGTGACACGTGCTAGACCAATAATTGCTGGATATAGCCGTCTTTCTGATAGTCTGGGGAGAGCTATTGAGGCGACTTTGTTAGGTGAATCTCCTGAAAAGGCTCTCAAAGCTGCTCAAGAACGTTTAGATATGATTTGGGGAAAGTAAAATCCCATTAACTCCAACTCCTAGACCAACTAAGCCTGTTAATGTATTAGATAAAACAGCGACTAATATTTGGAGAGTTTGCGATCGCAATACTGAGAACTGACGGGGTGACAAAGCGGGTCACAGTTTTGGTGTAAAAAAAGATAGGTCAAGTATTCTCAACAAGACCTATCTAAGGATAATTTAACCTAAATTCTACCAGATGAAACAAAAATTAAGATTATTCTTGTTGAGACTCCATCACCTCAGCAGTCTTCTCCCTATCCAACTTGAGAATCAACACACCCAAAGGTGGTAAACATAAATCCAGCGAATAAGAGCGATTGTGCATCGACCAATTATCTGTCCATTTACCACCTAAATTGCCCATATTGCTGCCACCGTATTTACGTGCATCGCTATTGAACAACTCGGTATAAAATCCGGGTTCCGGTACACCGATGCGGTAGTGGGAATGGGGTTGAGGGGTGAAGTTGCAAACCACAATGACAAAATCTTCTGAATCCTTATCTCTGCGGATAAAGGACACAACGCTGTGGCGGTTATCGCTACAGTCAATCCACTCAAACCCTTCTCGGGCAAAATCTAGGGTATACAAAGACGGTTCACTGCGGTAGAGATGGTTTAAATCCTTGAAAAAGTCTTTGAGTTGTTGGTGTGACTCATGCTGCAATAAATGCCATTCTAAGTCAGCCCAAACATTCCACTCACTCCACTGCCCAAACTCCATGCTCATGAACATGGTTTTCTTGCCTGGGTGAGCAAACATATAGGTGAACAGACAACGCACGTTAGCAAATTTCTGCCATCTATCACCAGGCATTTTACCGATGATGTTGCTTTTACCATGCACAACTTCATCGTGAGACAATGCCAACATGAAGTTTTCGCTGTGGTGATACCACATACTAAAAGTAACATTGTTCTGGTGGAACTGACGGAACCAGGGATCCATACTGAAATAATCCAGCATGTCATGCATCCAGCCCATGTTCCACTTTAGGTTGAAGCCCAAACCACCAGTGTAGGTTGGCCAGGAAACCATTGGCCAAGCTGTAGATTCTTCAGCAATAGAAACAACTCCCGGAAAATAGCTAAAGATGAGGTGATTTACCTGACGCAGAAAATCCGCTGCTTCTAGGTTTTCTCTACCTCCATACTGGTTGGGCAGCCATTCGCCTTCTTTGCGGCAATAATCAAGGTAAAGCATGGAAGCGACCGCATCAACGCGAATACCGTCAATGTGGAATTTATCAAACCAAAATAGAGCATTGGCAACTAAGAAATTACGGACTTCGTTGCGTGAGTAGTTAAACACCAAAGTTCCCCATTCTTTATGTTCGCCTTTACGGGGATCAGCGTGTTCATAAAGGTGAGTACCATCGAAGAAAGCTAAACCATGACCGTCTTTGGGGAAGTGACCGGGAACCCAATCTACAATTACGCCAATACCGTTTTTGTGGCACTGGTCAACAAAATACATAAAGTCTTCTGGGCTACCATAACGGGAAGTAGGGGCGTAATAGCCTGTGACTTGATAACCCCAAGAACCATCAAAGGGATGTTCAGCGATGGGCAATAATTCCACGTGGGTATAGCCCAAATCTTTGACGTAGGGGATTAACCTGTCTGCTAGCTCTCGATAAGTCAGAAAACGCGCACCAGGATTAAGTTCAGAAACAGGAACGATAGGCTCGGTTTCCCCATTAGGCAGTCTGGGTGGTTCTGCACTAGAGGCGTGTAACCAAGAACCTAAATGTACTTCGTAAACTGAGATGGGTTGAGTCAGAGGATCAGTATGACGCCGCACCTCCATCCAGTCTTCGTCGTTCCACTGATAACTATTTAAGTCAGTGACAATCGATGCTGTTTTGGGACGCGGTTCTTGTTGGAAACCGTAGGGATCAGATTTTTCGTAAATGTGACCTTCTGTATTTTTGACTTCGTATTTGTAATGTTCTCCTACCCCAAGCCCAGGAATAAATAATTCCCAAATCCCAGTTTGTCCTTTACGCATCTGGTGTTTGCGTCCGTCCCACTGATTGAAATTGCCGATCACTGAAACGTTGCGGGCATTGGGAGCCCAAACGGCAAAATAAACACCCTTAACGCCGTCTACTTCTATGGGGTGCGCTCCTAGTTTTTCGTAAATCCGGTGATGGTTTCCTTCAGCAAACAAGTGCAAATCAAACTCAGTTAAGCGGGGAGAACGGAAAGCGTAAGGGTCGTAGATGACTCGTTCGTGTTCCCCTTCTTTGATTTTGAGTTGGTAGTTAGCTAATTCTTTTGTTTCAATCGCGCACTCGAAAAAGTGAGGATCATGCACGCTTTGCATGGGATATTCTTTTCTTTCTTCGGGAAGAATCACCCACGCTTCGCTGGCATTGGGTAGGTAGGCTCGCACAGCCCAGACAGTTTTGCCATTTGCTTCTACAAGATGGGAACCCAATATTTCAAAAGGATCTTGATGTTGATTCCAAACGATGCGGTTTACTTGTTCGGGGGCAATCATGGTCATAGACATGGAGCTACCTATGTTGGTTGAATAAAGTGGCTAAGTAAAACTGCTTTATTAAGTTCTATATATTATTCTTTACAATTATTTGCAAATTTTGTCTTGAGGGTCATCATCAATTTGGGGGGAGACAAGGGAAAGGGGACAGGTCGGACGACGACTTGGGGGAAGTCAGAAGTCGGAAGTTGTAATTACTAACCACTAACCACTAACCACTAACAATCGACAATTGACACTTGACCATTGACTAAATCAATGTATCCAAAAATGGGAAAAGCTGAAGTAAAGCTTTACGCAGTCTCAGCAAAAAGATATTTTCTCTGATATTAGGACTTAGTTTTGGTGGTGGGGCTTGTTGTAGTTGGGCTTGCAGTTGTGCATAGTCGGCTGCGGATAGGGGTTTGCCATCAATCGGCGATCGCGCTGCTAAGATAATTTCTGTCCGTAATATTTCTTCTGGTATGTCTTCTGGTGGTGGTAATGCTGCTACTATTGCTCCCTGATAGTTCGTTATGCTTACAACAATGCTACTAATAGCTGTCAAACAAATGTATTTTATATATTTCATCTTGATTAATTTTTGATTTTTAATTTCGGTTATTTATTGCTAGACAGTTTATACCACAGTTGCTGCCGCACAACTTGTATATATTGAGCAATTAACCAAAAAATAACCGATGCAATCAAATTGCATCGGCAAGAAAAAAATTTAGCAAACTTGAACTGGACATTTCCTTCATGCCAATGCAGATGCTTGGGGTTTGGCGAAGATCATTCTACCGGCGGAGGTTTGGAGGGCGCTGGTGACAACTACCCGCAATTCACCACCTACATAATTGCTTCCTTCTTCAACCACAACCATTGTGCCATCGTCTAAGTAGCCAATACCCTGACTGGGTTCTTTGCCTTCTTTGAGAATCTTAAGGTCAATGTTATCGCCTGGTAAGTAGGTAGGACGTACAGCATTAACCAAATCGTTAACGTTTAAAACAGGCACTTTTTGCACACTGGCGACTTTGGATAAGTTATAGTCGTTGGTTAAGAGTGTGCCGTTGATTTCTTGGGCAAACCTAACTAACTTCGCATCTACGGTTGTGATATCGTCGTAGTCTATTGAGTTAATCAAAATGCGATCGGGGTACACTGTTTTAATCCGGTTGAGTATTTCTAGTCCCCGTCTTCCCCGTACCCGTTTTTGGTCTTTGCTTGCATCCGCTACTTGTTGCAGTTCTTGTAAGACAAATTGCGGTACAAGTAATTGTCCTTCCAAAAAGCCAGTTTCTAGAAGTGTTTCAATACGACCATCAATAATGCAGCTGGTGTCTAATACTTTGGTGCTAGCTGGTTTGAGTGTCCCTTCTACCACCATTGTTTCTACAGTATTGGGATTGATCAAACGCAATAAACCACGTCCGTGGGTATCTGCCAGATTCATACCAGTGTATGCCAGCACGATGCTGCCAACAACTGCTACCAATGGCTTAATAAAACTAAAATCGGTGGGGATCGGTAGCAAGAATAGAGGTGCTAGCATTAAATTAGCAATTAGTAACCCAATGACTAGACCGATCGCACGGGTTAAGATGATTTCAAAGGGCATCTCCCGGACTTGACTTTCTAGGCGACGATATGCAGTCTGAAATCTCAGACCGACTGCACCGCCAATAATAGCAGCAAAAGCAGCAAAAACTAAGCGCAGAGCTTCTTCGTTTGTCACCCGTTCGAGTGCCCCGTTTGGTAGAAACTCGATACTATAGAAGCCTACCCCTGCTGCTGCTAGGATGAATGAGAAAATGATAATTGCATCTAGCATAATTGTGTTGTTTTCCTGCAACAGTGTTAGTCGATAAGAAGTAAAGTAATTTTTATCTCATCGTTAAGAGCGATTTAGAATAATTACGCTCATTCTAGAAGTTGAGACTGACAACATCTGCACTCATTATAACTAAAGATTTTTATGCTCTATTATTGCCATCTTTTTGCTGAAAAACGATAAAAAATTGTTAATAAATAGCTAGAAATAATTAAGATAAAATGCTAACTCCAAGAACACTGGCAGTAAGCTGTTTTCACCTCTGGGCTTATATCTTCTGGATTTTGTCTTTTACTTAACTTATTAATTTTCATGTTTTGTAATTCTAATAATCATATTTTAATTTTCACTTAAAATGGCACAAAAAGATATATTTTCAGCTATTCCAACTTCTGCCTACATACATATTCCTTTTTGCAGACGCCGATGCTTTTACTGTGATTTTCCTATTTCTGTCGTAGGCGATCGCTTGCGTGGTGAAACATCGGGTACAATCTCTCAATACGTAGACTTTGTGTGTCAAGAAATTGCCCTTGCTCCTGTTTTTGGTCAATCTTTGCAGACAATTTTCTTTGGTGGCGGTACTCCCTCGCTTTTATCTGTGCAACAATTGCAACATATATTAAAAGCGTTAGAGCAAAAATTTGGTATTTCTCCTGGGGTAGAAATTTCTATGGAAATAGACCCAGGTACGTTTGATTTAGAACATATTCAAGGTTATCGTAGCGCAGGCGTCAACCGTGTGAGTTTGGGTGTACAAGCTTTTGATGCAGATTTATTGCAAGCTTGTGGGCGATCGCATTCTGTTAACGAAATTTACAAAGCAGTAGAATTAATTTCGCAAGTTGGGTTTGCTGACTTTAGCATAGACCTCATATCAGGATTACCGCATCAAACCCTAGATAGGTGGCAGGAGTCATTAGAAAAAGCAATTGCGATCGCACCAACCCATATATCTATTTATGACCTGACTATAGAACCTGGAACTGCCTTTGGTCGTTATTACAAAGGGGGTACTCATCCCCTACCTACAGATGAAACTACAGTCAAAATGTACCAGATGGCGCAGCAAATCCTTACTGGTGCAGGTTATGAACATTATGAAATCTCCAACTATGCCCAACTAGGACACCAGTGTCGGCATAATCGAGTTTACTGGGAAAATCGCCCTTACTATGGCTTTGGCATGGGTGCAGCCAGTTATGTGGAAGGGAAAAGATATACTCGTCCCCGTAAAACCAAAGAATATTATCAGTGGGTAGAAACTGGCTGTGTAATTGATTGTGAAGTAATATCAGCAGATGAAATTTTGTTAGAAACCTTAATGCTAGGGTTGCGGTTAGCAGAAGGCGTCAATTTAGCAGTGCTAAAAGAACAGTTTGGAGAAAAGAAGGTAGAAGAGATTGAGAAATGTTTACAGCCGTACTTGCAAAAAAGCTGGGTAAAACTCGAGGGAGAAAAGTTGCGTTTGAGTGATCCCGATGGCTTTTTGTTTTCTAACGTGATTTTGGCAAAGTTGTTTGCTGAATTGGGGGAATAGGGAGGTGGGGAACTCACCGGCCCCCACTCCCCCAAGGGAGTGGGGATTAGGGGCAGTGGGGAGGTGGGGAGACAATAAACTACTAACTACTAACTACTAACTACCAACTACCAACTACTGTACAGACGTGCCATGGCACGTCTGGTACAACAAACAACTACCAACTACTAACTACTAACTACTAACTACTAACAATTGACAATTGACAATTGACTACTTTTGCATTACAGATGCGATCGCTTCTTCGAGTTGTTGCTGCGGTAGGGTAGTTAAAATAAATACTTCTTGTACAGTTTTACCGTGACGTGCAATTAATTTAAACCCGCCCCGAATGGGTACAGACACCCGCAATTGCAACTTTGGGCTGTGACCTTTTACTCGTCCAAGTTGTCCTGGTGTGACGGTTTGAATGCCATCTAGTTTGCACAGACGTTCAAGAATGGGAATAAGTCCAGGAATATGGGTTGAGTGATTCCAAACTAATCTGCCATCTTTAACAGGTGTTGCTTTGCGGGTGTCTGGGGTGGGTTTTGTCATAAATTTTACGCTGCTTCTAGAGGAGCCATCGTGAGACCGGCTCGACGTAATTGCTGATGGTAAAGTTCAGCGGGTTCTTGGGGCCCAGTCCAAACAATGGCTTGGCCTTCGTAGTGTACTTGGTTTGTGAGTTCCCAAGCGCGATCGCTAGTCATTCCCGGAATATACTTAATCAGGCACTCAGCAACGTGCTGAAAAGTATTGAAATCATCGTTTAAAACGATGACTTTGTAATTTGGATAGGTCTTGCGGGTAACTTGAGTTGACCGTTCAGGAGCTATAGTTGGTGTCGCTGCCATCCCGTAAACAGCTGCTGAAAGTTTGGTAATCATAAAAGAATTAACCAACAGGTCTTTACAAAACTACACTACAATTAACAGTTTAGTCTATGGTAGTTGATTGTTGTTTGTTGTTTGGCACAACCACCAATCAACTACCAACACCCAACAAAATTATTTCCAATCTTCCCAATTTTGATTGAAAATTGAGGTATCAGGGAAAGCGGTGGGGTTGCCGTTATTCTTGAGTAGTTGTTGCAATTTTAGTAATTGCGGTTCTATTTTTGGTAATTCATCTACTAGTTGGTAGGGGGCGATATTGTTTTTCAAAGCGAAAGCTGCTGTAGTCCCTGCTGCTGCACCAGCAGACCATTCAAAGGAGTGGACGCGGTAAGCTGCTGCTGCAATGTGACTGGTAGCAATACTTTTACCTCCTACCAACAAATTGTCAATTTTTTGTGGGATCATTGCCCGCAGAGCTATCTGGAAGGGATAAGCTTGGCCTGCACCGCGTCTTTCACCTTCGCGTTCTGTGTTTCCTGGTGCTTCTGGTGGGCTTTTTGTCATGCAAGGATGAAAGTCGATCGCATAATGTCCAATACCGACACCATCGGGAAAAACTGTAGAACGAGTGCGTCGAGCAACTGTTTCTGGAGGTTTTTGACCTGAAAGGACTGATAAAGCTTCTAAACCTGCCAAGGTTGCTTGTAAACGGCGATATTCACCAGGTGAAAGCACCTGACGATAATAGGGATCATCATACTTGCGGCGAGAAATATCAACTTCCCAAATACTAAAGCCTTGAGGCGCACCCCAACTGGGACGGCCGATGATCCGCCTGCCTTCACGCATATATGGATATTTTGACAAACCGTGGGCTGTTCCCATCGGGGAATCTAACCCAGAAAGGAAGCGATTGTTTGGTTGTGGCTGCTTAACGCCATTTCCTAATTGAGAATCTGTAGTCCCTGCTGTCAACCAGTAATAATAACCAAGGGCATTTTCCTCACCTTTACGCAAGGTTTCTACTCGCAGTCCGCCCATCCAACCACCAGGGTTAAGCTGTCCGGTGGCTTTGAGTTGCTCACGAGTGTAAATCAGGTTATCTTTGGCGGTTCCGGGACGGTAGTCATTTCCCCAAGTCCAGTTTTGCATGGAGATGTCGCCAGGTACGGGAGCCGTAAAAGTTACACCGCCAAATTTCATTTCTTCGCCTCTGCGGGGACTCCAGATGCGACGGTAGGTAAATACTAAAGGAAAGCTTGCCAGTCGTTGCAATTCATAACTGTAGTAGGGCGAGTACTGCATGTAGAATGGGGGCATGGTTTGCTTTTGCGGTTCCTTAGTTGCCTCCATTGCAAAGGTGTAAGTAAAGCCTTGAGTGCAATAGGGATCGTTGGTAGCGCTGGAAGATGAAGGTTCTAAATAAGAACGCGCATCAATACCCAGACGATAGGGAACATCAGCAAGACCAACAACTTCTCCAGTTTCACTGGCATCTACAATATACCAGTTAGGAACATTGCCTTTTTGTGCTTGTTTGGGAGCCAGGCGAATAATTGTTTTGGTAAAGCGGGAAGAATTGAGATAGGTATAAGCGTCTTGGATACTTTGGGATAGGGTAAAAGTATTGAGTGGGGGGGCATTAGGTGCTGGTTTATGTTGGATGGCGATCGCATTATTAATGATTTTGCCATCAGAACTGATATTCAATTCCTTAATGACTGTATTTGGGAACCATTGCAACTTCCCTTTACCCTTTCTTTCCGCATCTTTGAGCATGGAACTCAAGATTTCATGCCCATCCTTAGGCATAAAGCAGGAATCACTTACCCAGCAGTCACCAGGGTTGAGTTTGCCGTACTTGCGTTCAATCCGCTTTCGCAGTTCTAAGTAACCGCGAGAGTAGTATAACTTTGCTCGTTGGGTTGGTCGTTCATCCAGTGCTGAAGTTCCTTGAGCAGAAATCTGTCCTCCCAGCCAGTCGGTAATTTCTGTCAGACAAACCGTTCTCCCGGCTAGTAAACCTTCGTAAGCAGTCGCCACACCAGACAGTCCACCACCAACAACCAGAATTTCACAGTTTACCGTTTTGTCTGGTGTTCTGGGTGGTGCTGCGATCGCTGCGTCAGGTGCAACAAAACTCGAAATGAGAGTGAGACTAATTAAAGAGGTGTAGTGACGAGATGCTAGACGTTTACGCTTCATGTTAAATAAAATTCCGCTCAACTCCTCGATCACGGCTTCCTAGCCTGGAACTAAAGTTCAAGCTGAAAGTAGAAACCCGTTTTAACAGGTTGAATATAGAAGCCGGAAATTTATTTTACGGCTTCTTTTGCAAGTAAATTCAACCGCTACGGGTGTCTAAATATGACAAGCCGCGATTTTACTTTCGCTACGTACTTTATCAGCTCTTGATGACAGATAGCCTACATTCCCCAATTTTAGTGAAAAGTATTATCAGAAAAAATAATACTGAAAGTAGAGAAGACTGCTTTAGTGTTTTTTACTGGGCAATTTTTTCTTTAGTTTATTTAGGGTTGTGTTACAGAAACGTAAAAAATGTAATTTTTTGGGGTAGGTTCGCGTTGCTAAGAAAAGAATGGAGTGGAATATTATAATAAAGCGATACTCTATAGGAGTGGCTACCGCATCGCGTAGTGTAAGAAAGAGTAAATCACACACACAACCATGAATGTACAACTTGTTAATTCCCTTGTAGAAGTGGTATTAAACCTCTCCCCCGAAGACCAGAAACTCTTTCAATCAAGACTCCATAGTAGACAGCTAGAGACAGCAACTAACAAAAACTTAACACCAACAGAAAAAGCCGAGCAGTTTCGTCAATGGATGGCTCAATTCCCGAAAAGTAGTATAAGTTTGCCTGCTGAAGCAAGCCTGCGTGAGAATATTTATGATGATCGCGGTGTATGACAAGCTATTTACTAGATACGAATATTATTCTTAGGTTTACTGAGACCCATTCCTCTGAGTACGAAATTATTAATAATGCTATTTTTCAAATCTTGCTACAAGGTGGTCAGTGTTTTATTACACCTCAAGTTTTAATTGAATTTTGGGTTGTAGCCACCCGTCCCGTTACTGTAAATGGGTTGGGATGGACACCAGAAGAAACCGAACGAGCAGTGCAAATGCTCATAAATCAGTTTGAGTGGCTGGAAGAAACACCAGATATATTTCGCATTTGGTTGAGCCTCGCTACAACTCATAAGATTTCAGGGAAACGCATCCACGATTTACGCATACAAGCAATAGTGCTTGCCCATAACATCGGCCATATTCTGACTTTAAATCCAAAAGACTTTATAGAAGTCGAAGGAATTACTATTGTTCATCCCAACAGCATAAATAGCTAGAGCTGAGGGGGTGACAACCGCAGTCAACTTGTGGCAGGGCAAGCCTTTCAGGTGACGGACGCCCTCAAAGATAAAAAGCAACAGCAAGATTTTTCTTATTCATCAGCACTCAAAACTCCTATTTTCACAAAGCGCGATCGCGCTCAATTAATTCTCATCTTTTCAGCAGTGATTAAAGTGAAAGGCAAGCCAAGCCTAAGTTACATCCCCTTTGTCACCCCCTCAGTAGCTAGAGTTTTGGCAATGAAACCCATAACCTGCTGTGTTTTACACTAAAGCATCTGAAGCGATAATCATCCTAGTAGTCTGCGAACTTGAACTTCATGAGTTACTTCCGTCACGCCATTGATGCTATGACTGGTTACGTTCCCGGAGAACAACCGAAACCGGGAACCAAAATTATTAAGCTGAATACCAATGAAAATCCTTACCCGCCATCACCAGACGCACTCAATATCCTCAGAACCCTAGACAGCGAGTGGTTACGGCGTTATCCTGATCCCTTTGCGCGTGAGTTTTGTGCTGCTGTCAGTGAAGCATTGGGTGTACCCACAGATTGGATCATTGTCGGTAACGGTAGTGATGATGTGCTGAATGTGCTGGTGCGTGCTTGTGCGGAAGGACGCGATCGCAAAGTTGTTTACCCGATGCCGACTTACGTTTTGTATCGTACCCTAGCAGCGATGCAACCAGCAGAAGTTGTTGAGGTTCCCTATCCCCAAGATTTTACACTGCCTATTGATGAACTGGTTGCTGCTAATGGCGCGATTACCTTTATTGCTTCTCCCAACAGTCCTTCTGGTCATTCTGTACCCTTAGATGATTTGCGTACTTTAGCACGGCAAGTTGCAGGAATTGTCGCGATCGATGAAGCATATGTTGATTTTGCTGAATCTTCTGCTTTGCCGTTGGTACAGGAATTTGAGAATGTAATTGTCTTGCGTACTTTATCCAAAGGCTACTCTCTGGCAGGCTTACGCATGGGTTTTGCTGTAGCTAATCCCCAATTACTGACAGGCTTGTTTAAAGTCAAAGATAGTTACAACATTGATGCGATCGCCACTTTAGTTGGTGCAGCTGCGATGCGGGATCAAGCTTATAAAAATGCTTGTGCTGAGAAAGTAAAAATATCACGAGCAAAGTTGACTGTTGACTTAAAGAACTTAGGTTTCACTGTTCTTGATTCCCAAGGAAATTTTGTCCTTGCTACACCTCCCGAAGGCAATGCAGAACAGCTTTATTTAGGATTGAAGGAACGAGGAATTCTAGTGCGTTACTTCAAACAACCGGGATTAGATAATAAACTACGAATTTCAGTCGGCACTGATGAACAGAATCAAACATTAATTGAAGCTTTAGTCAGCTTGCTCAAATAAAATCGATTACAACCGTGAAAAACTCTGCGAACCTCCGCGCTAACTCTGCGCTCCTCTGCGTTTAAAATTACTACTCTACTCAGTTCGTAGTAAGCATCCTTTGTGCTTACTACAGACAATCCTCAACAACTAATCACTATTCCTCTACTTGGCGGACTGCAAACTTATGTAGAGGCAAACTAACAATACAAGAAAATGTTAAGAAATATGACAAAGCAGTTGTAATCCTCAAAGTCATATGTACTGCTTCCCAGTGAGGAAATACTAATTTTTCAATACCAAAAGCAACGCAGTAAACTAGCCAGTAACAAAAGGTCATTCTAAATAAAATTACCTCTGTTGCATCTGCATCATCTTTTTCTTTTTGCTGTTTGTTCTGCCAAAGTAGAAGCAAACCAATCATACAGGCTACACAAGAAACAGCAACAAAAAAACCATGACAAAGAAAGTTTACTGAAGACATTTTTCTTTATTCCAAATTTTTTTCTATTTTTAGATCAGTCTAAAGGAATAGATATAACGACATAGGCAAATAGTTACAAACTGAAATAGATTCTAGAAGGTATGTAAATAACTGCTAAAAATTAATAATTTTAGTTTATGCCTAATGAATTCGGAGTTTTGGTAGGATTGGAACTAAAACTATACCAAGTGTTCTAACTTGAAAGTCGTAGACGCGCTCATAGGCTTCCCAAGGGGTACACCGATGAACACAGATTAACACTGATGGTCACAGATAAAATTTCCGTTGGTGGTTAGGTGGTAACTCCTCAGTGTTTAACTCTCAGCTTTTTCCCCAAATCCTCCTCCCCCGGGAGTTTCGATGACAAAAATATCTCCTGGTTGCATTTGTACTGTCGCTGTGCTGTTTAAGTTCTCTTGGGTTCCATCTTGACGTTGTATCCAGTTGCGTCCAACTTGTGCTGCTTCTCCACCATTTAACCCAAAGGGAGGAATAACTCGATGTCCAGAGAGAATATTAGCTGTCATCACTTCTAAAAACTTGATGCGGCGGATGACGCCATTCCCACCTGAGTGTTTTCCTTTACCGCCACTATCAGGACGCAAACTAAAGCTTTCTACTAAAACAGGATAGCGAGTTTCTAAAACTTCGGGATCGGTAAGGCGGGAGTTAGTCATATGGGTATGGACTGCATCAGTACCATCAAAGTTAGCGCCTGCCCCAGAACCACCGCAGATAGTTTCATAATATTGATAGCGATCGTTACCAAAAGTAAAATTGTTCATGGTTCCCTGAGAAGCAGCCATGACGCCTAAAGCACCATATAAAGCATCGACAATAGTTTGCGATGTTTCTACATTTCCGGCTACCACTGCTGCTGGATAGGTTGGGTTCAGCATACAACCTTCAGGGATAATAATTTCTAGAGGTTTGAGACAGCCGGCATTGAGGGGAATGCTATCATCAACTAGAGTCCGAAAGACATATAAAACTGCTGCTTGAGTGACGGCTTTCGGAGCATTGAAGTTAGTATTTAATTGTCGAGATGTGCCTGTAAAATCAATAGTAGCGCTGCGTTTTTCTCTGTTGATTGTGACTTTGATTTGAATACGTGCGCCGTCATCCATTTCATAAATAAATGAGCCATTTTTGAGAACATCAATTGCTCTTCTGACAGATTCTTCGGCATTATCTTGAACAAATTTCATGTAAGCTTGGACGGTTTCGAGTCCATATTGAGAAACCATTTTTCGGAGTTCTTGTACTCCTCTTTCATTGGCAGCAATTTGTGCTTTAAAATCAGCAATATTTTGCTCAGGATTACGAGCCGGGTAGGGATGATTTAAGAGTGTTTCTCGTACTTGGTTTTCTCGGAAATTGCCTTGTTCTACTAAGAGGAAATTATCAAAGAGAATTCCTTCTTCTTCGACTGTGGTACTGTGGGGAGGCATAGAACCAGGGGTAATTCCGCCTATATCGGCTTGGTGTCCACGGGAAGCTACATAGAAAATAATTTGTTTTTCGTCTTCATTAAAAACGGGGGTAATTGCTGTGACATCGGGGAGATGGGTGCCGCCGTTATAGGGATTATTAGATAGATAAACATTTCCTGGTTTGAGGGTGTCACCTTTATCATTAATTAAACTACGAACACTTTCACTCATTGAGCCTAAATGTACGGGAATATGAGGGGCATTAGCTACTAGTAATCCGGATGCATCAAAAATTGCGCAGGAGAAATCTAAACGTTCTTTGATATTGACTGATGCTGCTGTGTTTTGCAGAACAATTCCCATTTGTTCGGCGATAAATTGATAGAGGTTTTTGAAGATTTCGAGGCGGACAGGATCGGGTTGAGATGTTGTGTACATATTTTTATTTATAAAATAACCGCACCAGATGCAGAGAACGCAGAGGAAAGTGTGGATTTTTTTGGTTTACTGAGTTAGATAAAGATTATTCCAGCACGACGACAATCATCTAAAAGTGCGTTTAGTTCTGCAACCATTTTCCAAGGATTTTTTCCTTTGAGGACGCCAGCAATTGCTGCTTCATAAGGGTTTTTTCCTGTTTTTCTGACTGCTGCGATCGCTTGTTGGTTTGAGAATCCTCTTTTGCTGACTAACCAAGCGGCTAAGACGTGTCCTGTGCGTCCCACTCCCCCGGAACAATGAACTACTACTTTTTCTTTTCGCTGATCTGCAACTGCTAGGAAGGGTAGGATTTGCTGGGTTAGGGTTTGGCGATCGCCATATTGAAAATCTTCTATTGGTGTCCAACAAACTTGATCAATTCCAAATTTCTGTCGGTAGATTTCCAGTAAATTTGAATAGCGAGTTAGCTGAGTATGAGGGAGTAAACAGCAAATGCGTTTTATGTCTTGATTTTGCATAAATTCAATCCACTGGTTAACTTGCTCACTACTGTATCCAGGTCTGGCTGAACCAAATACAATGGGTTCACTTTGGCAAGCCGCAGCAAATTTGTACATAATTGTTTTTATTATTTAACTCAAAAACAATAGTCCTAATCAAGACGTTGCAAAACTAAATGATTGCGTTCAGTTAAGCTTGCTTGCCATTCAGGCTCAACGACAATTGTGCTAATTTTTTCGACAATAATTGCTGGTCCATTAATATTATCTTCTGGTTGTAAATCTTCTCGCCGATAAACAGGTGTATTATGCCATTGGTCAGCAGTAAACATCTGTACTGTCTCAACAGAGTTGGCAGGTTGATTAAGAGGATGGGTACGAGTAATTAATGGTTCTTCTGGGGTATCCATTTTTTGAATTACTTCAACTGAGGCGGATTCGACAATTAAGGTTTTTTCTATTTGAATGAAACCATAGCGCGATTTATGTTCGACTTCAAATTCTTGCTGCATCATTGCTACATCTAAGGCAAAATCAATTGTCAAAATCGAGTTGGTTCCTTCATATTTCAAGTTAACTTTTCGGACTATTTCTTGTTCGTTGCTTGCTTTAACCTCCCTCTGTTCCCCTTTAGTAAGGGGGCTATCTAGTTCACTTCTAGCTTGGGTTTCTAAAACTTGCATTAATTGTTGTAATTGTGGGATTAGTTCTTGGGTGAGAGGTCGTTCAACTCCGCTTTCTCTGATTGCCCTCACATCAGCTAATCCCATACCGTAAGCTGAAAGAACTCCTGCATAAGGGTGTAAAAATATCTTTTTCATTCCCAAAGTATCGGCGATTAAACAAGCAACTTGACCGCCTGCACCACCAAAACAACAAAGCACATATTGAGTGACATCATAGCCTCGTTGTAAGCTGATTTTTTTAATTGCGTTTGCCATATTCTCGACAGCGATCGCAATAAATCCGGCGGCTACTTGTTCGGGAGTACGGGTGTTACCTGTAGCATTTTGGATATCTTGAGCTAGTTGAGTAAATTTCTCAACAACTATATTTTTATCTAAGGGTAAATTGCCGTCTGTGCCAAAGACAGAGGGAAAATATTGGGGGTGAATTTTGCCTAACATGACATTAGCATCGGTGACGGCTAAGGGGCCACCACGACGGTAACAAGCAGGGCCAGGGTTTGATCCCGCTGATTCTGGCCCGACACGATAACTAGAACCATCAAAAAACAAAATTGAACCGCCGCCAGCAGCAATGGTGTTAATTGCTAATACCGGAACTCGCATCCGTGCACCAGCAATTTCTGATTCTAGTTGACGTTCATATTCTCCTTTAAAGTGGGCGACATCTGTACTTGTTCCGCCCATGTCAAAGGTTATAACTAAATCAAAACCTGCTCTTTTGCTGGTTTGGACTGCGCCGACAATACCCCCAGCCGGCCCACTTAAAATACTATCTTTACCTTGAAATTGCTGTGCATCGGTTAAGCCACCATCGGATTTCATGAACATTAATCTTACACCAGGTAACTGGCTAGCTACTTGGTTGACATAGCGACGCAGAATTGGAGTTAAATATGCATCTACAACTGTTGTATCGCCGCGGCTTACCAGCTTCATCAAAGGACTAACTTGGTGGGAGATAGATATCTGCGTAAAACCAATTTCCTGGGCAAGTTGGGCGACTTGTTGTTCGTGACGAGGGTAGCGATCGCCATGCATAAACACAATGGCACAACTACGAATGCCTGTGTTGTAAGCTGTTTGTAGGTCTTTTTTGACTTGGGCAATGTTGACGGGGGTTAATTCGTTACCTTGAGCATCATAGCGTTCGTCTACCTCAATCACTTGTTCATAGAGCATTGTGGGTAAAATGATATGTCGGGCAAAGATTTGAGGGCGGTTTTGGTAGCCAATTCGCAATGCATCTTTAAACCCTTTGGTAATCAGGAGAACTACGCGATCGCCATGTCTTTCTAACAGGGCATTTGTAGCGACTGTTGTTCCCATTTTTACCACTTCGATGGCTTCTTGGGGTATGGGTTGATTACGAGAAAGTCCGATGATATCTCGAATACCTTGAATGACAGCGTCTTGATATTGTTCGGGATTTTCTGAAAGTAATTTGTAAACTATGATCCATTGCTGATTGGGCAGGGGAACAATCAAAAAACGTTCTTGGTGTTGGGAGAGTTTGTTGATGATGGCTTGATTATCAGTAACAGCAACAATATCTGTAAATGTACCACCGCGATCGGCAAAGACTTTTAACATATTAGTTATTTGTCATTGGTCTAAAAGTAGGGTAACATACTGATGAATACGGCTGTAAATAATACTCCAGGATTTGCTTCGCGCTTGGTAAACGGAGTACTGGCAATCAAGCCACTGTACAACCTTGCCAAACATCAAGCCCGGCAAATGATGATCAAACGGGCAGAGAAAATTGGAGTGCCTTGGAGAAAACAAGTACAGGCGCTGCGATCGCATAACTGGGAAAACGAACTAGCAAAAATACAAAATCCCCAACTCAAATACCCAGACTACTACTTCACTTCATTTCACGCTTACGACAAAGGCAATCTCAGCTGGGATGCAGCCCTAGAAGTAGAAGTTGCTGCTTACGCCGTCCATGCTACTATCTGGGCTGGTGCAGGAGCTAAAGGTGATGCTAAGCTGCGTCAGAGTTACCATGATAT
Source organism: Fischerella muscicola PCC 7414 (assembly GCF_000317205.1). Classification (GTDB taxonomy): domain Bacteria; phylum Cyanobacteriota; class Cyanobacteriia; order Cyanobacteriales; family Nostocaceae; genus Fischerella; species Fischerella muscicola. The sequence continues at coordinate 20,029 of NZ_AJLK01000128.1, read as the reverse complement.
CCTCAAGCAACAAATTACCACCCCACCGCGAGATATCCTCGACTTAGGGTGCAGTGTGGGTATGAGTACTTTTGCCCTACAAGAACTTTACCCCCAAGCCCAAGTTACTGGCGTAGATTTATCTCCCTACTTTTTAGCTGTTGCTAACTACCGTTCCCAACAGCAGCAACGTCACGTCAATTGGGTTCACGCAGCGGCTGAATCAACTGGCTTACCAGACGCTGCTTTTGATTTAGTCTCTATTTTTTTGGTGTGTCACGAATTACCCCAGTCCCCTACCCGGCAGATTTTTGCTGAAGCAAGACGGTTGCTACGTCCCGGTGGACATTTGGCAATCATGGATATGAATCCTCAAGCGGAAGCTTATAAAAAAATGCCTCCCTACATTTTGACGCTGCTTAAAAGTACTGAGCCATATTTAGATGAATATTTCAGTTTGGATATTGAGCAAGCAATAGTAGAGGCGGGTTTCCAAACTCCTACCATCACTTGCAACAGTCCTCGTCACCGCACTATTATTGCTCAGTTCATTGGGGAGTAAGTGCATTACAGTTCCATCATCAGCTTCTGGAGAATTTGGATGGCTTGATCGCGATCGCATGAACCCAGGACAACCTGATGTCCAAGGTCTGCAAATAGCAATGCTAGACGGACTACCATTGTGCCAGTTGCTTAAAATTCCAATCGTGTTCTGTCTGGTAGACTGAAGTCATTAGATTGGGCTAAGTTGACCTATGAGTATTGCGATCAACCAACCAATACAACAAAAGCCACTCAGCTTTGAGGAATTTCTCACCCGTTATGGTGGCGATAACCGCTATGAGCTGATCGATGGAGAGGTGTTCGACTTGGAACCAACAGGCCTACATGAAGAAGCAGCAGCCTTCATTACAGCAAGGCTCTGCGTTCAGATCGACAGAACAGGCTTACCTTGGTTTGTCCTTCAGCGCGGACTGTTGCGTCCTTCTAATATTAGTATGACAGCATTTCGACCTGATGTTGCAGTTGTTGATCGAGATGAACTTACCAAAGAACCGCTGTGGTCTGACCAGTCGATCCTGACATTGGGCAGTTCGATTAAATTTGTGGCGGAAGTTGTTAGTAGCAACTGGCAAAATGATTATGCCCGTAAGGTCGAGGACTACGCGGTTTTAGGCATTCCCGAATACTGGATTGCAGACTACGCAGGTAATGGTGGTACTCGACACATTGGGAAGCCCAAACAACCCACCCTCTCTGTGTGCACACTAGTGAATGGAGAGTATGAAATTCAGCAGTTTCGGGGCAATCAAACCATCGTCTCTCTAACCTTCCTAGATTTAAAGCTGACGGCTGAACAGGTGTTGAGGGCTGGTAGGTAAAATCACCATGATTCGACTACCCTCAATGTAATCTCGATCATATGTTAACAAGCGGTCACGCTCATGGGCATCAGCGTCTACTGCTTCTGGAGTTAACTGTCTTGATACTGGTTTCCTTTTGAATTGCTCCCTAAATTGTTCTGTATAATATGTTTCTATGGGCAGTTGCACCCCCTTTGTTGCTTCTGGTTTACTATTATTGGCGCTTAGCCAATAGCCCATCGCTGCTGCGACTGCTGTTATTTTTTGTTGCTGGAGCAATATCTGGTGTCGTTGCCCTTAGTTTAGAGTGGCTGGTGGAAACACAAGTCAACTCATTTGCACTCTGGCGACAAATTCGCACTACTGTTGTGGGTGTTGCTTTGCGACAGTTGCTAGAGGTGGGGCCAATAGAAGAAGGTTGTAAGTTAATAGTAGTAGTTGCTTTAGGCTGGTATTTTCAGCATCGTCAATATCGCTTACGCCCCACTACAGTCTTCCTCTTTACCATAGCTGTTGCTTTGGGATTCACCGCTGAAGAAAACTGGATTTATTTTATCCATGATACAGCATCAGTTTTCGAGCGATCGCTCACCACACCAGTCCATGCTATGTTCTCTGCACCTTGGGGTTATGCCTTAGCATTATCTTTTCCTCGATATCACCCCAGGGTTGCCAAAGCTTGGCTCAATTCTGTTGTTTGTCATGCTCTAGTTAATGTTTTATCTAGTGCTTGGCGCTATCCACAACCATTGTCTTTCCTCAGCTATGGTTTATTTCCCTTTTTGTTGTGGATGTTTTGGCGACTAGAACAGTTGCTGCGAAAAGTACAAAGAATACCACCCATTGCTTTAATTAGTGGTTATACACCACAGCACCGTTTTTGGCAGAGGGGCTTGGTGATGTTTGCGCTTGTATTGGGTGGTAATGCAATTTTTGGATTTTTTCTGTTGCTCAGAAGTTTGAATTCTGTCACTTTAACACAGCTTTTTGAGCCTAAGATTCTCTGGTTTATATTTAGTCGCCTCTTACTAAATTTCACTTTTGGACTAATAGCCTGGAAAATTTATCGCTACTTACGAAATCAGGTTCGTAGTAAGCGCTTTAGCGCTTGCGTACTTAAGGACTAAAGTCCTTACTACGAACCAATCTTTAACTAAATACGCGCTAAAACTGGCTGATTAGCTGCGACATTAACAGAGTTGGATTCTGTCTGTGTGCAGTAAATTTCACAAGAATTATTCGGACTTTCGATTAATTTGACTTTATAAAGACTTGCTCCCAATTTCTGAATAGGCGATCGCAATAAATTACTAATGTGAAGTGCTATGTTTTCAGCAGTAGGTACAACTTCTGAAAAATAGGAGATATCTTTGTTCAAGAAAGTGTGATCAAATGGTTCAACCACATAATCTTCAATCACTTGATTTAAAGCACCTAAATCTACAATCATGCCAGTGCGTGGATCTATTTCCCCTTTTACTGTCACTTCTAAATGGTAGTTGTGTCCGTGACCATTAGGACGGGCACACTTACCATAAATCTCGAAGTTATCCTGATCGCTAAGATCAGGATGCGCTAGCCTGTGAGCGGCGCTAAAGTGAGTACTAACATTGAGATAAGCTTCCATTCCGTTTCCCATATAGTCTGCCCAAAGTTCAGGATTTTCAAATAGCTGCACACGGACTAGAGGTAAATGGGGTGCTAGCCGTTGCCAAATCACCCTTGCAATATTTTCTGTAGTAGGCAGAGTTTGTTGAAATTCTGACCACACATCGTTGAGGTAGGAAAAGTCCAGTTGGCTAGTTACTTCTTGCTTAATCACGTGTTTGACATCAGACAAATTCAACACCATGCCATATTTATCTAGTTCCCCTATTAGGGAGACAAATAAGACATAGTTGTGTCCATGTCCCGGAAAGCGAGAGCAAGCACCAAATTTCTCTAAATTCTCAGCTTCACTCAATTCTGGCAACCAATAGCGATGGCTGGCCGAAAATTGAGCGCGGCGATTTACAACGCATTGCATGAGTGTACTGGGAGTATTATTTAATATTTCTTAATATTTTAACGCTTCTAGTTTCAATAATTTTGGCACGACACCCCTCTCCCTAAATTAATTGTAAAAAACCTACACCCGTCAGCCCCACCTCCCCTCTACTTAGCATCTATACTGGAATTTGATCATCCTGAAAATTCTAGTGGTGTGAGTAATGTGCGGTATCGTCGGTTATGTAGGGACTCAAGCGGCGACAGAAATTCTCTTATCTGGGCTGGAAAAACTGGAGTATCGAGGTTACGATTCTGCTGGAGTTGCTACGATTTGGGAAGGAGAAGTTCATTGTGTCCGAGCTAAAGGTAAACTATCTAACCTACGTTCCAAGTTAGAACATTTACAAACTCCTGCCCAAATTGGCATTGGTCATACTCGCTGGGCGACTCACGGTAAACCAGAAGAGTATAATGCTCATCCCCATATAGATACAGCAAGGCGCATAGCTGTAGTACAAAATGGGATTGTGGAAAATTACCGCGAACTACGCGAACAACTCAAAAACCAAGGACATCAGTTTTGCTCAGACACAGATACAGAAGTTATACCCCACTTAATCGCTCAATTTCTCAAAGAAGAAATAGCCTTAGGACAGATTAACTCTGATTCTCTGTTCTTGGAGGCTGTGCGAAAAGCTGTTAACGAATTACATGGTGCGTTTGCGATCGCAATTATCAATGCTGACTACCCTGATGAATTAATTGTCGTTCGGCAACAGGCTCCTCTAGTTATTGGTTTTGGTCAAGGGGAATTTTTCTGCGCCTCCGATACTCCAGCAATTATTTCCCATACTAGGGCGGTACTACCCCTAGAAAATGGTGAATTGGCCCGTCTTACTCCTTTGGGCGTAGAAATTTACAACTTTGCTGGGCAGAGGCTCAAAAAACACCCGCGCCTACTCAGCTTGAATCCAATGATGGTGGAAAAACAAGGATTCAAGCACTTCATGCTCAAGGAAATCTACGAGCAACCAGGAGTAGTGCGGGCAAGTTTAGAAGCGTACTTTAACACTAATTCGCATCCAGAAAACAGTAGCAATTCTCCAATCAATATTGGTTTACCAACTGAAGTTTACGCAGATTTAGAACAGATTCAAATTGTAGCTTGTGGTACTAGTTGGCACGCAGCTTTAGTCGGTAAATACTTACTCGAACAACTAGCACAAATTCCCACTCAGGTACAGTATGCCTCTGAATTTCGCTACGCTCCCTCACCCCTGACACCCAATACCCTAACTATTGGCGTTACTCAATCAGGTGAAACTGCTGATACATTAGCAGCCTTGGCAATGGAACAGGAACGTCGTCAGGGTCGAGAACCAAAGTATCAAGCACGACTGTTAGGTATTACCAATCGTCCCGAAAGTAGTTTGGGGCATATGGTTCCCCATATTATTAATACCCTTGCTGGTATTGAAATTGGAGTAGCAGCGACAAAAACTTTTATTGCGCAATTAATGGCGTTTTACGCTTTAGCGTTGGATTTGGCTTATAGTCGCCAAACGCTTCCCCACGAAAGCTTAGAAGATATCCTCAAAGGATTACGGCAGATTCCCAAAGAAATAGAAGCAACGTTGGAAAGTCAGGAAAAATTAACCGAACAATTAGCACATGAATTTGCTGAAACCACAGATTTTATCTTTTTGGGTAGGGGGATAAACTTCCCGATTGCTTTGGAAGGGGCATTGAAATTAAAAGAAATCAGCTACATTCATGCTGAAGGATACCCAGCCGGAGAAATGAAGCACGGCCCCATTGCTTTATTGGATGCAAAAGTGCCAGTAGTAGCGATCGCTATGCCTGGTAGTGTCTATGAAAAAGTGATCTCCAACGCCCAAGAAGCAAAAGCCCGTGATTCTCGCTTAATTGGTGTTACCCCCGTCAAAGATGGAGAAGCAGGAGAAATTTTTAATGATTTAATTCCTGTCTCTTTTGTGGATGAATTACTTTCTCCCATCCTGACGGTAATTCCCTTGCAATTACTGGCTTATCATATCGCCGCCCGCCGTGGTTTAGATGTCGACCAGCCCCGTAATCTTGCGAAGAGTGTGACTGTAGAATAGTGTAAAATTATACTTAATATTGGATGATAAAATGGCTTCTGAAGAAGTGCGATCGCTTCTGTGAAGTCATTTTATTATAGGTTGTATATTTATGGATGAGGTTGTCAAAAAAGTAGCCGCTTTAGGTTTACCAGGTGTAATTTTGGTAATCACAATGGCAGCTACAGGTTTAACAGGTGCAGCAGCCATTACGGCAGCTTTAGCTTTTCTGGGTGGGCCTGCGGGTATGTTGGGTGGAATTGCAGTTTTGGGTCTGACAGGTTTGATTACCGATGCTTTGGCAAAAGTCAGTCTCGAGGATTTTCTTACAGCAATTTATTGCCAGCGCCGACAGAATGAACCACATGGCAAGTTGCTAGAAGAGATTGAGTCTTTGTCGCTGTTTGACGGTGATATGAAAGATAGACTCAAGACGACTGTAACTGATGGATGCGGTTGTGCAACGGTAGTTCACTCTAATACAACAGATGATGCAACAGAAGCGATCGCGATTTTAGAGAATGTCCCTGGCATGACTCGCGCCCACCACAGAGATTTTAAAAGTTCTCATCCGATGATGAGACTCAGGGATGGGACAGTGGTGAGGACTTGGAAAAACCTCCTTGGAGTTGACCATGTTTTTTTAGGCGATCGTAATGACAGAATGATTTACGGCGGGTTTGTCGGTTGGATTCACAGCGAAGGTTTAAACCAGGCATTAACTCGGATTAGAAGAGATTTGACTTAAGGGAGTAGTTATTAGTGGTGCGTGGTCAGAAAAACCCTATTCGCAACATGGGGGAAACTGTTCCCTCCCCTTACAAAGCAGGACTGTTTCATTCTAGAAAGGAAAAAAGTAATTTAATATCATGGGCGCAATGTCGTATTGGTCTGGTTAGGGAATTAAAACCATTGTGACGCAAGAGGTTAATGACAAAACTACGAATAATCGAGAAGTTAGCAGCAGCATAGCCATCAATCATTTGGGAAGAGTCTTCATCAAAAACAACATCCTTAATCCAATGAAGACGATTTTCAATACCCCAGTGACCAGAAATCTGGTACTTTTTTGAGTTCTACAATTAAGCTGGCAGTCATAGCACTCTGATTCAATACTGTTATCATCCTGATTCAACCATTTTTCTTGTGAGAATGAAACAGTCCTGCCTTAGGGGAGTGGGGGCCGGTGAGTTCCCCATTGCCCCCCAACCCCACAAAGTGGGGACCCCTAGCCCCCCATCACCCAACCCTCTGGGCAACCCTCAATTTTGCAGAACGAGAACGGGGATTGTTGACAATTTCCTCTTCATGTGCTGTGATTGGTTTTTTGGTCAAAACCTGTAACAAGGGTGAATTCCTCAGACCATGTTTAACCAAACGGTCTTCCAAGCTATGAAAACTGATAATCGCGATTCTGCCACCTGGGACAAGTGCTTGTGGTGCTTTATCCAGAAAGGTTTCTAAAGACTTTAACTCGTCGTTAACAACAATTCGCAGTGCTTGGAAAACACGAGTAGCAGGATTAATTCTGCCATAACGGTATTTCGGGGGGACACTGTAAGCGATCGCCTGTGCTAACTCTGTAGTAGTTTCAAAGGGACGCTGTTCGACGATGCGTTTAGCAATGCGTCGTGATAGTCTTTCTTCCCCGTACTTAAAAAAAATATCTGCTAATTCAGCTTCATCCCACTCATTAATCACATCTGCTGCTGTCAGAGATTGTTGCCTATTCATTCGCATATCCAAATTAGCTTCGTGGCGAAAGCTAAAACCTCTGTTTGCTGTATCCAAATGGTAAGAACTCACGCCCAAATCTGCGAGAATACCAGCAAAAGTACTAGGTGGAAATTCGTAAGCAGCAAAATTAGTGTGGATGAATGTAACACATTCTCCAAACTCTGCTAATTCCTTTTGCGCCGCCACTAAAGCATCCTCATCTTGATCAATAGCAGTTACTCGTACATCGGGCGCAGCTTCTAAAATTAAACGAGTGTGACCTCCACCCCCTACCGTGGCATCAAGATAGTGTCCCCCTGCACGTACCGCTAAACCCTCAATCACTGCTTGAGGTAACACAGGAATATGGGAAAAAGCCGATTCTTCGATATCTATTGGTTCGGAGGCATGAGAGTTCATGTTAACTGGACATAAAAATAGACGACTTTAACAGTTATCAGTTATCAGTAAAGAGCGCATCTTCGGTTTGGGTTTAAGTTCCCGACGAATTGGTCGAAAGCATTGGTGGGCGGTAACACTACACCATACGTCTGTTTACTGATTGAAACTACACTTTTTGAATTTGGTGCGAGAAAACACTAGGATAGCTTATAGTAATCTTCTTGAATGCCTATGGATAGTTCTGTAAGTGTGAATCGGCTTGTCTACACCCATCTCAATATAATTAGATTAGTTGAATCCAAGGCAAACGCATGAATTCTCCAATCCTAACTTGTGGAATTTATGTGTATTAGTAGCAAATATATCTTCAAAAAGCCACCCGAAACCAAAAACGTCAAATAATTTTCAAGTAGGGGTTACTGGCTTCATCGTTCACAAACCGGAGAACACTGAAATCTATGGCAAGAATAGAAACCCGTACTGAACCAATGGTGCTGAACATGGGGCCTCATCACCCTTCAATGCACGGGGTTCTGCGGTTAATTGTCACTTTAGATGGCGAAGACGTTGTTGATTGTGAGCCGGTAATTGGCTATCTACACCGGGGAATGGAAAAAATTGCGGAAAACCGCACTAATATCCAGTATGTTCCCTACGTGAGTCGCTGGGACTATGCGGCGGGTATGTTTAACGAAGCCGTCACAGTCAACGCCCCAGAAAAGTTAGCAGGGATTACCGTCCCCAAACGCGCCAGCTACATCCGCGTCATCATGCTGGAGTTAAACCGCATCGCTAACCATTTATTGTGGTTTGGCCCGTTCCTTGCTGACGTGGGCGCTCAAACTCCCTTTTTCTACCAGTTCCGGGAACGGGAAATGATTTATGACCTGTGGGAAGCTGCTACAGGTTATCGCATGGTTAACAACAACTACTTCCGCATTGGGGGAGTGGCGGTTGACTTACCTTACGGTTGGGTAGATAAATGCCAAGACTTCTGCGATTACTTCCTACCCAAAGTAGATGAGTATGAACGCTTAGTCACCAATAATCCTATTTTCCGCCGACGTGTAGAAGGTGTTGGTACTATTACCCGCGAAGAAGCAATTAATTGGGGACTTTCTGGTCCAATGTTACGTGCATCTGGCGTCAAGTGGGATTTGCGGAAAGTAGACCACTATGAATGCTACGATGACTTCGATTGGGAAGTACAGTGGGAAACAGCCGGAGATTGCTTAGCCCGTTACCTGGTGCGGATGCGGGAGATGCGCGAATCCGTGAAAATCATTCGCCAGGCTATCAAAGGACTTCCAGGTGGCCCATACGAGAACTTAGAAGCGAAGCGGATGCAGGCGGGCAAAAAATCTGAGTGGGATGACTTTGATTATCAATACATTGCCAAAAAAGTTGCTCCTACCTTTAAGATTCCTAAAGGCGAAATTTACAGCCGCGTCGAAAGCGGTAAAGGTGAATTGGGAATTTATTTGATTGGTGATGATAATGTCTTCCCTTGGCGGTGGAAGATTCGCCCAGCAGATTATAACAACCTGCAAATTCTCCCTCATTTGCTGCGGGGTGTAAAGGTAGCCGATATTGTGGTGATTCTGGGCAGTATCGACGTAATTATGGGTTCTGTAGACCGCTAGTACTCTACCACACAAGTTTTGACAGCTTGCGAGATGTCAGATCCCCGACTTTTTAAAAAAGTCGGGGATCTAGCCAAACTGTCAAAATCAATTTGGTGAACTACTAGTTTAGTTATGAATTTGAAATTCGGAAGTCGGAGTTGATTTTGATTCCGAATTCCGAGTTTATTTTTTGGGTTGGTTTTGGAATCAATTGCACCAGGACGCAGAGAAAGAATTGGAAGAAGTGCGATCGCGTTATTTAAAATTACTATTTCTGGTACTCGACCACATAAGTTTTGACTCTTTGCAAGGCGTCAGATCCCCGACTTTTCCAAAAAGTCGGGGATCTGGTCAACCTATGGGTTAAAGGTGAAAGGAAAAAGGGGATAATGCTTATTTTTCCCCCTTTACCCTTTACCCTTTTCCCCTTAACCAAGCCTTATTACCCCCACACCCATTTTCCAGACAAAATTATGTATACTATGCACTTGACCATCACTGAGATAATCGCTATAAATTTTAGACCAGTGTCTTACTGTAGAATTAGTTAGACGTGGAGTGATAAATTTAGCATTTTTCTATGTAAAAATTATAACGAGATTTTACGTAAATGGTGAGTTTTTTTTAACATCGATCGCTAAAATCTATATGAAAAGCATCCAAGAGTCCCTCAAATGCTCAAGTGGCTAGTACATTGGCTAAAAAGGTTATGGAAGTCCCCCTATAGCAGAAAGCAGACTGCTTATAGCAAGGCTATGGCGGGGTATCAGGTGGAACAGCAGCTACCGGAATTGACCAACGCGGATCTGGAATTTTTGTTCACCCAACTGCTGGAAGGCGTGTATCAGGCACGAGGACAGCACTGGGCAATTAAGTATCTGCAACGGATGGAACATCGTATCAGTACAGATCGCTGGATAGAGTGGCTATTAAACTTTGGTGAAAAATTACTATCTTCACCTGCACCAAATAATCAGCTGGCAGAAAGGATGGTGCAATTAGGTGAATTGAGGATTGGAACAGTCGGAGACCTTGCCTACGATATTGGTATACGCCTGTTAACACGGAATTTAGGTGGAGAATATTGGCACACTGACGCAGAAGATTTAACCATAGATTTTGAAACCCCAGAGTCGACACCTAACTCTATTCCTTTACCACAAGCAGAATTACCCGCAAATCTGCCAAATCAGCATGAGGAAAATACTATACCCACACCTGTATCGGCAACTCCAGGGATAGATTTGATACGCAATCTTGGGGAACTTTTATGGGAGTACCAAGAAGATGGTGTAGTAAGCAAAACACTCGACCATTTTGTTCCACCTTTAGATGTAGTAAAAGAGGATACTGCTTGGCAAGAATACGAAGAAGAAAGTTGGGTCAGAGAAAGTCTTGCAGCTACAGCATTAGACGAAACTTGGCAAAACTCACCGCCAATTGTAGAAACTTCACTTGATGATCTATTGCTGAGGTTAGAGCAGAGTACTAATTTAGTACAACAATTAGCTGTGGGGTTGGGAATTCAAACCACCGATACTCATGCGATTATTGAAGCACTTAGCGATGAATCAAATGGCAACAGTGTCCAAGCAGAGGCATGGTTTTACGAAGGTCTGCAACAGGCTAAGATAGGAGATTTGGCAGGAGCGTTGACATATTACAATAAGAGCGTTGAATTAAATCCCGATGCTTATGAATATTGGTTTAACCGGGGTTTAACGCTATTTTATTTAGGAAATTTCCCAGAAGCGATCGCCTCTTATGATCGGGCGATTGGAATTAAACCTGATTTTTATAAAGGCTGGTACAACAGAGGCGCAGCCCTGAGTGAGTTAGGAAATTTTACCGAAGCGATCGCTTCATTTGATGAAGCCTTAAAATTGAAAAACGACTATCAAGAAGCTTGGTCTGGACGAGGGCTAGTACAGCTCAAGCTAGGACAGTTATCTGAAGCTATTGCTAGTTTTGATGCTTCATTACAACTGCAACCCCAAGATCCAGAAATTTGGTATTTCCGGGGGACTGCCTTAGCAGAAGCCGGACAAAATTATGATGCTATCGCCTGTTACGATCAAGCCCTTGAGTGTTATCCAGAGTTTGATTTAGCTTGGTATAAGCGAGGGGTAGCATTATTTAACATCGGTAACTGGGAAGAAGCGATCGCCAATTATCATCAAGCAATTCAAATTAACCCTGAATGTTACCAAGCTTGGTATGGATTGGCTGGTGTTAAGGAAAAATTAGGCAACATCCAAGAAGCGATCGCCGCCTATGATCGATCTACACAAATTCAACCCAACTTCCACGAAGCCTGGATTGATCGAGGCGTCATCTTAGCCAGTTTGGGAAATTGGGAAGAAGCGATCGCCTCGTGGGATAAAGCCATAGCAATTAATCCTAATTTTTATTTAACTTGGTTTAACCGGGGTGTGGCGTTGGACAATTTAGGACGCCGAGAAGAAGCGATCGCCTCTTACGACAAAGCCATAGAAATTCAAAGCGACTTTTATCTTGCTTGGTACAACCGGGGTGTAGCCCAATTTTATTTGGGGCAATATGAAGAAGCGATTATCTCTTATGATGGCACTTTAAAAATTAAACCAGACTACTGGGAAGCTTGGCTAGGTCGGGGTAGCGCTGCTGGCAATGCAATTATGGTGGAATGGCGATCGCCTGTGTTTAGCAGCATCGCAGCCGATAATCATGCCCTCAACGAACGTGGCTATGAGGGAAAATTGGCCAGTTATCAAGAAGGACTCAAATATATTAGCTCAAATACCCACCCTGAAGGTTGGGGTAGATTACATTTAGCAATTGGTAATGCTCATTATGATCGAGGTAAAAGACATCCTGTACCCCGTCATTATTGGCTAGAAGCTGTTGCTGCTTACGAAAATGCACTGACTACCCTCACAGCCGAAGTCTTTCCTGTGCTGCATTTAGAGACTCTGCAAAATCTCATCAAAACCTTAGTTGTTTTGGGAGAAACAAAACTAGCACACCAATACCAAAAGCGTGCTACCGATTTATTGCAAAGTCTGTTAGAAGAACCGACTCGCAGCAACGAAGATAAAAAGCAGCTGGCTTTAAAATTTGTGGGTTTATGGCAGTTGACTGTTGATATAGCCATACAATTTGGGGAGTTAGCACAAGGTTGGGAAATTGCCGAATACGGCAAAAATGCTTGTTTTACTTGGCTATTTTCTGGTTGGCGTGAGCAAATTTTCTCACCCAGTTACAACGAAATTCACCAACTACTTAATCCCAAAACAGCAATAATTTACTGGCATATTAGCCCTTGTACATTACGCACTTTTGTTATTAAATACAAATCCCCTGAACCTATACCCATTTTTACACCAATACTTAATTTTGCCTCAATTGATGAGTTGCCTGTACCGGAAGCAGTTGCACGTTTAAGTGCATTTGAAGATTGGATAGAACAATGGCATCAACAATATCAAGAATATTCTAGTCTCGGTGAAGAAGAACAAAGCCGAAACAAGTATGCTTGGGACTCGGACATTGAACGCAAACTGCTACAACTCAAAAAAATTCTCAATATTTCTGCGATTGTGCAAGAACTTGAAGACATTAACCAATTGATTTTGATTCCCCACCGCGACTTGCACAAATTACCTCTTCATGCGCTTTTCTATCTCCACTCTGCGAGTGAGGAAGAATCCTTAAATGTGTCCTCTCATTTCACAATTACCTACCTACCAAGCGTTCAGATGGGTTTATCGTTAAATTCAAAACCCATAGAAAAAACAGATGAAAAGCTGCTGTTATATGTTGAACAAGCTACAGGTTCGTCGAAACTCAAATTTGCTAAGGTAGAAGCTGAAGTAATTAGTCAAATATTTACTCATTCTCAATGCATTCAAGAAGCACGAGCTACTAAAGAGTTTGTGCTCAATTCTCTACAAAAAGATTACAATATATTTCACTTTTTGGGGCAGGTAATTCCTAATTATAGCCAGCCGTATGCCTCAGAATTAGTATTAGCAAATCAAGAGAAAATCACTCTTGCAGAACTCGATATTCATCAACTGGCAAACTACAAACTAGTTACCTTGTGCAATATCGAAACTACAACAGCTTGTCCCCAAAGTATAACTACTGAATTTAGTGACTTATTCAACTTTCTGCTGAATCAGAGAATTCCTCATATTATTAGTAATCTCTGGACTGTAGAATCACCAGCTAGTACTTTGGTAATGATAGAGTTTTACCAACGAATCAAGCAAAATATATCACCTGCTCTCGCTTTAGGTGAAGCCATCTTATGGCTGAAGGAATTAACTGCTGCTGAACTGACACAATGGTATGAAGATTTGTTAAAGCAAATGCCTTCAGAGGGATTAAGAATTAAAACCCATTTAGCATCAGAACTGTATAGAACTAGTCAAATGGCGGCAGATACAAAAGTTTATAGTCATCCCTATTATTGGGCAGGATTCAAAATTACAGGCAATTTCCATATTTGAGATATATTTTGGTGAGACGCGATCGCATTTTGACGACGTTGATTAAAGAAGTCAAAACAAATTTCCTAAACCAAAGTGGATGTTGCCTCCTTAATCACTGTTTCAATTATTCTCCTGCTTCTAGTCGCATCACCTTATTGAGTTTCTGGGAATATGCCAGTTTTACTGCCAATACCTTTATTTTTCTACTGATTGGTGTAGAAATAGACCTGGTAACACTCTGGAGGGCTTTACCTGCAATTGTACTTGCTGTTTTGGCGTACCAAGTCGGGCGAGTTCTGACAGTCTATCCCCTGCTAGCTATGATGCGTTGGCTTGACCGTCCAATTCCACTGCGCTGGCAACATTTACTATTTTTAGGCAACATCAAGGGTTCACTCTCAATGGCTCTGGCATTAAGTTTACCCGCCACACTGCCAGGGCGAGAAAGTCTCATTGCTTTAGTCTTCGGTAGTGTCCTGGTGTCATTAGTAGGTCAAGGGTTAAGTTTGCCTTGGCTGGTAAAACGTTTAAAATTATCTAAATTTTCAAAGACTCAACAGCAAGTTGAAGAGTTACAAGCTCAGTTAATTACTGCTAAGGCAGCACAGGATGAATTAGAGACTTTATTGAAAACAGGAGTACTACCAAAAGCTGTGTATGAAGAGATGCGTTCAGCCTACCAAGTGCAAATAGCAGGAGCAGAAAAGGCATTACGAGAATTCTATAATCGCCGCCCGGACGAATTTGATGCCAAAAGTGGCGAACACAAAAAACTTGATACTATTCGTCGTCAATTACTACTAGCAGAGAAAGCAGCACTCAACGAGGCAATACGTAAGCGAATTCTCACAGAAGAAATTGCCCGTGGCAGGTTAACGAGAATAGATAAACAATTGCTGAAACTAGATGATGATTGATAATTTTTCATGACCCCTGCTTTGAAGGCAGGTTTTTGTTATTTTTTTGAGTTTTGATTACCTTGCCAGGACTAACAAAAGAAACTCCTTGTTGGAATTCAGTTGCAATCATCACTGCCTCTACTATAGGTTCAGAAACTTCTGTTTGAGCTACCCACTCTACAATAAAATTTGCTCCTAAACCTCCACTAGTGTCAGTTCTATTGATAAAAAAATCATAAGAAGCTAGCGCATCTAGTTGAATAGGTTGCTCTAAATGTTGCTTGACTAATTTACCGTTTGAGTCATAGTAGCGAACAGAAGTAATGATGATAGAGTTGGTCAAGTCTGTATTACGAATACTGAGCGTAGCTGCTAAATCTAAAATCTTTTGTTGATCGTCATGATAGATATGGGAATAAACAGGTACATAAATAGTTTGACCCATAGCTATCTGAAAATTTTTATCCAGAGTTACCACCTTTGGAGATGGATTTAGCTGATTAGTATCCGATTGTGATTTTGGTGGATTCTCTGATGATGTGCAAGACACAAGAAAAATAAAAGCAATTGCTAAATAAAAATGTCGGTATAATTTCATTAAATTTATTTACAGCCTTCCATAAAATCAATCACTTGATGCAATGACCCTGGTTTTGTCACAATCAGCACAGTTGAATCCGGTTCGAGTACTGTACTCCCGTTAGGAATCGTTAAAGCTTCGTGGGGATGAGGTTGATAACCGATAATGAGAGAGCCAGTGGGAAAACGAGAATCCTGAGCAATTTCAGCAACACTACGACCAACAACATAGCAATTGTTGGGGATGGAAAGTTTCAACACCTCAATCTGCCCTTGCTCAAAATGCATCATTGATTCTACTTGCGGATACTCAATGGCATTCACCATCGTTGAAACTGCTAGCTCTACAGTACTAATGATATGATTTGCTCCTGCCAAACGCAGCGGTTCAGCAAAATCGGAATGGCGCATCCGAGTCAGAATGTGGGGAACACCGTAATGTTTGGCAAGTGTTACCATTGCTAAGTTCAAAGCATCACTTCTGAGGACAGCGGCTAGGGCGTCGGCTTTACGAATTCCAGCTTCTAGCAATACTTCTGTACTCACAGCACTGCCTTCAAAAGCCATTACTCCCACTTGTTCGCGGGCATAGCGGCAAGCGTTAGGATCAATGTCAATCATGGCAACAGTGTGCCCTATTTCTACCAATTTTTGAGCCAGATTTAGCCCTACTAAGCCTGCTCCACCAATTAGCACGTACATGGATGCTCCTGATACTCTTCGACTTCCTATTTCACTTTACAGGTTAGTCCAGATCTGCATGGCCGAGCCAATTCTCAAACGCTGGAGTGTTCACAGTTATACCAATTTGGAAAAAGAATGCAACACATGAATGGTATCAGACCCCTCCCCAATCCTCCCCGAGATCGGGGAGGGTGTCGTCAAGCGGGTGGGATTATCTGCTCTTAAATATTTTTTGAATTGGTATTAGAAGATTTATGATGCTTCTTAACAGAGGGGTGATCCTCAAAGCTCACTCACTCTTTCTAGGAAATTTCCGTACCTGGTACTCACAGAACTCTACGATCTCAGACTCAAATCCTAATTCTTGATTAAACTTTTGGTCTATAGCATCTACTTCAGCTTGGGGAATCGCTTTCCATTCCTCCCTTGTCGCCCACTGCACTACTAAAATAATCTCTCCAGTGTCATTAGGATTAATCCAAACTTCTTTACCGAGGAAACCAGGATAACGAGCAAGTGCTGCTGTCCAAATTTCGGCGTCCTTTTGGATGTATTGTTCCCGATGTTCAGGTGGTACTTTCACCCGCAGCAGTTCGATAATCACTCCTTTTAATCCCCGTGTAGGTTTGTCACAATAGAGCTATAGTCTAGATTGAGGGGACACCCCGATTAAATTTTGGGGAATTCGCCCATATTTTGGTAGCGGGGTTGTCCCGGTAATGGCTAATAGGTAATGGGTAATGGGTAAAACTTGTTTGCAATCTTCCCAATTACCAATTACCAATTACTGGGTGATGTGCTGTTTGATCCATTCACTTTTAAAAGTAAGGCTTTCACATCACCCAACCTTGATAATTATCCTTGCGGCATTGGTTTCTGGCTAGATGCAAAAGTAAGGTTATTGTTTCTGGTGAGATAAAGATTAATAGGGATTAGGTATGGACAGCAACAACTGGATGCAGCAGCTATTAATGCTTGGTATTGGTACAACATCCTTGGTAGCAGAGAAAATGAAACAAGTAAGTGATCAGTTAGTCAAAGATGGCAAACTCGATCCTGAGCAAGCTAAAGCAGTAATGGATGATATGGTAAACCAGTTAAAGTCTGAGCAGGGCAACTGGGAAGCTAATATGCAACGGCAAATGCGGAATATGATGCAAGACTTAGGCGTTGCACGCCAGTCAGAAGTAGATGAATTGCGGGGTAGAATTGACCGATTAGAGCGTCAAGTACGAGATTTAGAAAATAAACTCTGGCGCTAATAGCTAATGGTTAATTGTGCTATTAACAGTTTTGTAATCCAAAATCTAAAATCTAATATTCCATTTAGGGGCGCTTTCTGATTTACACTGAATTTTATCCTACTGGTTATGCTAAATTTTAAAACCAGCTTAAGTAGGGAGGGTTAATTTTGAAAGCGATTTTACTCAGCGTGGGTTTCATGCTGATTTGTGTTGTGGTTTTGGTGGTAGCCCAAATTGGCAGTGGTAAGCAAGAGTCTGCGATCGCTGCCCAAATCACAGACAATACACCAGTACCCACTACTGTTATTGAAAACAATACTCTGATTGCGAGCGCTCCTATGTCTGATGCTAATGTCGTTACCACCCCTTCTGGGTTAAAGTACGTAGATTTAGAAGAGGGGACAGGAGCGACTCCTGAACCAGGGCAAACGGTTACAGTTCACTACACTGGTACACTCGAAAACGGTAAGAAGTTTGATAGTTCACGCGATCGCAACCAACCATTCAAGTTTAAGATTGGCCAGGGACAAGTGATCAAAGGTTGGGATGAAGGACTTAGTACTATGAAAGTCGGCGGACGACGTCAGTTAATCATTCCCTCAGAATTAGGTTATGGCGCTCGTGGTGCTGGCGGTGTCATTCCTCCCAACGCCACTCTAATTTTTGATGTGGAGTTGTTAAAAGTTAGTTGATAGTTGATTGTTGATGGTTGGTTGTTGGTTGTTGGTTGTTGATTTTTTCAAACAACAAATAACAATCAACTACTAACTATTAATAATTTGGTCTAGCTAAATTTTTGAACTTCGTAAATTGTGGATCAAATAAAAGTTTGATAGTTCCAGTTGGGCCATTTCTATGTTTGGTAATATTAACTTCTGCAATACCTCGATCAGGAGTGTCGGGATTATAGTATTCATCTCTATATAACATGATTACTAAATCCGCGTCTTGTTCAATCGAACCGCTTTCTCTCAAATCAGACATCATAGGACGCTTATTTGTACGTGCTTCTACTCCTCGACTCAACTGAGATAAGGCAATTACTGGTACAGATAATTCACGAGCTAAACCTTTAATACTACGAGTAATTCTAGACAATTCTTGTACACGGTTGTCGCCTGCTCCTTCCATTAATTGCAAGTAGTCTATAATAATTAATCCTAGTTCTGAACCTACTTCGGCTTGCAAACGTCGCGCCTGAGAACGCATTTCTGTAACTGTAATATTAGGCGTATCATCAATAAAAATTGGCATTTCTGAAAGTAAGCCGATCGCACGGCTGAGAGGTTCCCATTGAGCTTGACTGATACGTCCACTCCGCAAATAACCAGATTCTATTTCTGCTTCACTAGCGATTAATCGCTGTACCAGTTGTTCTTTAGACATTTCTAAACTAAAAATAGCAACTGGTAGTTTATATAAAGCGGCGACGTTATAACCAAGGTTCAAGCAGAATGCGGTTTTCCCCATTGACGGCCTGCCAGCAACAATGATTAAATCTGAACGCTGAAAACCGCTAGTCATAGCATCTAAATCATAAAATCCGCAAGGAATACCTGGTAATGCTACACCTTGATGGCGAGTTTCTATTTCTTCAAAAGCATTAACCAAGCTATCAGAAATGTGAACTAAACCAGATTGGGGACGTTCTTGAGTAACGGCGAAGATTTTTTGTTCTGCTTGATCGAGAATTTGAGGTAATTCGCTTTCTGTTTGATAACCCAATTGCACAATTTCATTACCAGCTTTAATTAACTGACGCCGCATATATTTTTCCATTACCAATGAGGCTAAGGCGTCGATATTAATCGCTGAAACTGTGCGATCTACAAGCGTTGCTAATTTATTTCTACCCCCAACACGGTTGAGTAAGTCGTTGTCAGCCAACCAACTTGTGACTGAGAGCAGATCTGTAGGTTTACCTTGATTGTGGAGTACAATGGCAGCTTGGTAGATATCTTTATGAGCGCTAATATAAAATGCTTCTGGAACTAGGCGATCGCTCACTCTACCAATTGCTTCTGGATCGAGCAAAATCCCCCCTAATATCGCTTCTTCCACCTCAATATTTTGCGGAGGTAGGCGATCGTTGCCTATTCCTTGAAAATTAAGTTCTTCAGACATAGACATATAAAATTTTAGATATTAGATTAATGTGACTATATTCCCTTATAGTCCAAAATTTCTTTTACATGTTAAATATATAAAGACGTTGCAATGCAACGTCTTCACACCACAAATATATGAGAACAGATGTGTTTTGCAGTTACCAGTGATAACTGATAACTGTTCACTGATTCTAGCTAGCTACAACTTCAATGTTGACTTTTGCTGTTACTTCACTGTGGAGCTTAATTTCTGCTTCGTAAGTACCTAACCTGCTAATATCGGGTATGGTAATACCACGTCGGTCAATTTCCAGTCCGGTGGTTTGTTGGATGACATCGGCTACATCTTGACTGGTGACAGTACCAAAAATAGCTTCTTTTTCACCAACTTGTTTAGCAATGCTGAAGCTACCTGCTTTTTCCAGCGTTGCTTTTTGCTCTTGTGCTTGTTGCTTGAGTTCTAGTTGCCGTTGGCGTTCTACTTCTCGACGGCGTTCTACTTGCTTGAGAATACCAGGAGTGGCAAAGGTTGCCAAACTTTTGGGGAGTAAATAATTGCGAGCATAGCCGGGAGCTACTTCTACTAAGTCGCCGGATTTACCCAACTTGCTGACATCCTGAGTTAAAACTAACTGTACACGTTTGGCCATTGTTTCTCTTTTTCTGTTGTTGTCTTTAAAATCTCAATTTCTTGGGGTTTGGGCAAGATAGTTCACAATATAGTGTAGCTTTATCCCCAACAAGCTTTTGCTTATAGCCAATAAGCCTACAGATCCTAGCGAAATGCACGGTGCGATCGCAACCCATAGCTGCGAAAAAGTTCAACTCGCTATAGATTTATTAAATTCTGTAGGAAGTAGTTC
>NZ_AJLK01000127.1 GCF_000317205.1 Fischerella muscicola PCC 7414 | reverse complement strand
AAACACAGATGGGTTATCGGTGTGAATCGGTGTTTATCGGTGGTCGAGTTTTTTTCAGATTGCGGGGAAGCCGGAGGAATAAGAATGACGAACACAGATGCACACAGATAAACACAGATGGATACAGATAGAATGACAATTGATTAAAATCTATCTTTCATACCTCGCAAACGTGCAAAGGTTTGTATCGAGTCGTGACTGTTAACTGCTAATTGTAATGCTGGCTGTTCCCAACGTAAAAAGGGATTTGTGCGTTTTTCGACTCCTAACAGGGAAGGAACTGTTGCTTGTCCTTTGCTGCGAGAGGTTTTTACTTGTTCGTAACGAGTTTGTAGATCGGGGTTGTCAGGATCTACGGTGAGAGCAAATTGTAAATTTTTTAAGGTGTATTCGTGGGCGCACCACACTCGCGTAGAATCTGGTAGAGAACGTAGTTTACTCAGCGAGTCTACCATCTGTGTAGGCGTACCTTCAAATAAGCGACCGCATCCACCCGCAAACAGGGTATCGCCGCAGAACAATTCCCCTGTATCGTCTGGGTGCTGAGGAGGAAAGTAGTAGGCGATATGTGCGCGGGTATGTCCGGGTACAAAGATTACTTCCCCTACTCTATCTGCAAACTGAACGCGATCGCCTGGTTGCAAAAATATCTGTTGTCCTGGAATTCTACCCTGGTCTTCGGCTCCGCCATATACTTTCACTTGTGGAAATGTTTGTATCAATTCTTTGTTACCACCGACGTGATCAGAATGATGGTGTGTATTAAAAATTGCTACGAGTTCTGCCTGTAATTCGTAAAGTTTTGTTAAAACTGGTTTTGCCTCGGCAGGATCGACAACGGCAGCGATATTTTGTTGGCGATCGTGTAATAGAAAGATGTAATTGTCTGAAAGTGCCTCTAGACGGATTACTTGCATTAACTGTGCCTCCCTCACAAATCGTTGTTAATATTCACTAGCAATTCTATGCCTAGCAAAAGCTTGAGGCGATCAGCACAAGATTTATATTTTTCTGATTATAGCTTGAAAATTTCTTGAAAAATAAAAGCTGACAACCGTACTTTTACGGTAATTAGTTTTTTTACTAGAAACCAGGTATCAATTTATCAGTAATTTTTCTCTGGGTAGAAAAGCAAATACAAAGTTAGATTTATTTTGGTTATTTTGCGTATTCAAAACACAAAAAGGTTTAGATAAAGCAAAAAAACATTTGCTTTATTTTATTTAGCACTATAGTTTTCTATGTTGATAATCGCTCTCTTTAATTAATAGAAGATAGAGCAAAGATTGACATGAAAATTTGCATCTACCAGAGAAAAAGATGATTAAATACAACCCCATCTACAAAACTCTTGGCAATCAATCTGAATTAGCTGTAGAGGCAATTGTAAATCGAATTATTACATCAGGAGAAATGAGTCGTCAAGACCATGCATTACTCACATCTACCGTACTTAATAACGGTGAAATAAATGAAGGAGGACGTCGTCAAATTAATCGTATTTTTGACCATATACAAACAGGACGGTTAAAATTAGTTAATTGGTAAATTGCACTAATTTTATTTTGGCATTTTATAGAATGCTTAATAGCCAAAAGCTAACTACTGTGCAGGGCAAGATTTGTACCAAAATATTGCTTATGTGCGAATCCTTAGCCCTTACTAAATATTATCTATTTTGGAAAAACAATGTCGAAAGAAACAAGAGGATTTATTACTATTTTAACAGGTCTATACTCATTTCAAGATTGCATTCATTTTTTGGCTGCTATCAGGAAGTTTCATCAAGAACCAATAATTATTTTGATAGACCAGGTTCCAAAAGTTTTTTATCCTTTATTGACAGCTTTTAAAAATGTAATTTTAAAATCAGCACCTGCTAATGAAAATACTGTTTTAGCATCACGTTTAGCAAAAGTTGCTTTATATTCATTCTCAGAATTTGATAGAACGATTTTTTTGGATTCGGATATTTGCTTACTTACTAATCTTAATGATGTATTTGAGTATTTAAATGAATTTGATTTGTTATTAACAGAAGATGTACAACCTGTTATTAGTAAAGCTACAAACTTATTGCGAGGTAATCAGCAAGAAAATTTACCAAAAGTTTTGCAGATTTTACAATCAGTAGGTCTACCATTACAAGAAAATAGTATTCAATATAATAGTGGCTTGATAGCTTTTCGTAAAAATGAGAAAATCAAAAGCTTTTTTAATGAATTTCAAAAGTATTTTGAAATTATTCAAAGTAATCAAGATAAGTTGTTATTAAGAGATCAAGGAGCTTTTGCAGCTGCGATTGAAACTGTACGTCCCAATTTGAAAGTTTTGCCACCCGCCTATAACTATTTAAGTAAATGGAAAGATTGCTACGAAATTGAAGAAGAAATTAAGGTTCTTCATTGTACTTATGCTTATAGACCTCAATATGCGAAAAATATTACTAGGTCATTATACACAAGGGTGTTTGATAAGTTTGCTCAAGTTTTTATGCCTAATCAAGTTACTAATCCTTGGCGGGGAAAATGAATATATTTACGTTGGTTCTGGATTTAATCTGTGATGAAAATTGTGTATATTTTATCGAACACAGATGGACACAGATGTAGACGTCCGTAAGGGCGGCTTCCCGCAGGGTAAACAGATGGACGCAGATGGATTATTCATGTGATGCTTATTCAAAAACAATTAATCGGTTGCTATAAGATGTGCTATTTATTATGAAGCAGAAAGATAAATTAAAAATATCAATACTAGTTTGGAATTTGTCAACTAATGATGGTTATATCCGAGCATCATTATTACAAAAATCATTAATACAGTTAGGATATGAGGTAGAAATTTTAGGTTTTTTATTTGGAAAGGAATTATATGCAGCTATTCCTCCTAATACTAAATTACAGGCTAGAGAGGGTGCTAATTATCCAAAGTTTTTTAAGTCCATTGGTGAATTAATAAAACGTATTGATGGAGATATTATTTACGCAATTAAGCCTCAACCTGCTAGTTATGGTGTTGCACTTTTAAAAAAACTCTATACTCGACGACCTGTAATTGTAGATATTGATGATTGGGAAATGAGTTGGCACGGTGGCGATAGTTGGCAATATCGTCCTACGCTCAAACAGTTTGCTAGAGATTTATTGAAATCAAATGGTGCTTTAAGATCACCTTATCATCCTTTGTATTTGAAATGGATGGAAGCTTTGATTAATCAGGCTGATGCTGTAACTGTACATAATCAATTTTTGCAGCAACGATTTGGAGGTACGTTTGTTCCTAATGGAAAAGATACCTCTTTATTTGATCCATCCCGATATGACAGTAATGCTAGTAGAAATCGTTATGGTTTATCAGGATATAAAATTTTGATGTTTCCTGGTGCGCCAAGACCTTATAAAGGTCTAGAAGATATTCTTATGGCACTAGAAAAAATCAATCAGTCTGATTTAAAACTTGTAATTGTGGGTGGTAGTCCCTACGATGATTACGATCGCCAACTTCAACAGCAATGGGGACGTTGGATGATTAAACTACCAAAATTTTCCGCAGATGTGATGCCAGATGTAGTAGCTGCTGCTGATATTGTGGTTGTTCCCCAACGAGATACTCCAGAAACTCGCGCTCAATTCCCTCTGAAAATAACAGATGGAATGGCAATGGCTAAACCAGTATTATCAACAAAAGTAGGAGATATTCCCAATATTTTAGGGGGAACAGGTTATTTAGCTGCGCCTGGTTCTCCCGAAGAAATTGCCGAGCAAATTCAATTGATATTTCAAGATTTAGATGCAGCAAATGAACGTGGAAAAAGAGCCAGACAAAGGTGTATAGAAAAATATAGTTTAGAGGCAATGGCATCTAGCTTAAAATCGGTAATTGCTCGGTTGTAGTTATTTATAGTAGGCATTTTAAAATTTGATGAGGTTTGGAATTATTCAATCCAAAATCTAAAATTGATTAGGGTGCAACCGTATAAATACGGAACAGCAACATCATAATTATTTTTTTGATTATTTTCACTTTTTAGCTGTTTCAAAAATTCAATCAGAAATCATGTTAAGAATGAGTATATTTTAATTTAAGTCCCCAATGTCTACTCGTAAACTACTACTCAGATTTGCTAAACCCTATCCAGGTCTGATTTTCCTAACAATAATATTAGGATTTTCTGGAGCTTTGTTTAACGGGGTAGGTACAGCTTTAATTGTGCCTGTAATTTTAAAAATTGTGGGACAAGAAGTAGACTTTAGCAGCGCTCCTCCCATTCTCAAAGCGATTACTTCTCCGTTTGATAACATGTCAGAAAATAATCGCTTGTGGCTAATGGCTGGGGTAATTATACTAATAATTTTTTTAAAAAATTTAGCTAGTTACGCTAGTTCCTTGACATCTAGCTATTTATCACGTCGCTTGACTTCTGACATGCGAGAAGCAGGTGTACAGCTATTACTAGAAATAGACATAGATTATTACGCCAAGATGAAAGTTGGTGATTTAATTAATCGACTTGGTGGAGAAATTGGTCGCGCTGCTACTACGATTAGCAATACAGTTAAGTTAGTGATTCTAGGAATTACTATTTTAGTTTTTGTCGCTTTACTAATCTCGATTTCTTGGCAATTAACTATTGCTGCTACGATTTTGTTGTCTTTTGTGACGTTGATTAATCAGTATGTAATTGCTCGTTCTCGAACTTTTGGTAAACTACTGAGTGAAATGTCAAAAGCGTATTCAATTGCGATTCTAGAAATTCTCAGTGGTATTAGATTAGTTAAAGCAACAGGTAATGAAAAAAGAGAATATCAACGCATTAAAGAATTTATTCGGGAACGTGAAAAAGCTGACTTTCGCTCTCAAATGAATTCCGAGGCGATCGCACCGATTAGTGAGGTGATGGGAGTTGTTGCTCTCTTGTTAATAGTGATTTTAAGTCGCACATTTTTTCAAGAAAAAATTGCTTCACTCTCAACTGTTTTACTCACTTATTTATTAATCTTACTGCGATTATTACCACTCATTTCTCAGTTAAATACTCTCCGCAATAGTTTTGCTAATGCAACCAGCAGCGTTGAAGTAACTGCCGATTTTCTCCGTCGGGATGATAAGCCTTTAATGAAAAATGGTAGTATTACTTATAAAAATTTAAATAAAGGTATTAGTTTTAACCATATTTCTTTTGCCTACCCTGGTCATGAAAAAATGGTACTCAAGGACGTAGATTTATATCTACCGCGTGGCACAACTTTAGCTTTAGTAGGTAGTTCTGGAGCAGGAAAATCAACTGTAGCAGACCTTTTACCGAGATTTTATGATCCGATTTCCGGTTCTATAACCATTGATGACATTGATATACGGGAATTTGAAATTACATCTCTACGCAAAGGGATGGGAATTGTTAGTCAAGACACGTTTTTGTTTAATGATTCGGTGCGAAACAACATTGCTTACGGACGTACTGATGCCACCGATGATGAAATTGTTACTGCCACTAAGCAGGCTAATGCTTACGAATTTATTAGTAAATTACCTCAAGGATTTGATACATTGATTGGTGATCGCGGTGTGATGTTATCAGGAGGACAAAAACAGCGTCTGGCGATCGCCAGGGCCTTATTACAAAATCCCGAAATACTCATTTTAGATGAAGCTACCAGCGCCTTAGATACAGTTTCTGAACGTTTAGTACAGGAAGCGATAGATGATTTAAGTCGCGATCGTACCACCTTGGTAATTGCACACCGCTTGTCTACCGTGCAAAAAGCTGATCAAATCGCCGTCTTAGATCAAGGACGAGTAGTAGAGGTGGGAACTCATGAAGAACTTTTACAAAAAAATGGTCATTACTCCCGCCTATACTCAATGCAGTTTGGTGAACAACAAGAATCTACCAGCAAACACCAAGAAGGTTTAATTCGCATCTCCCACGAAATTCGCACACGTCTCAATTCAATGATTGGGTTTCTGCTGTTATTGGTTGACAACTTAGCAGACAACCCCCAAGAAAGACAGGAATTAATTGCAGATGCTTATAAATCTGCTTTGAAAATTCTCAATATTATTGATGTGATTGACGATATGGTTAGCCTAGAAACAAAATGGCAAACCCAAGATGCAAATACCCAATATCCCAACATAGTTCATATTGCCAAAGAGTTTCATACAGATAGCGATCAAATAGTTAATTATTTGCGTTTACTAGACAATAATTCTCATAGAGAAAATGAATTTATTGAAAAAGCGCTGCAATCTGCCATACATTTTCTGAATAATTTAGAAAATTTTGAAAATACAATTAAAGTTAAATAATTATGGAAAATACTCAAAAATATTACGTCTTTTTTTTAGTAGATGAAATTCCCAAACCAGGAGCGAGTTTAGTTCAATCTACCAACGCAGCTAATGGAGCAGCTAATTTGGGTTATGCAACTGTTTTAGCTTATCCCTCTAAAGGATTATCTGCACTCAATCCTTTAAATTTAATTCGTCCTTTCCGACCCAGAAAAGCATCAGCAAAACTGATTAAATACTACAACCTACAAGAAAGGCTAAAAATAGCACCTTTGCCAATGCCTTGGCCTGTAGATCATATCAAAGGAAAATTAACTAATTCTAATACCATCGCCACCAAATACTATTTTCCATTTCATATTCTTTCCCAAACTAAACTTGTTCATGCTTGGAACTGGAATTTTATCAAAGCTGCCATCAAACATGGCATCCCAGTTATTTACGAACACCATCATCATGAGGATAAAAAATTTGAACCAGAAATCGTGAGTCATCCGTTATTTCAATTAGCCATCACAGTAGCCGATACCATCCGCGACGACATGATTGTCAAAGGAATGCCGCCAGAAAAAGTAATTAAATTACATAATGGCTATAACCGCTTTTTTATGGAAAGGCAACCAGAAAAAGCTGCTCTCTGGCGACAAAAACTACTCAAAAATGGGCGAAAACAACTAGTAGTTTATTCGGGAGCATTAAGACAATTTAAAGGCATTGATATTTTAATTGATGTTGCTAAAGAATTAACTAATATTGAATTTGTCTGTGCCGGAGGCGATGAAAAAGAAGTTGCTTACTATCAGCAATTAGCGCAACAAAAACAGGTAGATAACATTAGCTTTTTAGGTTATATTCTGCACAAAGATTTAGCATCCTTACTGCAAGCAGCTGATGTTTTAGCTCATCCCCACTGTTCTGGGCCTGCTGCAACTTTTACATCTCCAATGAAGTTATTTGATTATTTAGCCTCTGGCAATCCGATTGTGGCAACAGAAATTCCTTCATTAATGGAGTTTAAAAATACTAACGCGATCGCTGCTTGGTGTGAACCAGATAATCCAAGTAAATTTGCCGCAGCATTAAAGCAGGTACTAGAAACATATCCTCGCAAAGAAAAAGGATACCCAGAAATTATCGAGTTTGTTAAACAATTTTCCTGGGAAAATCGTGCTGCCAAAATCCTGAGTTACGTTGACGAATCTCTACACCCTGAATTAGTTACTCACTAACTCTTACCTCTGCGTTCTCTCTTGCCTCATGTGGTTCAATAAATAAATTTTAAACCGCAGAGAAACAGAGGACACAGAGAGAAAATATTTACTAATCTACTAACTACTATGAAAACAATTGGCATGATTAGCAGCTATCGCGCACTAGAAAAACAAGGCGATTGGCTATGGCAACAAACACCCCATCCATTTGGTGTTTGGGGAAATATACAAATGCAAGCACTGGCAACCCAACCAGATTTTTTATTAATGTATCAGTTTAATTTTCCCAAAACTCCCCCAAAAAAATCTTGGTTAGATAGATTTCGTAAACCACAAAAATCAGAAGTCAAAATCGAAACTTTTCTGCGTGGAGTTCCCAAAGAGCGAATCATTTATTTACTACGTGAACCACCTTTAGATGAAGTTGTAGAAAAACACAAATTAGCTTACCAAGAAGCGCAAAAGTATTGTGGTTACGTATCAGGGCCTGATGATTTTGCTCCAACTCCTGATTATATGCATGCTATTTGGTATCATGCCAATTCTTTTCGAGATTTGCATGAAATGCCACCACCAGAAAAAATATCTAGTTGCAGTTGGATTACTTCTGGAATTAGCCGTACTGCTAACCATCGCCAGCGCTTAGAATTTTTAAAGTCTTTACAATCAAGTGGAATTAAAGTAGATTTCTACGGACGAGATTTACCTAACTGGACAAAATCATCAGGCGAGTTAGGTAACAAATGGTATGGTATGGCTCCGTACTATTACAATCTGGCGATTGAAAATTATAGTGGCAATAATTGGTATGTAAGTGAAAAATTATGGGACGCACTTTTAGCGTGGTGTTTACCAATTTATTACGGTGGTTCAGCTGCCGATAAGTTATTACCACCCGGTAGTTTTTTACGCTTACCTAGCTTAGATGAAAAAGGTATTGCCTATATTCAAGAAATCACCGCAACTCCTGATGCTTGGTATGAAGCAAAAGAGGCTATCGCTGAGGCTCGTCAAATTATTTTACACGAATTAAATTTGCTCAATTGGATATCGAATTTTGTGAAACAACAAGGCTAAAAAAATGAAAAATGGAATTTATACTTTAGCTAATGATGTAGTTTATAACCAATTGGTGGCATTACTTAACAGCATAGAAGTTAACGCTGGTGCAGATGTGCCTGTATGTGTGATTGCTTATAATGATCAAGTAGATAAAGTCCGGAGCGAAGTTGCATCGCGAAAGAATGTTACTCTGCTAGAAGATCCTGATATTTTTGCTTGTTGGGAAGAATTTTCTTTGCAAGTATGGCAATCTCATCCAACTGCTATCCAAACTTGGCAAGAACGAGGGATTAAAAAGTTTTACAGAGTGGGAGAAAATCGCCGTTACTGTGCTTTTGATCCAGAGAGCATATTTGAAAAGTTTATCTATTTAGATGCTGATACGTTGGTCATGCAGCCTCTAGATTTTATTTTTGAGCAGTTGGATCATCATGATTTTGTTGTTTATGACTTTCAGTATAAAGACCCTGCTCATATCTACAACTTAAAATCTCCCAAACTTTTAGAGATATTTAGTCAACAGCAGATTGACTCAGAAATTTTCTGTTCTGGTTTTTACGCTTCTAAGCGAGGGATATTTCCCCCAGAACAAAGAGATTGGTTGCTGACTAAATTAAATGAAGGGGAATCAGATGTTTTATATATGGCTGCTCCCAATCAATCTGTTCTCAACTATATGAGAATGAGAGCAAATGTCTCATTTTATAACTTTTCGCTCAATTTACCTGCAACTCAAGCTACTGGCTGTTGCGTAACTTCTCCACAATTTGAGAATCGCAATAATGTTCTCTATGATCAGGGCAATAGATTAACTTATCTGCATTATATTGGTTTATCTTCCAAACTTTTTAATAGAGTTTGTGATGGTGAAAATATTGATTTTCCCTATCGGGATATTTTCTTACACTATCGCTATTTGCATGAGCCAGAACAACAACCCAAGTTTACTACTAAAGCCAGAGCTTACAATGCACCACCAAGTTTAACAACACGATTTTTAAGAAAGTTAGGTATAAAAGTTGAGGTGTAATTTCATGACTCGGGGAATTTATATTATTGCCAATGATAAGGTCATTGATTATGCGATCGCACTCCTCAATAGTATTAGATTATATGACCAAGAAACACCAATTATCATGATTCCTTATGATGAAAATTATCACAATATCGCTAACACTCTCAGCAAACATTATCAAGTTGGAATCTACGAAGATTTAGAGTTTATCGACCGACTTTCTAATAAATTACATGAAACCTTTGGAGATAAATTTTTTGCTCGTCCTAATCAATTCCGGAAGCAGGCTTGTTGGTTTGGTCCCTTTGATGAATTTTTGTACATTGATACAGATATTGTCGTCTTTGAAAAAATTATTGATAATCTCAAATATTTAAATCATGTAGATTTTATTTGTTGTGATTATCAACACTTGGGCGGTATTCAGAATGTCTTTACTTCCAAAGTAATAGAAGAAAAAGTATTTACTGAAAATGAACTAAAAGACATTTTTAATGGTGGTTTCTGGGGCGCTAAAAAAAATTTCATTTCCAAACAGGATTTATATGAAACTTTCGTTGAATGTGCAGTTCATCCAGAATACTTTGATTTCTCTCAAAAAACTTCTGATCAACCAATCATTAACTACATGCTCCTCAAGCGAATTCCTCGCCGTTTTAACATCGTCCGCCGTGAGGGCAAAGCACCAGGAAATTGGGCAGGAACTCCCAATTTTCAAATTAAGGAACACGTACTATTTGATCCGACATTAAATCAACCACTACAATATCTACATTGGGCAGGTATTCGCATCCAACCTGGTTGTCCTTATTGGGAAATTTGGCAATATTACCGCAACTTAAATCCAGCTTTACCCCTAGCAGATATCCCCGCACCTGTTAGGAAAAATCAATGGCAAAGTAGATTGGATCATTTGAAGAGTCAATTGCGCCAACTCAAGGCTAGTTTGTAACTAAAAATAGGCATTATAGGGTGGCAAGAAAATTTGATTTTTGTTGAAATCAAACACCGATAACCCATCTGTGTTTATCGCCTTGCACGGTGTTCGATAATTCTTATTCCTCCAACTTCCCCACAATCTGAAAAAACTCGAACACAGATAAACACCGATGAACACCGATAACCCATCTGTGTGAATCTGTGTTCGTAAGCCATCAAATCCCCAAAATCTCTTCCAAACTAGGCACATCAACCCAGTTTGATTTCATATTTGATTCATGGGATAAATCCATCAATAATTGAGAATAAACACCTTCTCGCAAGGACGGAACTACTTCTTCTCCTTGATCAATTCCTTGTACCCATTGATCTACAACTCTCAGGAATGCAGAAATCCGACCATCGGCATAATTTTTCGGAAAGATTAATCTATTAGGAATTTCGATTTCTGTTAATTGTTTACCAGGCTGAGATGCCCAAACACGAAAACCATGAATGTAGTCTTTTTGATTTTCGCTACCTAAAACTAGAGTACCGCGATCGCCATACACTTCCAACCAATGAGTACGGGGTGCATGTACAACCGCACTGATAGAAATTTGGCAAGGTGTCCCATCTGCTAATTCCAGCATCAACATGCAGGTGTCATCGCTATTTACTGGCTGTAATTCACCTGTATTGCTGTCTGGACGTTGGGGTATTGCAGTAGTCAAATGGGCGCTTAATCTGCGTACAGGGCCAAATAACCAGTTAATATAATCAAAAGTATGGGAACCCAAAGAACCTAACGCACCACCACCCTTATCTTTTTGTGAATACCAGTTCCAAGGACGAGAAGCATCAGCGCGGGAGGAACCCAACCAATCAATTCTAATTAAACGTTTGTTGCCAACATAGTCTTGTGATAACAGTTCCGAGAATAATTGCCAACCGGGTACAAACCGAAATTCAAAATCTACAGTGGCAATCACGCCTTTTGATTTTGCTAAAAAATAAAGTTCTTTAGCTTCGTCTACGTTTAAAGTTACAGGTTTTTCTAGTAATAAATGTTTCCCAGCTTGCAAAACTTCCTTAGCCATTTCGTAGTGGAGAAACGGTGGTGTCGCGATGCTGACTGCTTGGACTTCCTTTAAAGAAACAATATCTGCGATCGCATCACAAGCATAGGGGATATTTTGGGCTTGGGCGATCGCTTGGGCTTTTTCTGTATTTCGGTGATAAACAGCAACCACTTGGGTACGGGGATGTGCTTGGAATCCGGGGATATGAACTTTTTGACCGAACCCTGTACCGACAACTGCAATGCCAATGGTTTGCTGATTTGCTGGACTGGGGCTAAAAGGTGCAACTTGGGGTGTAGATGACATACGTTTATTTGAATAACTTCATTTGATAGTTTGCCTTGGACTTAAGTCAATACAAGCCTTTGAGGTCTATTTAGTATATTCGTACAGGGAGAAGTTCAATAGTAATGCCCTTGTATTTACCGAATCCACAACATTTCATTGCCACCTTTTTGTAGTTCGTATTCTACTTTGACAATTGAAACTGTATATCCTAGTTCTTGTAATTCTTGGGTGATGCGATCGAGATATGGCGAACGTTGCAACATCAGAGTCAGCAGAGGAAAAATCCGTACTTCTTGACTAACTCTCAACATCTCCTTAATGGCATCAAAGTGGAATTGGTAATCATGATGATCTGAGTACAAAAAGAGAAAATGTGAACATAAAGCTATATCATATTCTTTCTCTTGAAAATTCAGTTTTGGTAGTTCACCAACTTGATATCTTTTTTCTTGTTTTCCCTGCTCATAATCACTGATAAATTTATTGATTGCTCGTACTCGATTCCATCGTAAATCTTCAGGGGATTTGTGATAAGACCAAATCCAGTCATCAGGACTTGCTTTTACTTGGTCAATGATATTATCAACAACTTCATTAAATCTTTTTAGTATTTCATCACTACTAAATTGATATATTGGGTCAATAGAAGTGACGTGTACACCTATTTTTGTAGCTTCTGCATTGAAACTAGCTGGGCCATCGCCGACACCCAAAATTCGCTTGTGCAAATCTGATTTCGTGAGATTGAACATTTGCACATATTCATCAAGCGATCGCCCGAAGGGAACGACTTTTGCTAACTTCATTGCCATTGTTGATTACCACTTTTATTATTACCTATTTCTAAAATCAATTAGCGTCTGTAAATAAGCATCAGGCATCCCAATATCAAAACTTTTTCCTTGCACAACATATCCGATCATTCCCTCTACTTGACGTACTTTTTCTAGACAGGTTGTTAATTGAAATTCGCCACGTTCTCGAAAGTTATTATTAATATTATCTTCGAGAAAATCAAAAATCCTTGGTGTCAGTGCATACAACCCAAAAATAGATAAAAATTCATTCTCTGCTATTCCTTCCACACGCAAATGCTGACGCGCGTATTCAACAGTTGGTTTTTCGTAAACTTGTGTTAACGAAAGAATAGAATTATGTTTTTGCCAAACTCCTGTGACACAACCAGCTTTATGAATAATTTCTGCTGGTATTGTTGTTAAACCAACAACACTTTGATTTTGCTGTGCATAAACCTCTAAGACTTGACGCGCACAAGATTTCTTGATATCTGATGCGTAAATATGGTCGCCTAACATCAGTAAAAATGGTTGATCATTTACCCATTCTTTAGCACAATATACAGCATGTCCATAGCCTGCTTGTTCTTTTTGTGACAAAAATTTGATTCTGTCACCTAAATCTACAATGTGTTTACTATGTTTTTGATTTTCTGGTGATAGTTTTTCAAACAGTTCAGCTTTGGGTGGATATTTAAATAAATCAATAAAAACTCTTTTGTCTTCCGGTTGTACAACAATGCCAATTTCTTCGATTCCAGCACTAATTGCTTCTTCAACTATTAGCTGAATTACAGGTTTGGCCCTACCATCTTTATCAACTATAGGGAAAAGTTCTTTTTTCACAACTTTAGTAGCAGGAAATAAGCGAGTACCAAACCCAGCAGCAGGTATTACAGCTTTTTTAATTTGATTTTTCGGCATAAATAGTCAGTTGTAAACATTGCATGTGTGGGAAATATCTTTCAATGATTTCAATTACTTTTTGTTGATTTTCTTTGTCTTTGACAATAAATTGTGCTGTGCCATCACCTTGGGAACCAACACCTTTCCCACCTAAAATATAAGGTTGAATCGGTGCATAATTCAGCAATTGATGTAAGACTGGTGCTGTTAACTCCTCAGGACAAGCCGGAATCAAATGCTTGTCAAATTCTACCTGTGCTTGTCTCATTAGAGTACCAATTTGTTCTGCATCGCCTGTTTGTAAGGCGTTAATGGCGGCTTGAGTAATTTGATAGCTGATAGAACCCAGATATTTTTGCACATTCGCTTGCACTGTATTGGTGGCGAAAGGATAACACTGATTAAGTTTGCTAAGAATTACTTGAGTATTTTTGCTAGCACCAAGATCCACTATGACAAAAAACAAATCCTTGGGAACACTAAGTTCGATGATCTCTGTACGGGTACCATCAAAGATCATAGCAATGGGACGATTACCGTAAGCACAAGCTTGATCCATCCGTCCGCAACAAGAAGGGGTGGTAATCTCTCCGAGATAGGCAAACTCCATCTCTTCTTGGATCGACATCTTTAAGTCATATACCAGATTAAAAGCCCTCGCCACTAATACGCAAATAGCTGCACTCGATGACAGCCCTTTTTGAATCGGTAAATCAGTTAGGTAATTGTCAATTTCTATTCCCCCAGTACAGTTATGCGCCCCTACTAAAAATTGATAAGCAACACCAGCAGCATAACTAAAAAATCCACCCTTTCTAGCTTCTGCTAGCAAAGCCTGCGCTTCCATTGGTAGAGTTAGGGATTTACGAGTTCCATCACCAAGGGAGGTACCAAGAATTAATTGATTGGGATGAGGCTTCACTTGTGCATACAGCCCCTGATTCGTACCTACCAGCAACGTGTAGCCTATTTCCAATTCAGGGTTGAGATGGCGGTATCCTCCCGCCCAATCACTATGTTCACCAAATATACACAGGCGTCCTGGTACAAAAATTTTCATATGGGTTTCTGATCTTACTCACGAAGGCTCACACTTTTTGTAACAATTGACAATGGTTACGAGCATGTTCTTATACCATATTGTGCTGAGGGTCAAGCGGGGTAATGCCATACATTTGGCTTAATTTGCAATCATTTGCTGCTTAGTTATACTAGTGTCAGTTTAGAAACTGTCACTTACCCAAGACCGCGTTTTATACCAGAAAAGATATTCTTATTTTGTGCAAGGAGTGATACCACTTCACCATATGTTTGCCACAAGTCATTTTCGTAATACCCCTTAAATTAAAGGTTATTACGAATATCAAATGTTGCATCAAATAAGTGATTTGGTATAGAAATATATAAAAGGCGCTTGAGTTCGCAAAATTACTCAAGCGCTTTTACGTATCATAAATTGTTGGTTGTTGGTGAGACCAGCCCCCCAAAAAGGCGGTCTCCGTCACGTAGACGCGAAGCGGTGAGACAGCGACTCTTACGCAGGGGGTTCTCCCCCAATCCCCACTCCCTGTCGGTCGTGGGGGCCGGTGAGTCCCCCATGAGCCACTGCGAACCCGGAGGGCTTAAGGTAAGGGTAGGGGGACTGGCGAACCCGTAGACACGTAGACGCGAAGCGGTGAGGGGGTCGCAGTCTTGGCGGTTTCCGTCACGATTGCGAACCCCCGTAGACGGGCGAAGCCCGGCTTCTCGTAGAGTACCCGGAGGGCTTAAGGCAGGGTAGTGGCTTCCCGTCAGGGTAGGGTTGTTGGTTGTTAGGTATAGCAGTTTTGGATTGGATGCAATACAAGATCAAAAACGAACACAGATGAACACAGATACACACCGATTAAGCTGTACTTCACCAATACGAGAAAGCGCTATATCGATTTTTCCAAACAACCACCAACCATCAACGAAAAACTTAGTAGTTGATTGTTGATTTTTCCAAACAACCACCAACCATCAACGAAAAACTTAGTAGTTGATTGTTGATTTTTCCAAACAACCACCAACCATCAACTAAGAACAAAATTAATTAACTTACCAGGTACTACAATCACCTTTTTAATTTCTTTGCCTTCGAGGTAGCGCTTGCCAACTTCGGATTCCAGCGCATACTTTTCCAACTCTGCTTTGTCTGCTTGTGCAGGAACTGGAATCGCACCGCGAGTTTTACCCATAATCTGAATCACTAAGTTAATTTCATCGGCAACCAATGCTGCTGAATCATACTTAGGCCAGGTTTGGGTATGAACTGAGTTGGTGTTACCCAATAAATGCCATAATTCATCGGCGATGTGGGGTGCAAAAGGTGCCAGCAGGACAACTAAAGTCTGAATACCTTCTGTGTATACTGGCGAGTCTTTACAATTAGCATCAGTGAGGGCATTACTCAGCTTCATCAATTCTGAAATGGCGGTGTTGAATTGATACTCGTCCTCTACGTCTTCACTGACTTCTTTGATCGCCGTGTGAATTGCCCGTCGCAAGTCTTTTTCGATTTTGGATTTTGGATTTTGGATTTTTGATTGATCTATTTTTGCTGATGACTGATTGCCAGCAAACTCTGTCACCAAGCGCCAAACTCGATTCAAAAAACGGAATTGCCCTTCTACGTCTGCTTCATCCCACTCCAAGTCTTTTTCTGGTGGTGCTTTGAACAAGATGAACATCCGGGCGGTATCAACACCGTATTTATTAATCACATCTTCCGGCGCTACACCATTGCCTTTTGATTTGGACATAGTGGCGTAGATGCGTTGGAGTGGTTCACCGGTTTGGGGATCGCGGGGATCGTTAGGATCAACAAGATGGGAGGGAACCCATTTATCTTTACCAGATTTATTGGGATTGAAGTAAGTCAAACCCTGCACCATTCCTTGAGTTAACAAGCGTTGGAAGGGTTCGTCAAAGTTCAACAAGCCTCTATCCCGTAATACTTTGGTAAAGAACCGCGAATACAACAAATGCAAAATCGCGTGTTCAATTCCACCCACATATTGATCCACGGGCATTAAGTCGTTTACCTTAGCAGAGTCGAAAATTTGCTGTTCGTTCTTAGCATCAGTAAACCGCAAGAAATACCATGATGAATCAATAAACGTATCCATCGTGTCGGTTTCCCGCTTGGCTGGTGTACCGCAGTTGGGACAAGGTACATTCACCCAGCTTGACAATTTAGCCAAAGGCGAACCACCACGTCCGGTAAATTCTACATCTTCTGGTAATTTTACGGGCAAGTCTTGATCGGGAACAGGTACTGCACCACAGTTGGGACAGTGGATGATGGGGATGGGCGCGCCCCAGTAACGTTGTCGGGAAATCAACCAATCCCGCAAGCGATACTGTACCCGTTCTTTGCCAAAGCCTTGTTTTTCGGCATATTCTACTATTGCTTTTTTGCCATCGGTGGAATTCATGCCATTGAATTGACTAGAATTCACCAAAATTCCTGGTTCGGTGTAAGCTGCCTCTAATGGTGCTGATGCATCGCCTCCTTCTGGAACAATTACCACTTTGATGGGTAAATTCTGTTCCTTGGCAAATTTAAAATCTCGGGCATCGTGCGCTGGTACACCCATGACTGCACCTGTACCGTACTCGTACAGGACATAATCAGCGATCCAAATGGGAATTTCTTCCCCTGTAAAGGGGTTAATTGCTTTACCACCTGTAGGAATACCCCGCTTGGGCTTATCTTCAGCAGTGCGTTCCAATTCGCTTTGGTTGCTGACTTCCTTGACAAACGCTGCTACTGCTGCTTGCTGTTGAGCTGTTGTCACCAATTGTGTCAACGGGTGTTCTGGTGCTAATACTACGTAACTAACGCCGTAAACTGTATCTGGACGGGTAGTATACACACCAATTTTTTCGGAACTACCCACAATGGGAAATTCTAAATACGCGCCTGTAGATTTGCCAATCCAGTTGGCTTGCATCAATTTGACACGTTCCGGCCAACCTGGTAATTTTTCCAAGTCATTCAACAATTCTTCGGCGTAGTCAGTAATTTTGAAAAACCACTGCCGCAACAATTTGCGTTCAACTTTCGCCCCACTACGCCAGGAACGTCCTTCGCTGTCTACTTGTTCGTTTGCCAATACTGTTTGATCGATGGGGTCCCAATTCACGGCTGCTTCTTTTTGGTAAGCTAACCCTGCTTGGTAAAACTGTAAGAAAATCCACTGTGTCCATTTGTAATAGTCTGGTGAACAGGTGGCAACTTCACAATCCCAATCAATTGATAAACCCAGACATTGCAATTGCTGCCGCATCTGGTCAATATTTTGATAAGTCCACTTCAAGGGGGGAACACCCCGATCAATGGCGGCGTTTTCTGCGGGCAAACCAAAGGCATCCCAACCCATCGGATGCAATACCCGATACCCTTGCATTCGCTTGAGGCGGGCAATCACATCGGTAATTGTATAATTACGGACGTGACCCATATGCAGGCTGCCCGATGGATAGGGGAACATGGACAGGGCGTAGTATTTTGGCTTATTGGTGTCTGGGGAAGTTTTATCTAAGCCAAGTTCATTCCATGTCTTTTGCCATTTTTCCTCAATCGCGGTTGGGTTATATCGGGAATCCACAACAAAAACTCTCCTACTGGACTTTAACCATAGTCTGCCTACATATTTTAGATGATGGTAAGCAGACGAACAGGTTGGTTGAAATAAGCAATGATTGAATTAGAGGAAAAATCTTCTGAT
Source organism: Fischerella muscicola PCC 7414 (assembly GCF_000317205.1). Taxonomy (GTDB): domain Bacteria; phylum Cyanobacteriota; class Cyanobacteriia; order Cyanobacteriales; family Nostocaceae; genus Fischerella; species Fischerella muscicola. The sequence continues at coordinate 35,617 of NZ_AJLK01000127.1, read as the reverse complement.
TTGCTACGGGTGTTTGTTTATGGCACCCTCAAACCAGGAGAAGCTAATTATAATATCTACTGCGATCGCAAAGTGGTAAATGCGACTAAAGCTTATGCACTAGGCAGATTGTTTGCTCTACCCCAAGGCTACCCAGCCATGACATCGGGGGATAATTATGTCTACGGGTATTTACTAGAATTTAATTGTCCAGATGTTCTAGTTGAACTAGATGAACTGGAAGATTACCACCCCACCAGACCTGTTTCGGAAAATTTATATAATCGCCAACAAATACAAATATATGATTTACAAGGACGCTTTCTTGGTTGGGCTTGGGTTTACTTGATGACACCAGAAATGGTTGATCAGTTGGGAGGTATTTACCAAGCCGATGGTTGGTGGACTAACCAAATAAATTATGAATTCTAAATTATGAATTTTTTTTATCATTCATAATTCATCATTCATAATTCTTAATGATATTCGTTTTCTATACTTAACGGTTGTAACTGCTTATCCAGGTTAGCTGGCTCTTCTGGAGCAGTTTCTGCTGCTTTTGGAATTGGCAGAATAGGATTGTTAATAGAAACAATTAATGGTGCAGCAGCAATATTTTCTGGCTTGGCTAGTTGCGCCTGTTCTGTTGCAGGCGCTTTTGCTAGTTGTGGGGTTAATTTCCCACCTGGTAATAACCCAGATACTGCACCAATCAGCATCGCAGCGATCGCTGTACCTCCCCAGATCAAGCCCAAACGCGCACGGCGACGACGTAAACGAGATAGAACTCGTTCAACAGTTTCTTCCACTGGCTGTGACTGCGGTACGGGCATAGTTCGTAAGCCCTGACGCAATTTCAAAAGCCGTGCATACAAGCACTTCACCGCCTGATCGTTTGCCAGTAGTTCTTCTACTTGCCTACGTTCGGCAGCTGTCACTTCTCCATCAAGATAAGCACTCAATAACTCGAAGCGATCGCGCTTCACCATATCCATAGCACCCGTTAATTCATTGGTATGCTCTGCCTCCCCATCTGGCAAATCGATATTTAATTGCAAGTGGGAATGGTCGTTCAAATGAGAATCAGTAGTCATCTTAACATTATTACCAATTCATGCACGGGTAAACATAGCGTACTCGGCCCCAGTTGATCATTATTTCTCCTGTTTTTCTTGATGGCAGAAGCAGTTTCCATAATCTTAATAAACCTTAATGAAATATAAAAATCTGCCATTAATCAAAGGTAGAACTTTAAACTAGGAACCAAGATAAGGTTGTAACTGCGATTGCAACCTGGCTCTAGCTCTGGCGATTCTCGATTTGACTGTTCCTAAGGAAACTCCTGTGATTTCGGCAATTTCTTCGTATGCCATACCCTCAATTTCCCTTAGCACTATAGTTGTACGGAATACCTCAGGCAAATCCGCGATCGCATCTCGCAATTGCTCATAAAACTCCCTAGTTGTGAGTTCTTCCTCTGGTCCAGGAGTATCTCCTGCAATTTCCCAATCCATTTCGCCGTCGTCTACCGAACGGGGAGCATCCAGCGAAACAGGACTGACAACTCGCTTACGTTTGCGTAACTCGTCGTAGAACAAGTTAGTGGCAATGCGGCTTAACCAACCCCGAAATTTAGACGGTTCTTGCAATCGGTGAATATTGCGATAGACCCGAATCCAAACTTCTTGAGCGAGATCCGCTCTGTCAGACCAATCAGGGGCCAAATGATACAATACCCTATCGACTTGGGATTGATAACGACGCAGTAGTTCTGCAAATGCAGCACGATCTGGGCGCAGTCCAGTCTGACAGCGTAAAATTAAATCGTGGTTAGAAAGTTTGTCAACTTGCACTGATGCTTCCGAAAGTCTTGCATCAACAGTTGACCAGGATACAGTAATCGATTCGCTCATAGATCGTACTGGCTGTAAATCATCCCTATCTATTAGACCTACTTATCTGCCGGAAGTTCCTTGTATGAGTGACGGATTTATGACTGGAACACAGGATACCTTTGCAGATACATCTTTGTTAGACACAGTGACGTTACGTATCTTTGTGACACCAATCATCACTGAATACCTACTATTGCCAAAAATATTTTTTTATGATATATGAAATCAGGGATCAGGGATCGGGGACAAGGGAGACAACTAAATTCAGTTATCAAATAAAACTGGTCACTGTTAACTGATTCATACCCATTACCCATTTCCCATTACCTATTACCCATCACTTTTGTGGCAACCTCACCAAAATAACAGGTGCTGATTCTTTTAACTGCTGTAAATTAGCGCCACTATTAGACTCTTCTGGTGGGCGAACTTGCAGAAATAAATTGAGGGAAAACGTAATCGTTATTGCTAACAATAGTTTTTCTAACATAATATTTACTCCCAACCACACCATGAACACCACTTAAAATGATTGCCTGTTGTACCTATTCGGTTCCAGGGAGTATCTATGAAATTCTCACCCGGATTTTTGCAAAATTAGGCAATGGCAATATCTGTATAGCCCTAGTTTGCCCATGAGTATGAACAAATTCATAATGGAACTGCTAAATGTTTGTAAATTTTTGGTAATTGATTTACAAGAGAATCTGAAAAGTTTTTCAGTAATTAACTAACTGTAAATACATCAGGACTTACGCATGAAAACCAAAAATCAATGGTATGGGCAAGGAGTTCAAGCAAGGTGTCAATAACCTTTATATCCCTATACCCCTACACCCTTACACCCTGCCACGAACGTTGCACTCTTGTTATAGAAAATAGCGTGGGAAGCCTAAAATGCCTGACTATCGCACGAAAGGAGGTTTGGCAGTAGTCAGACCCGAATCCGGCATTGAGACTGGAAGATGGCATGATTCGGGTTCCGTTAGGCAAGCTCTGTAAAGTCTGGTTTGGTATTGATTCCTTCACCATCCCGATGCCGTCTAACCTGAAGTTTGACAGCATCAAGGAACTACGAATCTTGCCTCGCAATGGATGTTTCTATGCTGAGTTCGCCTATCGGTTGCAACCTAAGAAGGCGGAAATTAAGCCCAATAAAGTGCTAGGCATTGACCCAGGTTTGAATAACTGGCTGACCTGTGTAAGTAATATCGGCAAGTCATTCATTATTGATGGGCGTAGGCTCAAGAGTCTGAATCAGTTCTATAACAAACGAGTTGCAACGCTGAAAGAAGGCAAGCCCCAAGACTATTGGGATGATGAGTTAGCAGGCATCTGTGAGAAGCGAAACCGACAGATGCGCGATGCCATCAATAAGGCTGCAAGATTTGTGGTCAACTGGTGCCTGAAGAATCGAATTGGGACGGTTGTATTTGGTTGGAATGTTGGCATTAAAGACGGCATCAATATTGGTGCCAAGAACAACCAGCAGTTTGTGCAAATCCCTACGGCAAGGCTGAAAAACAGACTGGCTGATTTACTGCAACAGTACGGCATCGCATTTGTAGAAACGGAAGAAGCCTATACCTCTGCTGCATCGTTTCTAGATGGTGACAGCCTACCTGCATTCGGTGAGAAACCCGAAGGGTGGGCAGCAGCATCAGGGAAACGGGTAAAGCGTGGCTTGTACCGCAGTGCATTCATGTTGGCTCCGCCATCGGCTGATGCCAATGGCGGAGCTAACATCATGGCAAAAGTAGCAACACAGCTAGGGTTTTCCCTAGCCGAGGTTGGTAGGGCAGCTTTGACTCTGCCGCAACGATATGACGTATTCAGCGACCTGAGTAAAGCATATCGTGAGAAGTGTGAAGCAACGTGCATTCATGCCGTTGCGTAACATCCTCTCAGAATCCCCTCTCTTTCAAGGAGGGGAGAAGTCAAGTAAGTCCTGTAAATACCCAGCACAATCGCTTCTATTAAAGTTAGAGTAGGTAAGAAAAGTTGTGATCTGATGGCTCAGTCAACGGGGAATTTTGGAGAAAATAAACGATGGCGACGGTAAGAAATGAATCTGTAACGCGTATGGCGATGTTACTTTGTTTTGGCACAGGCTTCTTATCTCTCGCTGTCCATTGGCATGTTTCTGATTTGATGAAACCTCCCACAAATCAAGACACCAGTGGAATTTATGTAGCAACGGCAACAGATACATCGACAAAGCCAAAAAGTTTCATACCCAATGAAACACACAAAGCTAATGTCTCTCGCCCGATTCAGTCCCTGTTGGCTAAGGTTTCGACGCCACAAAAACCTTCTACTGTTCTGGCATCAGCCAATCAGACACATGTAATAGTTGATTTAAGCGATCGCCGCGTTTATGTTCACCGTCAAGATCAAGTTATCGCCAGTTATCCCACTGGCATAGGTAAAAAAGGCTGGGAAACACCCACAGGTACTTTTGAAATTCAAAACATGCGACGCAACCCTGTTTGGCGTCACCCGATCACAGGTAAAGTATTCCCAGCAGGTATAGATAGTCCTCTAGGAGATAGATGGATAGGTTTTTGGTCAGATGGCCACAACAAAATAGGTTTTCACGGTACACCAGATGACAGCTTAGTCGGTAGTGCTGTTTCCCACGGTTGCTTACGTATGCGTACTCCCGATGTGCGTATGTTGTACCAACAGGTGCGCGTAGGCACAAAAGTGGAAGTTCGTCAATAGTTATGTGTTGGTTGTTTGTTGTTGGTTGTTGGTTGTTGGTTGTTAGTTGTTGGTTGTTGATTTTTCCAAACAACCACGAACTAATAACTACCAACTATTTTAAGATTGTGATTTCTGCTCAAAATTGGGCGCGTAGGCTTGCAGCAAAGTACTGACTTGGCGCAAAACTTCATTACCAGTATTTTTACCCAATACTTGCCGTTCTGGAAAGAAATTCGGTCTATCCAGGTAACGGCTGATTGCTTCACTGACTTGTTGGGCAATTAATTCTTGTAGTTCTGCCTTGGCGTGTTGGCGCTGATAGCTAGCACCTTCTTCGGTAGTTGCGTATAGAGGGGGTAGCCGATTGAGGGCGTAAGCGGCAATATCTCCAACATCCAAGGAAGTTTCGCTAGTAGCTTCAATTTCCGCTACGCGGGCGATCGCTTCTGTCAGTACCAACTCTTCCATAACATTAATAAACTGTTTGCGTGGTACCGCGATCACCTCACCAGTCAACAGCGCCCCCATCAGTCGATCGAGTGCCATGTACTCTTCGATCGAGAGTTCGTTGGCATTGTCACAGATTCGCCCGACTTCTGCTTCCATTGCTGGTGTTAAATAACCATCCTGGAGAGACTGTTGCACAATTTTTTCGATACTCATAATGCTCATATTTTATAAGCCATCCAAGCAAGGAGGGACGGTACCAATCCAGTTTATTTTGCCCAATTTGGGCAAAAATACACAAGAATTTACTATTTAAATTCTTGATATCGCCAAGGTGTTGGGTCAACAGATTGACCGTTGACATATAATCCCCAGTGCAAGTGAGGCCCTGTAGAAGCACCTGTAGAACCCACTGCGCCAATCAGTTGACCGGGTTTGACCATATCGCCTTCTTTGACATTAATGCGACTCAGATGCATAAAAATACTGGTTACTCCTTGACCGTGGTCAATGCCAACAACGTTACCATGAACCCGAAATCCTTCGGATACCCTTCCTACTAAAGCAACTTTTCCTGCCGCTGGAGCCACTACAGGTGAACCCGTAGGACCAGCGTAGTCAACACCGCGATGGTAGTAATCCTTAGCAAATTTACCATTATAGTAACGACGTACACCATAGATAGTAGAGATTCGCCCCGTATTTGGTTTGATAAAAATACCATTCCAGTATTTTTGCGGTGTTTGTAGAGCTTTAAATTCTGATACACGCTTGAGTTCGTATGCTGTGGCTTTTACTCCTGCTTTACCTGGGGGTAAATTGATTCGCTGTACAGGGAACTTGCGTGAGTTCACCTGCACCAACAAGTTCCTTACCTGACCATTTCCGCTGACTCGAATTGTTCTTTTTCCAGCCTTTTGCAATGGTGTAGTGGGAATAAAAGCCCGATACTGATTAGGAGCAACTTCAAACGCTGGGTAAGTTTGATCAGAAGAAGTGACTGTTGGACTCGCACCAGCCCCAGGATTATCTACACTAATGAAAACCGATAATGTATCCCCTAATTTTGGATTAGCTGGAGTCATCCTTACCTGTAAAGCTTCTGCCGGTAGTGCTAAGGCTACAGGTAAAGCGGCTAAGATTCCGGCTACCATTCTGGTGGCCAGACGGTTAACTTGCAAATTAGATACAGCTGCTGGAACCAACTTTTGAGTGCGATCTACGGTAGTCATAGAGATACAAAAAAACCTATCTGCTGATGAACAACAGACTATCTTACGGGCTGTAGTGTTTCTACCTCCCTAAGCTAATTTTATGAAACAACACTTTTTAGTGTAATATTTGTGACTTGTCAAGTGCTAGCCCTACACTAATATTAATTTTGCTTGGTGGTTTTAAATTAAGCCAAAAGTGCTTTGTATATGGGGAATCGGTTTGACAAACTCTACGTAAATTTTGATTAATTCTTTTTAATTCAAACAGATCAGTCAAAAATGCAAAATTAATAACTTCTTGTGCTTCAAGCACAGGCCTAGCATGTTCGATCACGGAAATAGGGAGTGATCGCAACTAAGGCTTACCAAAGCGATGGCGATCACTTCGTTCGTCAAAATCGATGATTGGGCCCTTTGGCACAATTCGATTGGGATTAATATCGGTCATACTCATGTAATAGCCGCGCTTGATATGGTCGAGATTGCAGGTTGCTTTGAACTCAGGAATCTGATATAGATCCTTGAGATAATTCCACAGGTTTGGATAGTCGAGAATTCGCCGCAAATTGCACTTAAAATGACCGTAATATACGCAGTCGAAGCGATACAGCGTTACAAACATACAAATATCAGCTACGGTGAGTTGCTCTCCACATAAGTAGTGCTGCTGGCTGAGAATGGTTTCCCATCGATCTAAATTCTCGAACAGTTCACTCACCGCCTGTTCGTAGGCTGCTTGCTTTGTCGCAAAACCAGCGCGATATACACCAGCATTGATTGGCAGATAAATTGCATCAATCGTTTCATCAATCTGCTGTTGTAGGTGGCGTGGGTATAAGTCAATTTTGTGCGTAGCCAAACAAGCAAACTCTACATCAAACATTCGCATGATTTCACGAGATTCGTTGTTGACGATAGTTTGAGTTTGCTTATCCCACAAAACCGGAACAGTGACTCGCCCTGTGTAGTTGGGATTAGCTTTGAGGTAGATATCTTGTAAATATTGTGCGTGATTTACCAAATCTGGAATCGCCCCCGGCGCTTGAGAAAACATCCAGCCTTTGTCGCTCATAATCGGATCGACGATAGAGACTGAGATGACATCATTCAACCCTTTGAGTTCTCGCATAATTAAGGTGCGATGCGCCCAGGGACACGCCAAGGAAACGTAGAGGTGATAGCGTCCTACTTCTGCCTTAAACCCACTACTCCCATCTGTACTCACGCGATCGCGAAACGTTGTTGGTATCTCATGGAACTCACCGCTTTGATTTTGCTCATTCTCACGAGTTATCCATTTACCTGCAACCATCATTCCTGATGCCATAATTGTCTCCTAAGCGTGATGGTGTAATTATGCCTTTGCTGCTCTAGTTAATTTCGATGCAGGTTAGATAAGGAATGCCATAATCATAATTAAGTGCGATCGCACTCACACTTAGTAAAAAGCTATCGCACTTATGATTTTTGTACAATCGGGAGTGTCACGGTAACAGTAGTTCCTTCACCAAGTAACGAATTGATTTCAATCTTACCCTGATGTTTTTGGATAATCTGATAGCAAATCCACAATCCTAACCCAGTACCTTTACCCACTTCTTTAGTTGTAAAGAAAGGGTCAAAAATTTTATCCTGGTTTTTTGGTTCAATTCCGCAGCCATTATCCGTAATTCGTATGTAAATGCGATTACCTGCTGCTTTGTTTGTGTGAATCAGTATTTGGGGATTGACTTTATTATCTACAGACGACAAATTACTAAAAAATGACTCTTCTAAAGCATCAATTGCATTACTCAGAAGATTCAAAAATACTTGATTTAATTGTGCTGGATAACACTCAATTAATGGTAACGCTTCGTATTCTTTGATTACTTGAATTCCTTCTTTTAAGCGATGATTGAGAATTAATAAAGTACTGTCAATTCCCTCGTGGATATTCACAGCTTTTTTCTGAGACTCGTCCAATCGTGAGAAATTTCGTAGAGACAAAACAATTTCCCGAATTCGCTGCGCTCCCATTTTCATTGAGGATAAAATTTTGGGCAAATCTTCGCTAATATAATCTAGCTCTGTCTTTTCTAGATAAGTTTGAATCGCAGCGGTTGGTTGAGGATATTCTTTTCTGTATAAATGAAGTAATTCTAATAGTTGTTCAATATATTCCTTGGCATAGCTAATATTGCCATAGATAAAACTAATGGGATTATTTATCTCATGAGCAACCCCCGCTACCATATTACCAAGTGAAGACATTTTTTCAGTTTGAATCAACTGTGCTTGAGTTTGCTGGAGTTCTTGAATTGCATAACTAAGTTGATCGTAAGCTAGATTTAATTCCTGATTTTTTTGTAAAAGTTGGTGAGTGCGTTCTTCAACTCGCTTTTCTAAAGTTGTCCGAGCTTGTTCTAATTCTTGAGTGTATTCTGCAACTCGCCGAATTAAACTATTGAGAGAAGTAGCTAAAATTCCAACTTCATCATTTCTTGTGACAGGAGCTTGCAAATCAAAATTTCCTTCTTGAGTAGCTTTTTGAGCAACTCTCGCTACAGTCAATAAAGGCCCGGAAATATTTCGCGCTATATTCTTACCCACCAAGGTACAAATCAAACCCCCCAGTAGGAAAAAACCCCACAATCTTAACCATAGATACTGCACAGTATGGTTGAGTTCAGCAAGCGACTTTAGCAATACCACAGTCAAAGAGGTATTACTTAATCCTGGCAGAAAAATACTTTTGGCAACATAGTGTTTATTTGTGAGTAAGATGCGTATTGGTGGAACAGAAGTAGGTGGTAACTGCCAATTTCTATTAGTAACTGCTGTTAATGTAGAAACAACAACTGTTTTATCTTTGTTAAATACAATCAAATACTCATCTTTGGCTGCTATTAGACTTTTGAGTAATTCATTATTGATGAGAATACCAATTTCGACCGCGCCAATTACTTCTTCATTAGATTTAATTGGAGCTGTACCCACCAGAACTAACTGTGGTTGTCCTCGTTGTTTTTCAAGATTTACTACATCTAAAGGGTACATCCCAGCAAGTGCTTGAGAAATACTGGTTCTATCTTCTAAATATGATTCATTTAATCTTGGCTCTCTCAGTTCTAGCACTACTCCACCATTTTGGTTGACAACCTTGATCAGGTCTAATTCCAAATTAGTCTTGTGCGACACTAATATTTTCAGTAGTGCTTGAGTATCTTTCTGTTGCAGTGCGGTACGCACATCATTTCGTTCTGCTATTAGCTGTACCCAAGAACCTAAGTCTTGTTTTTCTGTTTGCAACTCTTGCAAAATCACTGCTGCACCTGATGCAACAGAATTTTTCATCTGGTATTCCATTCTGCTGGTAAACCAGAAAGCAAAGCTAATCACCGCCACTACCATAATGCTAAAGAATACCAGCATAAAGGGCATAATAATTCTTTGGCTTAAAGGTAGTTTTGAGTAACTAGCTTGCAACCTTACACCCCGTCCTACTATTTGGGGGCTAGATTGTTGCTCGGTACTTTGATTGAAAAAGCTGAAGAGTGGCATTTGTGTATTAGTATAATTCAGCACCAGCAAAATCGGTAGCTAGAAGTTATAGAGCCGCAACTCCAACTCCTTAAATTGTTACTTTTTTATCACCTTATTTTTGCTACTATTGTTGTAAAACAAGGGTTTTGTTGTAAGCATTAGCATTTTAATTTGAGTAAAGAAATTTTGGATTCCAAAATTAATTTTTATACTTAAATCAATTAAGTTTTAGATAATATTGTAAAAATGTCTTCGGTGTCAAACTTAACGTTTAAAAAAGTAAATTTTAATACTTCTTAATCACCGGACACCAAGTTTATTTAGGGAACGGTGAACAGGGAAGGGGGACGACTTGGAGGACAAGGAGGACAGGGGAGTATGGGAAGTGTGGAAAACAGGGGAGTGTGGGGAGTAGTAAAGCAGTAACCACTAACCAATGTACCAAACGCACCATGGCACGTCTGGTACAACTACTAATAACCACTAACTACTAACAACCAACCACCAACAACCAACACTATTTACTATAATTTACATTTCTCCATAATCTTTGTAAAAATCGTTAAACTTCATTGCAAACTAAGAAGCCAGGTAAAACGACATGATAAGTTTTGATAATGTGAATCAGTAACTAGGGATTAATAAACAAAGGAGAATATAGTGGCGATGGAATCACAGTTCCTCAAGGGTACAAATGTAGTCGTTGAAGAAGACTTTAGTGAATATGTTGCCCACCTCCAAATGCACATGGCTCTGCAAGCTCGTAATCTGGTTCCATCCCTGAAGCAGACACAGGTAGACAGCCGAGAGCAATTACTCCATCAAACCCAAGCAAATTTTGAAAAACTCATTTCTCGTTCTCGCCGAGCTATATAGTTCACAATCTATACAAATCTTCAATAAAATTTAAATAAAATTAAAGCAGAACTTGTTGAGTCCAAGCTAATGTAGTCATCAACGAGTCTGCTTTTTAATATTGAGTTGTGAAAATCACTCTTTTGGAGCAATAGAAAGGGGTGGAAAGCCGTTAATATTAATGCAGCAGTACCTCTGTTTCTGTTATTAAGGCGCAATGGCGGCTCGAATGAAAATGAATTCATTACTTCAAAAAAATCTTAGCGTTGTCATCCGACCAATCCAATATCGAGACTTGGATGGTATAGGACGTCTAGCTTTAGATTCATTCGCAGCTAAAACCAGAAAAGGAGCCGATTTTGCCATGCGGCAAATGCAATGGCTGCGCCGCTGGTATGGATTGTTGAAATTTTTAAGTTGGTTTCCTAACCCATTACAGTATATTTTTTGTGGTTATGTAGCAGAACAGGGGCGATCGCTCTTAGGAATGATCCAAGTATCGCCATTTAATCGTACGCGTAGCACTTGGCGCGTAGACCGTGTGATCCTAGAGCGTGCTGCCGATAAGCAAGGAATTGGCTCACAGCTTTTGCGTTACTGCTTTGAGTCAATTTTAGAGGCTCGTACTTGGATATTAGAAGTAAACATTAACGATACAGAAGCATTGGCACTGTATCGGCAAAACGGTTTTCAGCGTCTGGCTGAAATGACCTATTGGGAAATTAAACCAGAACTGCTAGCTGAATTGGCACAGGTTAACCCAGACTTGCCTAATTTGCTGCCTATAAGTAACGCTGATGCTCAGCTGTTATATCAACTAGATACGGCATCAATGCCGCCTTTGGTGCGGCAGGTATTTGACCGCCAAACCGATGACTTTAAAACCAACTTATTTAACGCCTTGGTTGATGCTGTCAAACAGTGGGTGACTAAAACAGAAGTAGTAAGCGGTTACGTATTTGAACCCCAACGTAAAGCAGCGATCGGTTATTTTCAGATTACGCTAGACCGCAAAGGGGAAGAACCACACTGGGCGACGCTCACAGTCCACCCAGCATACACTTGGCTGTATCCAGAGCTATTGACTCAACTTGCTCGTATTGCCCAGGATTTCCCCCAACAACCATTGCAACTAGCTTCAGCAGATTATCAACCAGAAGGAGAAGAGTATTTAGAACAAATTGGAGCAGGTCGTATAGAACACACTCTAATTATGTCTCGCTCGGTGTGGCATAAAGTACGAGAATCTAAATTTGTCTCTTTAGAAGGAATTCAGTTACCCGAAGTACTACAAGGTCTACAACCAGCACGTAAACCCATACCAGGGGGAATGTCATGGTTGCCACCACATCAGCAAACTTCTCCAGATAGGTCAACACAACCCAATCCATCAAAAGAAACTATTTCCTTTTCTTGCAAAAATTCTCACCTAGAACCATTTTGTCAGCCAGACTCAGCTGATGGACAACAGCAGGAGTAGTTGTGTGGATATGGAACAAGGACAAGGAGGACACGGAGGACAAGGGGGACGACGACTAGGAGGACAAGGAAGTAATCTTTCTCCCTTGTCTTTCCCCTCTCCATAGTCTTCCCGCTCTTGTATGTCCTACCTTACTTCTAAATATGTTTCTGCTTTAGGGTTAGATGTCGGTCGTAAACGTATTGGTGTGGCGGGGTGCGATCGCTTGGGGTTGATAGCCACTGGCATTACTACTGTCGAACGCACATCTTTTAGGCAAGATGTAGAACAAATACAAAAACTGGTCAATGAACGAGAAGTAGAAGTTTTAGTCGTCGGTTTACCTTATTCAATGGACGGTTCTTTGGGGTTTCAAGCCAAACAAGTGCAAAAGTTTGCCACACGACTAGGCAAAGTTCTGAAGCTGCCTGTGGAGTATGTAGATGAGCGATTAACTTCTTTTCAAGCAGAGCAGTTGCTCATTGCTGAAAACCGCTCTCCATCACGCCATAAAGCTTTGATTGACCGTAAAGCAGCAGCTTTAATTTTGCAGCAATGGTTAGATACACGGCGAACTGGCTTACAAGCTACAGAATTATCTGCTGAGTAAGCACACCTTGTCGCATGATATTCTGAAATCTGTTAGCCAGCAAAGGTAGAAAATAATTGAAGGTTAAAGAGAAACAGGGAACGGGGAAAGGGTTATTAGGATATCGCTCATTTTTTCAGCCCCAATCCCTAATCCCTAATCCCTAATCCTCTTTCCCCCTCTATCAAGTAGCTGGTAGTCATACAGTTTATATCTCGGCTATGTCTTTTTCTTATTTTTCGGACGAACACGATCGCGGATCTGCTGGTACCATCACTTTGAGCGATGACAAAGGGCGATCGCTCGAATGTTACATTGAGCATTCACTAGAAGTGGATGGACAAGGCTACTTTTTGCTTCTTCCAGTTGACTCACCTGTAGAAATCTTCGCTTGGCAGGGTGAGGATGAAGAAGAAGAGGCTGTTCTCGTAGAAGATGATGCCACTATCGAGCAAATTTTTAGCACTGCCCAAGCTGTGCTATCGGAACAAAATCTAGTCCTTAAAAATACAGCTTATGCTTTAACTGTTGCAGGTGAATTACCACCAGTTGAAGAATCAGAATTGTTCACTTTAGAAATCGAAGACGAACAGTCAGATTTGGAACCAGAGCAATTACAATTGCTAGCTAGCTTTTACTATGAAGAGCAGGAGTATGCAATTTATACCCCTCTTGATCCACTGCTGTTTTTTGCACGGATATCTAAAAGTGGTAAACCTGAATTACTTTCTCCAGAAGAATTCCGTCAAGTACAACCGCTTTTAGAAGAGCATTTGTTTAATGGAGTTGAATAAAATTAAAAATTCAAAACAAAAAATGGCAGTATTTAATTTCTACATGAGGAATTTTTAATTGTTATTAGCTATGGACATAAGCATTTGGCAGTCTTTTTGTCAAATGTTTTAGCTATTGCTATAGATTTCTGAGAAATATGTCTATAGTTAAGTTTCCATAGTCAAGTGTTAATTGTCAAGGTTTCTTTAATAATGACGATTGACCATTGACGATTGACCATTGACGATTGACCATTGACTTCTGCCTAAACTATGCGCTGGAACAACCTCCTACAGCCTGATTTAATTTTGGAAGGTTCAGTGTTGAATCTCACACCTGGTATGATCCAACAATATGGGCTGAAGGGGCTGGTGTTGGATGTAGATGAAACCTTAGTACCAATTAGAGTAGTATCGGCTTCAGCAGAACTACAAAACTGGGTTAAGGAAATCCGTCAGGTAGCAACTCTGTATCTTGTAAGCAATAATTTAAGCGAAATCCGCATCGGTAATATTGCTCGTTCTTTGGATTTACCTTACTACTTGGGCGCTGCTAAACCCTCGCGACGTAAGATCAAAGCAGCACTCAATGCCATGAATTTGCCCGCAGAACAAGTCGCCATGGTGGGCGATCGCTTATTTACCGATGTGTTAGCTGGCAATCGGCTGGGAATGTTTACCATTTTGGTTGAACCAATTGTTCATCCTGATGTTGCTTTGCGCTCCCACCCAGTCCGTAACTTTGAAGTTTGGGTATCTGAATTTATGGGAGCCTCCATCAGCCCCAAAAAACGTAGATTTACAAAGCTTCACAAATAGTCAGGAAAATAAATCTAAAGAAAAAATTAAAAAAACTTTGTTTACTACAAAAGTAGGGGATTATTTAAGTATAGATAACATTGGGGTCAGCAAAATAAAGACCCTAAATATAACAACGAAGTTACAAAGCAATAAAGTGTCAGCCCATGTTTTTCATATGGGCTGACACTTTATATTATTTAAGTAGTAATTACATTGATTTCTAAATATAACATCAACACTGTTTTACATTCGTTACATATCTTGAGCGTGATTACAAGATTTACCGGATAATTATTTGGCTATATGCTTAGTAATATGCTCAAGTTGTTAGAGTTGTGAAAGTGCAACTAGATAACTGCTCGGTTAAGCTATTGTTGATGAGTGTTTAGGGGAAGTAGAGCTTTATGGAACTGGAACAGTGTTTGAGGCTGAGGCGTGATACACGACATTTCCTGAAAGACGATGTCCCTGAAACTGTATTGAAAAAAGCGCTAACAGCCGCTCACTGTGCTCCCTCAGTTGGTTTGAGTGAACCTTGGCGATTTGTGGTAGTTCGTAATCAACAGACTAAGGCAATACTCAAACAATCTTTCTTGAAAATCAGGGCAAAAGCAGAAGCGAATTTGACCAATGATCAAGACAAACTAAAGCTTCATAAAAGTTTGAAACTGGAAGCGATTGAAGATGCTCCGATTGGTTTGGCAGTATTTTGCGAATACCCTAAAGAAAACTACACAATAGGCACTGTTTGGACAGATGAAACATTGAAATGGAGCTGTGTGTGCGCGATCCAAAATCTTTGGCTGTCCTTAACAGAACAAGGCTACAGTGCGGGTTGGGTTTCCATTCTCGATTACGATCAGCTCAAACAAGTACTTAGTGTTCCTGATGATTGGGAACCGTTAGGTTATCTTTGTATAGGAAAACCTGCTACAGACTATGATGGACAACCAATGCTGGAACAAGTTGGTTGGAAACAACGCTGTTCAGAGCCTGTAGTGATTTACAGATAATCAGTTATCAGTGATCAGGTAATTTTAAGTGTACTCATTGTTGATCAGTGAGGGCAAGTTGAAAGGTGATCGGTTATGGCTCAACGTTAAGCTAGTGTTGAACTAAAAGCTAGAGATTCTCTGCTATGACACAAAGTGGATTACGGGCACAACCTGGAAAGCCAACAGGAATAGTCGGTAGAATAGTCGGCTATTTGATGGACATCTACAACCGAGAGGATAATCATTGGACTGTCTCATTACTGAATATTGGCGAAACGAGCAAAGTGCTTGAAATTGGTTTTGGGACAGGTTTAGCGATCGCTGACGCTGCGAAGATAGCAACACACGGGTGTGTTTACGGTATTGACCATTCTGAAACTATGCTGAAAGTAGCTCAAAAAAGAAATCAGAGCGCTGTTAAGTCTGATCGTGTGAGGCTTCAGCTTGGTAACGTGATGGCATTGCCCTTTGAGGACAATTATTTTGACATAGTTTATTCAATTAACTGCATTTACTTTTGGGAACCACCAACTGAAGGTTTAGCTGAAATATATCGCGTCTTAAAACCAGAAGGAACTGTAGCGATTACTGCGCGTAATAGAGATGATGAGATTTACGCTCGATGGAAACCCAACATCGTCAGAGATTTACTTCTATCTTCTGGATTTGTAAATGTAAAAATCCTTGATGGGCCGAACCCCAAGCATCCTATTTATTGTGCAATTGGTAATAAGCTTGTGAACCAGAAGTAATCAACATGTCCAGTAGTATAACAACACCCATGCACCCGACCGTATAGAAATTATTGGTTGAGTTTGAGAGGTAATCTGTGACGGTTGATGGACAAGGTTCCCTGATTTAATTCCCAGCCTTTAACTTGGGATATGCAATACGTTTGTGATGAAATTGTTGCCAAACTTCTACGAAAATTTCGGCAATTTTGCTCATTTCTTCTCGTGTTAATCCTGAGTCTACTAATTGGTTGTCTTGCCATCTGGCACGAAGAATATTGTTAACCATCACCAACGCTTGTTCACAACTAGCATCTTTGAGCGATCGCAATGCTGCTTCGCAGGAATCTGCTAGCATCACAATTCCTGTTTCCCGTGATTGAGGAATTGGCCCATCGTAGCGAAAGTCTGCCTCATCTACTGTCAAACTCGGATCTTCTTTAGCCATCTGTTGAGCTTGGTGGTAGAAATAAGCAATTTGCATAGTGCCTTGATGCTCTGGAATAAAAGCTTGAATAGAAGAAGGCAAACTGTGTTTTTTTGCCATTACTAAGCCTGCGCTGACATGCTTTTTAATGATGTCAGCACTATGCCAAGGGTCTTTAATTTCTGTATCATGCTTGTTTGGCCCCCCCATTTGATTTTCAATAAAGGCTTGGGGGTCGTGCATTTTACCAATATCGTGATATAATGTACCAGCTCTCACTAATTCAATGTTGCATCCTAATTCTTTGGCGGCAGCCTCAGCCAGAGTAGCGACAAATAGCGTATGCTGAAAAGTCCCAGGGGCAACTGTTGCCAGTTTTTTTAATAAAGAACGGTTAGGGTTTGCCAGTTCTGCCAAGCGAATCGGAGTAACTAAATCAAATAATTTTTCTAAATAAGGGCTTAACCCCAAGGCTACAATACTCCAAGCTAAACCAGATAAAGCAAAAATCCCTGCTTCTTTGAGGACAACGTAAAAAGAAGGACCAAATGCTGCCCCCAAAAAGATTTGAATGAGTAGGTAAACACCACCCTCAGTTAAAGCGATCGCTACGCTTAATAATGCTAATTCCTCACGCGATCGCAATCTATGGGCCATACAACTGCCCAATATTCCCCCAGCGGCACCTGCCAACAGCGAAATTTTACTGATTTCTAGGCTCATGCATAACAACGCTACCAGCAGCCCTACCACTGTGACACCCGCAGTCGCTCCGTAAAAGCTACCCAGCAATAAACCTACACCACTCCAGGTAGTATAAGGTGTACCCATCGTGACTACCAAAGGCGTACTCAAAGTCAGCAATAATACTAACAGGCGATCGCTTTGTCGCCATCGATACTTAATGCTCCGTTCAACAAAAGTAAAAATTCCTATAGAAAAGCTGACAGTTCCCGCCAAATACATCAATCCCAACCAGTTAATTTCTCGGCGTAGCAGGTGGTAGTTTTCCAGTACATCTAAATGCCAAGATGTAATGCGATCGCCCTTGCGGATAATTACCTCACCTTGCTCCACTGCCACAATTACAGGCTTGACTTCTGCCGCTGCCATTGCTGCTTGTAATTTAGTTTGTTCTTCATCTTGTTTAAGATTAGGTTCCAAAACCTCCAACAGCAGTTTCTTAGCAAAAGATTCTGCTGGTTGTGGCACTAAGTTATGCATATGCAGATTGACTGCATTTTGTAAAACACTAGGGGGTAGTCCTTGGGGAATACCTTGAGCCAAAATCCGCTCAGCACTCAGCTGCACCCCCATTTGGGTTTTTGCCCAGTCTTGATCAGATAAATTCAGGAAAGAAGTTGTCTCATAAGCTGTTTGGGGATTTTCACTCAGCAGTTGTGACAACTTGATGATGGCTTGGGTATAACCTTGGCGTGCTTGAGCAACTTTACCCAATAGTGAAACCAAGTTTTGCGTAGAAGTCTTGAGGCGATAAGCTTCTAATTCTGCCATTGCTTGGGCAAATTCCGCATTTTGGAACGAATCATTGGGTTTTACTTCTGGAGTGGAGGAAACGCTGAGTAAGGAAGGCTGTGACTTCGATGAAGAGGATGCGGGGACATCCAAACGTGATGGCACGGAAACATTCTCCGTATCTCCAACTCTTTGCTTATTTGCGTTTTGATTCTGCTGTTTAGTTTTAATGAAAATGCTTCTGAGGTTTTGAGTTAATACTCCTGATTTTTGTTGATTGGTATGTTCTAGAGCCACCAATAAGTCTTCCCATTCCGAGTCAGCACAGGAGCGCAGATAACGCTGACTAGAAACTGACAAAACAAAAGTATCAAAAAAGGAAAAGAACCAGCAGCAGCTCGAATTTCATTACCCTGCGCTAGAAGCGTTCGTAATTTTTGCTTGATTTGTTTATTAATGTTTTCATCAACCATTAACACAGGCACAAATCTTTTGCTAACATCTTTGCGCTGTGCTTCTGTTTTTTTTGTATCTTCAATCAGGCTACTATAGGGCGCTCTAATAGTCTCTGGTGCGGTGGTTCCTATTTTTAATTGGGGCTGATTGTATAAATTTTGCCCCATTATCCCCGTAAGAGAGACTACTGCAATCACGAAAACAACAGGAGAAGGTTTTCCAGGTAAACTACCACTATTTACCTTTGGGTTTGGCGCTCTTTGTTTTTTATGCTTGCCTTTCACAATTGGTTTCGATAAATGTAAACGGCGTAGGGCTTTGGTAAAGTTGCTTCCAGTGAATAAATTGCTTAAGTCAACGATTAAAAAAATGACTGCGTTTTCATCGTCTATAATCGCAGTTTCTTGCTTGATTGCTTTAAGTCAAAACACTTGAAGCCTGTTTGCCACAATTGCTACCTACAGAACCCGATTGAATTTTAATGTTTTCCCAAAAAATAGTATATTTTTTTACTAAAAATTAATTTATTGTAATAGAAAATTTCTATATTTTATACTTTGTATCATTAGTAAGGTAGAAGTGAAATTAACGCAGCCGGATCACGCGGGGAGCTGCGATCGCCTCTGGAGGTATATCGCTCAGAGTAATGGCCCATTCTGCTCTCACGTCGCCTTGATGCAAAGTAGGATCATACACTCCCGACCAGGTAGCCACAAGTGTATCTGCTAATTTTACCATCTGGGATAAATCCGTTGGTTGCCATTGTGCCGCCCTATTTTTAGCAAGTAAAAACCGCCAACTTACAGGAATACCTGCTGTAGCGTTATAAGCTCCTGATAAAGCAGCAGTAATTGTACTGATATAAATTGAGCGCGAGGTAACTTGAGTAGACCGTAAGACTGAAAGGCGAAAGTCTTCTAAACTACTAACAAAGCAATAAAAAGCAATTGCTAGGGCATGACTTAGCTTTTCTTCTGTGCAGAATTCGGCTTGTGTTATTTCTAATCCAGCCTGTTTTTCTAACAAATTGTGTAATTTTAATAATGTCTGTGGCACAGATGTGGGTGTTTCTCCCACAAAGCTAATTATTTGGGGGATGAGAGTAGCTGGAGTAAGTTTTTCTGTCAGAGACAGAGCGATCGCATAACCTACTGCCAGTGTCCAATCTTCTACAACTGGGTTATTTTGCCAAATTTTAACTACATGTAGCAAGCTTTGTCGTAGTTTGACAGCATGTTCATGAAAAAACAACGCTACTGGTAGTGTGGCCAAAATTAATTGTAATGCAGCGTCTGTATTATTCTCTAAAATAATTCCTGATTGTTGCTGACGCCTACTCCAATCTCCTAAGTCAAATCTACCCACCTCGATTAAACTTTCAGCACTCAAAATCGCCATTTTTTGCCAATAGCTAGATGCAAAGTTTGGCACCTGTTCACCTTTTAAGGCTAAAATTTCCCCAATTAAAGCTCCTAATATAGTCCCTCTAGTGCGGCTGACAAGAGAATAATGCATAATTTCGGGATCGGGGCTTGAGAGTGTGGGGAGTGGGCATTGGAAATTACCAACAACCAATAACTAACAACTAACAACTAACAACCAACAACCAACAACCAACAACCAACCACTAACTAATCTTACATATTCTGTCTTAAATAAAGCACTAATGCTTGTAATCCTAAGATATAACTTTGTACCCCAAAACCACTGATTTGACCAATGGCAATGGGAGCTATGTAAGAGTGATGACGGAACTCTTCTCGCTTATAAATGTTACTTAAATGTACCTCTACTGTAGGCAGACTCACAGCAGCGATCGCATCTCGCAATGCTATACTGGTGTGGGTATAAGCTCCAGCATTAATTAAGATACCTTGGTGTTTTCCCAAGGCATCATGAATTGCATCAACCAATACCCCCTCATGATTTGACTGCATGGTAAATACTTTCACTGCCAGTTTTTGTCCTTCCGTTTCTAACTGGCGGTTAATTTGACTCAGAGTCAGGGAGCCATAAATACCAGGCTCTCGCTGTCCTAGCAGATTCAGGTTTGGACCATGCAGCACCAGAACGCTTAAGGGGTCTAATATCAACTCCTGCACTTTTGCTCTCTTAGCGACGACGTGAGCGATCGTTTACAGGAATTGGAATTAGCTCCGGTTCCGGCTCAGCTTCTGGCCCTAAAAGGGCTTCAATCAGCTTGCGTGCCAATTCCTTAAGCTTTTCTAGCACCTTTTCAATATAGTCCATTGGACTGACCGCTCCTGAAATACTAACTCGATTTTTCGCTTATCAGCTACGGAGAAACTAGCTTTTTTGCACTCTGGTTTTTGAACGGCTAATTTTTGTTCCCGTGTTCCGGGCTTGAGCCATTTATTAAAATTATAGTGTTATTTTCTCCCTTAATTTTTAGAGTATCACATCCCTTACCTAGACAACTCATCTTACTAAAGATAGCTTTTTGAAAAAAAGGACTAGGATTAGAGGTTGATAACAACTCTCTGTTGTCAGTCTGAATAGATTTGGCGACCAGACAACAAGGGGGAGAATTTGTATCAGGAATTGTGTGAAGTGGTGTATGGGTATAGCAGAAAATATTTTTTATCAGTAACTATTATAAAAAACAGAGTAAGAATAACAAGACAAAAACGTCTATTTTTGGCAAATAAAACTGTAATTCTCTGCTCACAGACTTTTTGCAAATAAATAATTTTATATAAGTTTTTTCAATACATTTCTGATTAGCAATAATTCCTCGCAGGAAGCCCCCAGATTTATTTGTGAAAATTCGTCATTTAAAAGCTTTCAGTCTCGCGATCGCTTTCGGATCTGACGCTAACAGAGGAGCCAGGGCGCTTATGGGATGAGAACTCCCCTTTTGCGCACTGCCTCGTCTACAAACTTTTCGCAAAACCCAAAATCGAAGAACCCTAGTTGTAGAAGTTTTGTTTGTGTATCGATAGCAATAGTCGTTAGGGGCGAAGCATTTGATTTAAGTAATAAATATTCTCAGCCAGTTAATAAAATATTACCTAATAGCTTCGCCCATACAATAAATAGTCAATTGTAAAACTGTGGACTTTGTCCTATTGACTATTAGCTATTGCTTTTAGCTAGTTTTTTTGGCAGCAGTAGTTGATGATTTGGCTTTTGTTGATTTGCTACGCGAACTAGTTGTGGATTTAGTGGTTTTGCGAGTGGATTTACCGCTTGATATTTTGCTTGCTAGCAACTCCAATGCTGTATCCAGCGTTATATTTTCTGGTGATGTACCTTCTGGAAGACTGACATTGGTTTTGCCGTGCTTGATATAAGGCCCATATGGTCCATCATAGATATTTACAGGTTCGCCATCTTCAGGGTGAGTTCCCAATTCTCGTAAAGCCGCCTTAGATTTGCTACTGGTGCTGCGTCCTTTTTTCGGTTCAGACAATAATTCTAAAGCACGTTCCAAGGAAATTGTCAATACATCGTCACCTGCTTTGAGGGAACGATAGTCTTTGCCTTCCTTGGCGTTATGCACGATATAAGGCCCGAAGCGTCCCAAATTTGCTTGAATGGTTGCGCCTGTTTCTGGATGTGTGCCTAGTGTCCGGGGTAGGGATAAAAGACCAATAGCCATGTCTAAGGTGACATCTTCTGGCTTGACACCCTTGGGTAGAGAAGCTTGTTTAGGTTTAGGATTTTCATCAGACTTATCACCCAATTGCACGTAAGGTCCATAGGGGCCTATGAGTACGTAAATTGGTTCACCTGTTTCGGGGTGACGTCCTACCTCGTCCGGGCCAGAGGTTTTTTGCTTGAGCAAGGTTTCTACCTTTTGGGGATCGAGATCAGCAGGCGTCAAATCTCTAGGAATTGATGCTGTAACGACACCATCACCATTTTCAACTTCAATGTAGGGGCCAAATTTACCGATGCGGATTTTGGCGTTTAAGTTTTCTAGTTCTACAGTTCTAGCTTGGTTGGCATCAATTTGATCTTCTTTTTGCTTGACCAGGGTTTCTAGACCATTATCTCCTAGATAAAATTTCCGCAAATATGGTAGCCACTCAGCTTCACCAGCAGCGATATCATCGAGAGTTTGCTCCATTTTGGAAGTAAAACTGGGATCAACGACATCATAGAAGTATTTTTCTAGCAGTTCAGTTACAGCAAAAGCAGTGAAACTGGGAATGAGGGCATTATTAGTCAGTTGGGCGTACCCTTTGTCAATAATCGTGCCAATAATGCTGGCATAGGTACTAGGACGTCCAATACCTTCGCTTTCTAAGGTTTTTACTAAAGTAGCTTCAGTAAACCTGGCTGGGGGTTGGGTTTCGTGCTTGACTGTTTCCAATTCTTGACAGTCAGGATGATCCCCGACTTTGAGGTCAGGTAAAATGATTTCTTGGTCTTCTAATGCAGCTTCGGGATCGTCAGATCCTTCGACATATGCCCTTAGGTAGCCAGGAAAATCGATGCGTTTACCAGAAGAACGGAAACCAGCATCTTCCACTTGCAGTTGCACGGTGATTTGGGTTTGGCGAGAGTCAGCCATTTGACAGGCGACGGTACGCTTCCAAATTAAGTCGTAGAGTTTGAGTTCGCGATCGCTCAAGCCTGTTTCTTGGGGAGTACGGAAGCTACTACCCGCCGGACGAATCGCTTCGTGAGCTTCTTGTGCGCCTTTAGATTTGGTGGTGTACTGTCGGGGTTGGGGGCTGAGGTATTGCTTACCGTAAAGTTGTTCTACACAGCTACGGGCAGCTGCTATAGCCTGTTCCGATAAATGTACCGAGTCTGTACGCATGTAGGTAATATACCCCTGCTCATACAAACTTTGGGCAATTCGCATGGTATCCCGTGCTGAAAGCCGCAATTTGCGGTTAGCTTCCTGTTGCAGCGTGGAAGTGGTAAATGGCGGTGCTGGTTTGCGCGTTACTGGACGTTCTTCAATATCTGTAACTTTCCAAATTTTATCACTCAGGCGTTGTTTGAGGGCTTCTGCTTCGGCTTGATTGAGCAGCACGACTTTGCGATCAGCGACTATTTTCCCTGTGGTAGGGTCAAAATCACTACCAGTTGCTAGTCTAGTTCCTGCTAAGGTGACAAGTACAGCAGTGAAGGACTGCTCTTTGCTCTTTCCAGTTTGCGGTGGGGTTAAAGTAGCTTTCAAATCCCAGTATGTCGCTTGTTTGAAAGCACGGCGTTCTCGTTCTCGGTTCACCAGCAACCGCACTGCTACCGACTGTACACGACCCGCAGATAATCCCCAAGCGATTTTTTTCCACAGCAGAGGAGACAGAGTATAACCCACAAGTCGATCCAATATTCGCCGTGTTTCTTGGGCGCGAACTAACTGCTCATCGATACTGCGACAGTTTTGCAGAGCTTTTTTGATGGCTTCTTGAGTAATTTCGTGAAACACCATCCGCTTAGTTGGGACTTTGGGCTTGAGCAACTGGTACAAATGCCAACTAATGCTTTCACCTTCTCGGTCTTCGTCTGTTGCCAAAATCAGTTCAGAAGCGTCTTTGAGAGCTTCTTTGAGCTGAGTGACAACTTTCTTTTTGTCCTTGGGAACGACATACAGTGGTTCAAAGTCGGCGTCTACATTTACCCCGAGCTGCGCCCATTTTTCCCCTTTGACATTGGCGGGAATTTCGCTAGCCGACTGGGGTAGGTCACGTACATGACCCATAGATGCTTCTACCCGATAGTTTTTTGGCAGGTAGTTGCGAATGGTACGAGCTTTGGTCGGAGATTCGACGATGACAAGAGTTGACATGGAAATTTCAAAAAAAAGAATAGCTGCTAAGCTAGACAGTCACCTTTAATTTGAAATAAGTAAACTAAAGGAAATTGATGAATACATAAAGTTTATATATTTAGCATCTTGCTTAAGACATAATTTTAGGTTTTCACTTTAGTAGATTAAGTTTGGCGATCGCTCTCAAAGTTTCTATAAGAAATCAAACTAATAATAATTATAAAATATAATATTTCTATTTATTAAGACCTAGTATAGAGACAAATTATTGCGTCAGTTGAAGCATAAGCAACAATAATAGGATTGACCGTAAAAAATGATACATTTTGCTCAAAAATATGGCATAAAAGGGCAAATATAGCCTTGCTGGAATAAGATATATGTTAAAATAAGCTTGGAGAATGAAGTTCGGCGGTGGTGTTCTTGTTTTTGTTGAAAACTGCAAGTGGCTCTCCGGATGAACGGCTCTGCATATGCATAACTGAATTCTGGAGAGATTAATGTCAATTTACGTAGGCAACCTATCCTACAGTGTTAGCCAAGAAGAGCTAAGCGACGTATTTTCAGAGTATGGCACTGTGACGCGAGTTCAACTTCCCACAGATCGGGAAACGGGTCGCTCACGAGGTTTTGGTTTCGTAGAAATGGAATCAGAAGCAGCAGAAACGGCTGCCATTAATGCTTTGGATGGCGCCGAATGGAAAGGTCGCGTAATGAAAGTTAATAAAGCAAGACCTCGGGAGGAAAAAAGCGGACGCTCCGGCGGTGGTAGCTGGGGAAAAAGTAACAGCGGTGGATACTCTCGACGTTATTAAGGCTTGAATGAACTTATAAAGCTCAATCTCAAGAGCAATTGCTAGAAGGCATAAATAATAAATATTTGCCAAGCGCAATATAATACTTAAGAAGAGCAGATTCAGTATGTTACTGAATCTGCTTATTGTTTTGAAATGTGTTGGTGGTTCATGGTTGATAGTTGGTAGGTGGTTTTTGCAACGAACAATCAACAACCAACTATCAACAATCAACTAATTTGATGCTATTAATCCCGTAATACAGACAGATTTAGGAAACTTTAGTTAAAAACACAATAGAATTAACACAGTTGGTTCCTTAAATGTCTAATAGCCAAAACCTATACAGCTCATGGATTTTGCTAATGTTGCATCCCAGTTGAATGCTGGAACGATATTACCAGAGGGAATTGTGGTCTTAACCCTCTTGGGGGTTTTGATAGTGGACTTGATTTTGGGGCGCAATTCTTCACGCTGGATTGGGTATCTAGCGATCGCAGGTTTGTTAGCCTCCATAGTCGCCCTCTATTTTGAATGGGATAATGCCAATCCCCTGTTTTTTGCCGGTGCTTTTAACGGTGACAACCTCAGTATTGTCTTTCGCGGTATTGTGGCTTTGTCCGCAGCTGTGACAATTTTGATGTCAATTCGCTACGTTGAACAAAGTGGCACCGCCTTAGCAGAATTCATAGCGATTTTGCTAACAGCTACCTTGGGAGGAATGTTTTTATCAGGCGCTAGTGAGTTAGTGATGATTTTCGTCTCGCTAGAAACCTTGAGTATTTCCTCTTATTTGCTGACTGGTTATACCAAGCGCGATCCCCGTTCTAATGAAGCAGCACTGAAGTACCTGTTAATTGGTGCTGCAAGTACGGCGGTATTTTTGTATGGCGTCTCTCTGCTGTACGGTTTGTCTGGTGGACAAACGGAACTCAATGCGATCGCTAATGGTATTGCTAGTGCTAACCTATCTCAATCATTGGGTATAGTGATTGCCCTGGTATTTGCCATTGCAGGTGTTGGCTTCAAAATCTCCGCAGCACCCTTCCACCAGTGGACACCAGACGTTTACGAAGGCGCACCCACCCCAGTCATTGCCTTTTTGTCTGTTGGTTCCAAAGCTGCTGGATTTGCCCTTGCTATTCGTTTGCTGACAACTGTTTTTCCTCTTGTCGCCGAAGAGTGGAAGTTTGTCTTCACCGCCTTAGCAGTGCTGAGTATGGTGTTGGGTAACGTCGTCGCCTTAGCACAAACCAGCATGAAACGGATGTTAGCTTATTCATCCATTGCCCAAGCGGGGTTTGTGATGATTGGCTTGATTGCCGACACCCAAGCCGGATATGCCAGCATGATATTTTATTTGTTGGTCTATCTGTTTATGAACCTGTGCGGCTTTACTTGCGTGATTCTCTTCTCTCTGCGGACGGGAACTGACCAAATTGCCGAGTACTCTGGTTTATATCAGAAAGATCCCCTGTTGACTTTGGGATTGAGTATTTCCCTGTTGTCCTTGGGTGGTATTCCGCCCTTAGCTGGGTTCTTCGGAAAGATTTACCTATTCTGGGCTGGTTGGCAAGCAGGTCTTTACTGGTTAGTTTTGTTGGGGTTAATTACTAGTGTTGTCTCCATCTACTACTACATTCGCGTAGTGAAAATGATGGTGGTCAAAGAACCCCAAGAAATGTCCGACGCTGTGAAGAATTATCCCGAAATTAGTTGGAATTTGCCTGGGTTTAGGCCTTTACAAGTGGGTTTGATAACTACTTTGATCGCCACTTCGATTGCCGGAATTTTGTCGAATCCATTATTTACCCTGGCTAACAATTCTGTGACCGACATCCCTACTTTGCAAGCTAAAACAGTTGATAGCACACAAGTAAGTGCGATTTCTACTGAGCAAACCGACAGACCGTAGATTTAATTGCAAATACTTGTTCTGTTTACAATTTTGCAACTAGGACGCCTGGCATTTTTGTCAGGCGTTTTTGCGTGTTTAGATTCTATAAGTTCTACCTGGACTTTAATTCTCCAACTCGCCAATTCTATGCGATCGCATACTTGCACATGAAAAATACCAATTTTTTAGATCAGCTTTCCACTTAAATCTGAGTATTAAAAACTACTTCAAACAGAATTATAAATAAAATTTTTACTTAATCTATGCCTTTAGTTTCAGCAATATACCATTTTTGACGGATAATCTTTATACCGTAGTGTTAACTTCTTTCCTTAGACAGTAGTGGTTAAGTATCAGGAATGATTTAGTTTACATGTGTTACTTACATGATAAATATACAAGCAATCAACTTAAGATTTGATTTATGGCATACCAAAATCAACAATCTAATCAACCAACACAAGCGGCAACAGGAAATAGAGGTAACGGTGTGAGTACATTTCTGTCTAGTATGGCAGTGCTACTTTCTACCTTGGCTTTGGTGTGCGGTGGCTATGCAATTTACCAAGTTCGTTCTCACACTACAAAGAACACTGGATGCTTTAAACACAAAAATTAGTAGTAGTGCGATCGCTCCTAGCCAAATCGATAATACTCCTGCTGCCAATACTAACCAAACATCTACACCAGCACCTGAAGTATTCTCATCTCCCGAGGTAACAGCACAATCAGCAACTACTTCCAGTGAAACAATCCAACCTGGTCAATTTGTCCAGCCTGCCTTTGGCAAAAAAGCTGAAGTAGAGTTACTTTCAGTTAAACGGATTAAAGATCCAGAAACCGGAAACCGTGATGTCGTGAATGTACAAATGCGTATCCGGAGGCTAGCTGCGGACAGGGTAAGTCCTGCTGAATTAATAGGGGTTTCCAACACCACAGCCCGCAATCCTGAAACGAGTGAAACTTATAAACCTATTAGCTTTGACCGTTCTACTGGTAGTGTTTCTTTATTTTCGCTGCGTCCCAATGCTTCGGCTGATGCCTACGTTTGGTTGAGAATTCCTCAAGATGTCAATACCCTAGACATCTTTGTGCCAGATACAGCTGCATTTAAAAATGTGCCAATTTCCAATTAAAAATTAGCTAGATCCCCACAGGGGATAGCCCACAAAGAGGACATGAAAACCTTTTTCCCATAACCCCTAATCCCCAGAGGGGACCGATGAGTTCCCCGATCCCCGATTCCCTATTTCCAAGACAGCCATGACAGTTATCGTCTTCGGTAGTATCAATCTAGATTTGGTGGCAACTGCACCCCATTTACCACTTCCAGGAGAAACACTGTTAGGACATGATTTTTTGAAAGTCCCTGGAGGTAAAGGTGCAAATCAAGCGGTAGCATTAGCACGACTGGGAATTCCTACACAAATGGTGGGACGTGTAGGCGCACAAAGTTTTAGTGCAGAACTGATTGATAGTTTGCAGGCTGCTGGTGTACAAACAGAAAATGTGTTGCTAGACGAAACTGTTAGTTCTGGTGTTGCGATCATTATCATTGACGATGCAGGTCAAAATCAAATAGTCGTCATTCCAGGTGCCAATGGATGTGTTAATCAAGAAGATGTGACTAGAATGTCGCGTCTATTGCCAGAAAGCTCTGCACTTCTTTTACAATTAGAAATTCCCATATCTACGGTACTTGCAGCAGCACAAGCAGCAACAACAGCAGGAGTAACGGTAATTCTTGATCCTGCACCTGCCCAGTCTAATTTACCAAATGAACTTTACTCTTTGGTAGATATCATCACTCCCAATGAAGTGGAAGCAGGGCAATTAGTGGGTTTTGCTGTCGATGGACAAGAGTCGGCAAAAAAAGCAGCCGAAGCTTTGCTAAACAGGGGTGTGAAAAATGCGATCGTGAAATTAGGTGCCCAAGGTGTAGTTTGTGCCACATCTACTGAAACCTTTTTTGTTCCTGCATTTCCCGTCAAGGCGGTAGACACGGTTGCAGCGGGAGATGCATTTAATGGTGGTTTAGCCGCTGCACTTTCTCAAGGACTTCCTTTACGTCAGGCGATAGTTTGGGGTGCAGCAGCAGGTGCAATAGCAGCGACTAAATTAGGCGCACAAACTTCGCTTCCAGATCGGTTAACGTTTGATACGTTTCTCAAGGAAAGGGGAATTTGACTTAGCACAGCTTTGCGTAAAATTGTAACTTTTTTAAACGCAGAGGAGCGCGGAGTCAACGCAGAGAAACGCAGAGTCTTTTCTATGAAATACTGTACTTAGGAGAGAATAGCATTTAGTCATCTAGGTTGGCTGGTACATTTTTCGGCACAATCCACAAGTAAACATATTTATTATCTACCTGCGCCACTTGTTGTGGTTTCCACTTACCCATATTAAACCTGTGGGAAACGATGCGAGTACCTGGTTTGAGTTCTTTTAACAGCTTAGGTCGTAGTTTTAAATTGATATCGGGTAGTAAGTAGAGTGTTACTACTGTGGCATCTGTTAAATTAGTTTGGAATAAGTCTTGCTGACGAAACTCAACGCGATCGCTCACTTCTGCTTTTTGAGCATTGTTACGGCTTTGTTGCACGAGTCGAGGATTAATTTCCACACCTACAGCACGACGAGCATTATATTTCTGCACAGCAGTAATAGGAATTCGCCCATCACCACTACCCAAGTCATAAACAACATCATTGCTGTTGACTTTTGCTAGTTCCAACATTGTGTTCACTACTCGTTGTGGTGTTGGCACATAGGGTACATCTGCTTGATTTTCTTGAGATTTCTTGACAGGAATAGGAACTTGTGCATCTACTTCAAAATCACCTGTTAAAGTGCTTCCTGTCACACCAAATACAGCACTAACTCCAGTGATTAGTAACAACAAAATTCTTTGATCAATCATTATAGATATGCCCCGCTCCAACTAGTTGATATTTAAACTAGACTATGCATCAAAAAACTTCTCATAGCACAACTTTTCTATTCCAACCAAGCAAACCGCTAGCAAAGCGATCGCTAAGTGATTAATAAGGGAACTCTTAACGGTCAACCGAGGATAATGGTAAGGGGGACTATTAGCCCAACCAAAACTTGTCATTTATAGAAGTGAGAGTCTCTTACTTCCAAATAAAGCGCAGGAAATAGGGAAATCTATTCCCTATTCCCAATTTCCTGTTCTCTTCTTCAATGATTGTCTATAACAAATCACAAGAATTTAATCTTATTCCTTTTGGCATAAATCTATTATCTATAAGCAAATCTCTTGACAGAGATATTCTTATATAAAGTTTGCTACATCTATAATATTGGTTTTGTCTAGTAATGAATATTGAAACATAACTCTCTACCCAGAGAGTCGAGATTTTGCCATTATGTATTTGTCAGCTTTATGCTAATCATTCAACAATGCTTAAATAAATTTCACAAAGGGTTATCTATATGTATAATCAGGAAAAATTTATACAACATCTAGCAGCTGCAACAAATTTAAATCAGAATCTTCAGGGTGAAGTAAAAGTAGATAATAGTCAAGTTGATGGAGGAAGCATCCCCGATGCAAAAATTATTCTTGCTGGAGGTTCTTTTGGCTTCATCATCATTTGGGCAGTATTTTTAGTATTTTTGTCTAGAATGAGGAGATTAGCACAAGATAATAAATTAATTTTCTCCATCCAACCTTCACATAAAGTTCCCTGTAGAAACTGTCATTATTTTTCACACAACCATCATCTCAAGTGTGCAGTACAACCTTCAATCGTTTTGACAGAAGAAGCAATCAATTGCACTGACTACTGCCCCAAACATGAAAAAAATACCAACAAAAATCACTGAAGTTATGAAACTAATATTTCCATCTTTTCAGACTATAAGCTTCTAATTGTTTTGAGTAGTTTTCATTACTTTCAGTTCACCATTGCCATTTATTTATATTATTGCTGGACTTACGCACAACTAACAAAAAATTTGAACCGCAGAGGACGCATACACGGAGAAATAGGAGTTTGAGAGTTTTGTTGCGTAAGTCCTATATTGTTGTAATAGTTATCATTATGCTTTACTGTATTAGTACAGCACCGCCGAGAAAAATCTTTATTCCTTATGTCTTCTGCCTGCAACATAGCTGTTTTTTTGTCAGAGTATTAAAATACTGATTAAAGCTCAATTAATACCAATAGTTGTAAATTTCAGTAAGTGAGAAAATACCTGAAATCAACTTTCTGAAAGTTCAATTACTCGACTTATAAACCCAGTCGCAGATAGACATCTCAAATGTCATAGACCTCTTGCAAAAGTACCCTTTGCAAGAGTAGGGAAAAGGTTAAAGGGTAAAGGATTTTTTAATTCCTTTAACCCTTCCCCTTTCACCTTTCCCCGACTTCTGCAAGAAGTATAATGTCGTCGTAAATAATATAGCAATTGGCAATGGGATTATTAGTGCAGATAGTAGGTGTGGGGCTAGTAATTTTATCACTTATAGATATTTACCTAACTGTGTTATTTCCTCGCCTTGGCAGTAGCTTACTTAGTCTGTCATTAGGTAAAGGAATGTGGCGATTGTTTCGATTACTGGCGCGTACTGTTCCCTGCAAAGATGAAAAACTACTTTCCCATAGTGGCCCTACATTAATAATCGTCACAGTAACATTATGGGTATCCTTGCTAATCTGTGGATTTGCTTTAATCGTCTGGGTTGATTTGGGTTCGGCTATTCAATCTAATAATGGGTGGACTGATACTGATTTTGTTAGCGCGCTTTACTACAGTGGCTTTTCACTGACGACGCTTGGAACAGGAGATTTGTCACCAAAAACAGACTTTCAACGACTGCTGATGATATTAGAAGCAGCACTTGGCTTTTCGATCTTTACCTTAACTATTACTTATCTATTATCAATTTATAGCGCCCTGATCAGACGCAACACCTTTGCTTTGAGCTTACACCACCGCTCTGCTGGTACAGCAGACGCAGCAGAAATACTAGCCAGGTTGGGAGCTAGTGGCGAACTCAGCGGTGTACAGCAAGATATTTCTGACATGGCAAGAGACTTAATTAATTTGCTGGAGTCACAGCATTCTTACCCAGCGCTACTGTTTTTTCGCTTTCGACAAGCTTATTATGCTCTACCACGAATACTACTTTTAGCAATGGATACAGCTACTTTGATTAAAAGTGCATTGAACACTGAAAAGTATCGTTCACTAGTACATTCCACAGCAGTAGCAGAATTATGGGGTGGAAGTCTACAACTGCTGACTGAGTTATCTAGCTTTTTTTTGCCCAAGAGTCGTTCAAATTTCCATATTAATGAGTCGCTAGAACAGGTGTGGCGAAAGCGATATTATGACGCAGTGGAAAAGTTGAGAGGCGAGGGAATAGAGACAGCAATAGATTTAGAGACAGGTGCTTGTTTGTACATCTCTCTACGCCGCAAGTGGAATCCCTATTTAACTAGGCTGGCTAATTACATGGGCTATAACTGGAGTGAAATAGCTCCCTTTGAAAAGAATTGAGTCTAGCTACGACAATAGCAGCTAACTAAATTAACTGTTCTCCCCCTTGCCCTCTTTGTATCCTTGGTCGCCAAATGTATCAGAATTATAGTGAAACGGTATCAAGGGGTAGTTGGAGTCACCGTTGGAGTTGCTGGCGGAACTCCTGCTGGTGGAGTATCAGCGGGTGGTGGAGAACCAGCTGGTGGTGTAGTTGTTGGGGTTTGTGTAGCAGGCTCACAAGCACCTATAAGTATGCTTATGCCAACAGTTGAAGCTAGAAAAAGTAATTTTTTGTTCACAACTCCTCCTTTAACAATTGAGAGGATGAGCAAAGAAGCTATTTAGAGATTTGCTTTATCCTGAGTGATTTGGTCATCCTTTACATCCACCAATAGTAGTAGCACATGTTTTTGTGCTAACGTCGTAAAAATAATTGTGTAATGTAGTAAGTGTTGTTAACTCGCCAAACTCCGACTCCTGTTTCTGTAAACAATGGACGTAGGATGTTTTCACGATGTTCTGGACTTTTTAACCAACCGTCTACTGCAACTTTGACAGGTTGATTTATATTCGTTCCTTTAAACAGGTTTTCTCCTACCACCCAGTAAACTATTCCCGCAGTTTCAACCCGCTTAGCGGGGGTACTACCATCAGCCCCCGTATGGCTGAAAAAGTTGTTTTCTGCCATCTGGCGGCTATAGTTACGGGCAACCTCTGCCAGTCTTTCATTATTTTGCAGTGGCTGGAGTCCTTCCTTTTGACGCACTTGGTTAATGCTTTGACGGACTCCTGCTTCGATTTTTGCAGTGCTAGCAGACTGAGAAGCAAGTGCAGGTTTTCGAGATTGATTTGAGGGTATTTCGACTCTGGGTAGGGGTGGCAAATACTCTATTGCTCTTTCACACCCATTTGTTAGGAGAGCGATCGCTACCCCTATCAACCAAAATTTTCTAAAAGTAGTCATCGGGTAAGTTTTAATCAGTTTTTACCTTGATCAACAAACACTTGCAGTGGATTCAGATTCACCTCTAATCGAGTTGTTCAACTCTAAGTCTCGACAGCATCTGGCAATAGAAATATTTGCTTATCTGTTCAGAAAAATTGAGGAACAATCAAGTTGATAGTCACAATCAGTATCAAAGATAAATAAATGACTCAATTCAATTTATTTGGTATTTTTTATGTCATTTTTCTGAGGATTTTTATCTTATCTTTTCACAATCTTTAAATTGCATTATCTTAGAGAAATTTACGAGTTATTACTTCAATAGTAAATTAACTTTTGGTTTGAAAATCCAAATCAAACTATAGATAGAGAAATAATAAGATTTCGATTCCTAGACTTGATGAAAAATGTTCGACTCTAATAATTTTTGGCAATCAATTTCTGCATTAAAAACTTAATTTATCAGTCGGCATTTTAAAGATGTAATCTAATGCAAAATTTAACAAATAATTCTTAATCAATTAATCAATTAGTTAATTGATTAATCGATGTTGCTATCTCTGACAAAAGTTCTGAAATTGAGGATAGCAGCAGATTTGTTGTTCAAATTTCTCACATGGAGTTTTCAGCTATGAATACAAAAAATTCCAGGAATTTGTTTAAGAGCATTGCCACTTTGGTTGGCATTGCTAGCGTTAGCGCTTGCTTTAGTCTCCCAGTCAAAGCTCAAGTCAATCCTAATCCTAGCATTTTTGAAGAGTATTCTCATAATCAGGGTAATCTCGCTCAAACTACCCCTGGTGTAGGTCAAGATAGGGATACTTCTCCTGGTACAACTACCCCTGGTGTTACTCAACCAGGTACAACTACCCCTGGCGTCACTCAACCAGGTACAACTACCCCTGGTGTTACTCAACCAGATACAACTACCCCTGGTGTTACTCAACCCGTACAAGACACAACTACACCAGGAACTAATCAACAAAATAATGGTAATGGCGTACGGGCTTTGTGGTAAATCAAAATAATACCCGTGAACTTGCCATCATTATGGAGAATAGGGAGTTGACAATGAGAGTATTCATTAATACTCAAAATTATTAATCTATACCTGTCAGCCCCCTTTTTCCCCTCTTAATTTATTTAATGATGGTGATGGTGATCATGGGCTACTGCTAGTTGTGGGTTAACCGTCATTGCTTCTTCTGCCAACAAATCAGCAATATGAGCATCTGCCCATTGTGCTGCCATTGCTAAAAAGTCTGGGTGATCGTTGACACAAGGCATTTGCACGTAGTTGATCTGAGAATGTTTTTTCTCTAGCGTATGAATAATGTGGTGTACATCTAAGAGAGTTTCGTGGTTTTCTGTAGCAAAGCCGATGGGCATAAACATCACAGCTTTTGCACCCAACTGAATGAGATTTTTCGCTGCTTGTTCGACATTGGGCTGTGTCCATTCAATCAGTGGTGTATCGTGATTTAACCAACCGATGGAAATCAAAGGATAGCGGTTGATTAATTTATCTCGGATCAAGTCGTAGAGTGCTTGACTTTCGGTGATTCCTGAGGTGAAGCCTTTGGCTTTATGGGGACAACCGTGATTCATCAAGACAATACCAATTTCTGCTGGTAGATAGGTAGCAGCTAAATCGCTAGCTATTTTCTCTTCTACAAGACGCACCATCATGTCAATGTAGGCGGCTTCGTTGTAGAAAGAAGGAATGTAGCGTAGGCCTTTTACCCAGTGTTCGCTACCATCAGTCAACTGGGATAAAGCTTTATTGACTTGCTCGATCGCAATCCCACTGGTGAAGATAGAATCAACTACCAACAGTGGGTAAATTAAAAGTTTATCAAAACCTTGATTTTTGATTTCTGCTAGAACCTGATGAGGAAGAAATGGGGCGCAGAAGTTGAAGGCTTTGAAAACTTGGACGCGATCGCCCCACTTTTGCTGTAAATTCTTCTCAATGCCAGCACGCTGCTTTTCAAATATGGCATTGTGGGGAGAAATAAAATCATTGTGTTGGTGGCCCCACTCATGGCGGTCAAATAAAGCCAAAATTCTAGCTAAGGGTGGATAAATCCAAGCTGGTACTGGTGCAAATTTTGCTGTTAGTAAGTGTAATGCTTGTTCGTTATAGTTAGCAAAATCTTCGTAGCTTTCGACTTCGCCATAGCCCATCAGCAACACAGCTACTCGCTGTTGACCTGAGGATTGCTCATGGTTATGTTCTAGTTTTTCCGGTGTGGCAACCACAATTTTATTCCTCAATAAATTTCGGTTGTTGTTTTTCTTACTTATTAATCTATTATCCTATCCCCCTGGATGGGATATATACAAAACGAAATACATTAATTCAAAATTTCATACCTAAGAATGAGTT
>NZ_AJLK01000126.1 GCF_000317205.1 Fischerella muscicola PCC 7414 | reverse complement strand
CCTACTTAGTAGGGGTGCTTTCAAGAAATAGGGCAGAAGGGAAGAGGATTTGACTTATTTGTTCTATTTATAGCGACTGACAACTGCCTATGGGATTCCTTTTAAGAAATACAGGGGGTATAGAGGTGGTTTGGGTGTTAGGAGAAAAATGTTGCTAATGATCAGGGCTAAGTGCTTTAACCTTTACTTATTGGTATTTAAGTAATTATGTGATATTTACGACATTAAATTCATAAATAATTATAATTAGGAAAGCTGTAACCAAATACGTATGAGTATAATTATTTGCCCAGGAATACATGAACAAGAATTAACTGACAAATTTGTCATGGCTTGGAAAGAAGCAGTTATTAAGAGTGTGCAATCTAAAAAATCAGTAAATATACTGCTTTATCCAGCAGAAGTTTTTTCTTCATTATCTGGGTTTCATATTTTACAGTTTTTACATCAGCATTTAGGAGATAAGCTAGAATCGCCAGTTATATTCGTTTGTTTTAGTGCCGGTGTAGTTGGAGCGATCGCAGCTGCATCTTCATGGCAACTACTAGGAGGCAAAGTCAAAGCTTTTATTGCTATAGACGGATGGGGAGTACCGTTGTGGGGAAACTTTCCTATCCATAGAATGAGCCATAATTACTTCACTCACTGGAGTTCTAAAATACTGGGCAGTGGTGAAAATAATTTTTATGCAGATCCAGCAGTTGATCACTTAGAAATGTGGCGATCGCCCCAAAAGGTTCAGGGCTGGTGGGTAGACTCATCTATTGGGGAATCACCATCTAAGCAAAGTTTAACTGCGGCGGAATTTTTGCATAGACTATTGGTGCAGTATGAGGAAAATTAATCCGGAAAAGATAAGTATTAATCAGGAGTGAGAATTGAAGACAGTCAATCAGGGGAATAGGGGGTCAGGGATCGGGGATCGGGGAACGGGGGCTAGGATAGATTTTTATCTAATTCTCAATTCCCGATTCCTAACACCAGGTGATGCCACGTGCTACAACGAGAGGAAACCCTAAGGGCGCAGTGGCTCCTTTATCCCGGAGAAAGAGTCCACCGCACTGGTTCCTCCCTGGCGAACATGGAGACCCTGAATTCTCCGATTCCCAATTCCCGATCCCCGATCCCTAATCCCCGATCCCCTATTCCCTAACTACTGATGTTTCCAACTGAACCTGCTGCTGTAAATAAAGGATTTGGCGTCCTGCTGAGAAACCGTGGCTTTATGCTGCTGTGGATTGGGCAGTTATTGTCCCAGCTTGCGGATAAAGTTTTCTTTGTTTTAATGATTGCGCTACTAGAAAACTATCCGCCTCCTGCGGGTTTAGCAGAAAACTCTATGTACTCAGCTTTGATGGTGGCATTTACAGTCCCAGCAATTCTGTTTGGTTCTGCTGGAGGTGTGTTTGTTGACCGCTTTCCCAAAAAGCTGATTATGGTTGGTTCAGATGTAGTACGCGGTCTATTGACACTGTTAATACCGTTTTTGCCACGAGAGTTTTTGATTCTACTAATACTGACTTTTGCAATCTCCACTGTGACGCAATTTTTTGCACCCGCAGAACAGGCAGTCATTCCGCTATTGGTAAAGCGAGAAAATTTAATGGCAGCCAATGCCCTGTTTAGTAGCACGATGATGGGTGCTTTAATTGTGGGATTTGCGATCGGCGAACCGATGTTGAGTTGGGCAAAAAGTTCCCTCGGCCCCGACTATGGTCAAGAACTAATAGTGGTGATATTATACCTGTCTTCTGCTGGAATGATGCAGCCAATTAACTTTAAAGACAACAGAACTATTGGCGATCAAGAAGTAGCAATCCACCCTTGGGCAGACTTCAAACAAGGCTTGCGCTATCTCAAGACAAATCGCTTGGTATTAAATGCCATGTTGCAACTAGTGACTTTGTATTGCGTATTTGCAGCCCTAGTAGTTTTGGCAATTCAATTAGCAGCAGAATTTGGTTTAAAAGAGAAACAATTTGGCTTTTTCTTAGCAGCAGCAGGTGTAGGGATGGTAATAGGAGCAGCGATTTTGGGTCATTGGGGTGATAAATTTCATCACAAGCCCTTACCCTTAATCGGATTTTTAATGATGGCGGTGGTTTTAGGGACGTTCACTTTTGTCCACAAACTGTCATTGGCCTTAATACTTTGTGCAGTTTTGGGAATAGGTGCAGCCTTGATTGGCGTGCCAATGCAAACTTTAATTCAACAACAAACCCCACCTTCAATGCTTGGTAAAGTCTTTGGGTTTCAAAATCATGCCATTAATATTGCTCTTTCTGCACCCCTAGCAATTACTGGCCCCATCACTGATGCTTTAAGCTTGCGAACCGTGCTAGTAGGGATGAGTGTGATAGTCGCTATTATTGGTGTTTGGGCGTGGCAAAATACCCGTAAAGTTTTGCAAGACGTGATATAGAAGGGGAAAGGGGAAGGGGGACGACTTGGGGGACGACTTGGGAGACAAGGGGGACACGGGGGACACGGGGAACGACTTGGAGGACAAGGAGGACAAGGGAGAAATTACCTATTTCCTATCCCCTATCCCCTATTCCCTGTTAAGAGTTAAGAGTTCCCTCTTAACCAATGACAATTGACCATTGACCATTGACTTTTGACAAATGACAAATGACAAATGACAAATTCAATGTCAGGGATAAATGATAATCTCAATAAACTATGAGAGTTTTAAATTAAAATGAAAAT
Source organism: Fischerella muscicola PCC 7414 (assembly GCF_000317205.1). Taxonomy (GTDB): domain Bacteria; phylum Cyanobacteriota; class Cyanobacteriia; order Cyanobacteriales; family Nostocaceae; genus Fischerella; species Fischerella muscicola. Next base: position 39,542 of record NZ_AJLK01000126.1, on the reverse strand, counting down.
TTAACTACAGAAATTCAGGATTATCTTAGTTATATTAGGTGAGGTTCGACTGTGCGTTCACGAAGTGTCTCCGTAGGAGAATCGCGTCCCCAAATTATTGCTCCACAAGCCGAGAATCAAGCCCAGTCTAGTGTATCTCCATTGCCAGTCGTAACGCCCAGACGTGCATCTGGTGGTTTTGCACTGCTTGACAGTCTAAAACGCCACGGCGTCGAATATATTTTTGGTTATCCTGGTGGTGCGATTCTACCAATTTATGATGATCTATACAAAGCAGAAGCTAGTGGTGACGGTATCAAGCACATCCTAGTTAGACATGAACAAGGTGCAGCCCATGCAGCTGATGGTTACGCCCGCGCTACAGGTAAGGTAGGGGTGTGCTTTGGTACATCAGGCCCAGGGGCGACTAACTTGGTGACTGGGATTGCTACTGCTTATATGGACTCGATCCCGATGGTCATTGTCACGGGACAAGTACCCCGCCATGCGATCGGTACAGATGCGTTTCAAGAAACTGATATTTACGGTATTACACTGCCAATTGTAAAGCACTCTTACGTAGTGCGCGACCCCAAAGATATGGCGCGGATTGTGGCTGAAGCGTTCCACATTGCCGCAACCGGGCGACCGGGGCCAGTTTTGATTGATGTTCCCAAGGATGTAGCATTTGAAGAGTTTGACTATATACCTGTACAACCGGGTTCAGTCAAGTTACCCGGATATCGCCCCACAGTCAAGGGAAATCCACGTCAGATCCATGCGGCAATTCAACTGATTCGTGAAAGTCGGCGTCCTTTGTTGTATGTTGGTGGAGGCGCGATCGCTTCTGATGCCTACGCCGAAATTCAAGAATTGGCTGAGTTATTCCAAATCCCTGTCACCACAACTTTAATGGGTTTGGGTGCTTTTGATGAACATCATCCCTTATCTTTGGCGATGTTGGGAATGCACGGTACTGCTTATGCTAACTTTGCAGTTACCGATTGTGATTTACTCATCTGTGTAGGCGCCAGATTTGATGACCGCGTTACTGGCAAACTAGATGAATTTGCTTCCCGCGCTAAGGTAATTCATATCGACATCGATCCGGCAGAAGTCGGAAAAAATCGTGTTCCCGATGTACCCATCGTTGGCGATGTTAAGAACGTATTACAAGACATTTTACGCCGATGTGAAGAACTGGGTATCCAAAGTACACCCAACCAAACCCAAGAATGGTTGAGATTAATCAATCGCTGGAAAGAAGAGTATCCTTTGGTTGTACCGCACCATGCTGATAGCATATCACCACAAGAAGTGATTGTAGAGATCGCTCGTCAAGCACCCCATGCGATTTACACCACAGATGTGGGTCAACATCAAATGTGGGCAGCTCAATTTCTCAAAACAGGGCCCCGGCGTTGGATTTCTAGCGGCGGTTTGGGAACAATGGGTTTTGGCTTGCCAGCAGCTATGGGTGCTAAAGTCGCTTTCCCGGATCAAGAAGTCATCTGTATTAGTGGTGATGCTAGCTTCCAGATGTGTTTACAGGAACTTGGTACTCTTGCACAGTATGGCATAAATGTCAAGACTGTAATTATCAATAACGGTTGGCAGGGGATGGTGCGCCAGTGGCAACAAGCTTTCCACGGTGAGCGTTACTCCTGTTCCAACATGGAAGTGGGGATGCCAGATATTGAATTACTAGCAAAAGCTTATGGCATCAAAGGCATGGTAGTTAACAACCAGGAAGAATTGACAGATGCTATCGCCCAAATGTTAGCCCATGACGGTGCGGTGATTCTTGATGTTCACGTTACCAAAGACGAAAACTGTTACCCAATGGTAGCCCCTGGCAAGAGCAACGCTCAAATGATCGGTTTGCCTAAGCAAGCACCAAAAGCTGATGTCAAACCTGTTTATTGCAGTAATTGTGGTGCGAAAAACCTTCCCAGTAACAATTTCTGTCCAGAGTGCGGAACAAAGTTGTAATCAGGGGTTTGTAGTGAGCGAAACCAGATCACTACAAACATCCCAAATAATCTTACACCTCAATACGGTTCAGTTAGAGTTAAAAACCTTATATCGCGTAGGTTGGGTTGAGGTTTTGCGAAACCCAACCTACAATTATCCTTAACTGAACCGTAATTGTCTTATACCTGGCGACTAGAAGTCGCGGCTACACATACAAAACCCACCTCCGTGGGTTTAAATCCTTGATTTTGGGTTAGTCGGCGTCGGCGGACGCGTGTTTGTATAGACGCGATTTCTAATCACTAAGGCAGTTGCTAATTGTGTGATGATCAAAATCATGCAAAAAATCTTGTCTATCTGCCCTTGAGTGCCTTTCTAAAGTTTTGCCGATAGGACTTATTTGTGATCAACAAAACTGGCCACAATAAAGAAAATATCAGACGATTAGTTGTACTGCGAGTGAAATTTGTACTCCTATATCCGCTCCAGAATTTCCAAGCAAAACCTGCATAAGTTACTATCAATACAACAGTAATTAATCCACCCATTGCAATTTGCTCCAAAATCAAAATAGAGAATTTGAGTTCAGCATTTCCATGCGATCGCGGAATTTGATCATTTATATCAATCAAATATAACTAAACACTGTTGTTAAACACTCGAGTCGATAGATAAATTCTCATTACTCCAGTTTAAATTAGCTTCCCCCTTAGTATCCAGTTACAGTTCAGTAAGCTATTTGTATCTTGGTTTAAATCAGGTGTATGGGATGGGTATCAGGGTGTGAGGTATAGGCTAAGGAAATTATTTGTGTGTTTTGCTGAACGCAGTTCCTGGCATAGTACTCAAAAATCATTGTCAAAACGAAAAATTCCCCAATTTTCTCTTCCTCCTTCATAATTTATAATTCATCCTTCACCCTTCATCCTTCATCCTTCATACTTCCCCTTCCCCCTCCTTGATTTTGTATCAACAAACAAGCTAGTGTGACGAGTAGATGTGCTTATGTCTCGCTAGATGCATCTATTGGAAGTTCCTCAAACTTCGATATCCGTAGGACACTTAAGAAAGCAGACAAAACGAATCTGATTTGTCTTGACGCAGCAAGTGGTGCATACAGTTTAAGGAGGATTTATGAGAGCAGTACTGATGGCAGGGGGTTCGGGAACGCGGCTTCGTCCACTCACTTGTGACCTGCCTAAACCGATGGTGCCGATCTTAAATCGACCAATTGCCGAACATATTATTAATCTTCTCAAACGGCATGACATTACAGAAATAGTTGCCACACTGCATTATTTACCTGATGCTTTGCGAGATTATTTTCAAGATGGTAGTGATTTTGGTGTACAAATTACTTACTCTGTGGAAGAAGACCAGCCTTTGGGTACTGCTGGGTGTGTGAAAAATATTGCTGAACTTCTTGATGAAACTTTTTTAGTAATTAGCGGTGATAGCATCACAGATTTTGACTTAACAGCAGCAATTGAATTTCACAAACAAAAGAAATCAAAAGCAACTTTGATTTTGACTCGTGTTCCGAATCCAATTGAATTTGGAGTAGTAATTACCGATGAAAATGATCGCATTTGCCGATTTTTAGAAAAACCCTCTACAAGTGAAATTTTTTCCGATACTGTTAATACCGGCGCTTACATTTTAGAACCAGAAGTTTTGGAATACCTACCCGCCAATACTGAATCAGACTTTTCCAAAGATTTGTTTCCTCTGTTGTTGGCAAAAGGTGAGCCAATGTATGGTTACATCGCCAAAGGTTATTGGTGTGATGTTGGTCACTTAGACGCCTATCGTGAAGCTCAGTATGATGCATTAGAGCGAAAAGTAAAGCTTGATTTTCCCTATAAAGAAGAATCTCCGGGTGTATGGGTCGGTCAAAATACTTACATAGATCCAACAGCTAAAATAGAAGCCCCTGTAGTGATTGGCGATAATTGTCGTATCGGAGCCAGGGTACACATAGAACCAGGAACTGTAATTGGAGACAAGGTTACTATTGGGGCAGATGCTAATCTCAAGCGCCCAATTGTTTGGAATGGCGCCATCATCGGTGAGGAAGCACAGCTATCGGCTTGTGTAATTTCTCGTGGTACTCGTGTAGATCGTCGCGCTCACGTTTTGGAAGCTGCTGTAGTTGGTTCTTTGTCGACGGTAGGAGAAGAAGCTCAAATTAGTCCTGGTGTGAGAGTTTGGCCGAGTAAGAAAATTGATTCAGGAGCAATTTTAAATATCAACCTGATTTGGGGAAATACTGCTCAGCGTAACTTGTTTGGGCAACGGGGTGTACAAGGATTAGCAAATATCGATATTACCCCGGAATTCGCCGTCAAATTAGGTGCTGCTTACGGTTCCACCTTAAAACCTGGTGCGCGAGTCACAGTTTCCCGTGATCAACGTAATATCTCCCGCATGGTAACACGGTCACTCATTGCGGGTTTGATGTCTGTAGGTATTAATATTCAAAACCTAGACGCAACTGCTATCCCCATCGCCCGTACAGTCATACCCACAATGGGAGTGGCTGGTGGTATCCACGTCCGTGTACATCCGGATCGCCCAGACTACATCCTGATTGAATTTATGGATGCCAAGGGTATTAATATTTCCAAAGCTCAAGAAAAGAAAATAGAAGGGGCTTATTTTAAAGAAGATATGCGGCGATCGCTAATTCATGAGATTGGTGATGTTGCTTATCCCAGTCAAGTAGCTGACGAATACTGCACAGCCTTCGAGAAGCTATTACACATAGATACACTCCGTAACAGTCGAGCAAAAGTAGTCATAGACTACGTTTATGCTGTATCTGGGGCGGTGTTACCCCAAATGTTAGATAAGTTTGGGGCAGATGCAGTAGTATTGAATGCTAGTTTGAATAAGACTGCGATGTCTGCTACTAACCGCGAAGCACTCTTAACACAACTCGGTCACGTAGTGGAAGCGTTAAAGGCAAACTTTGGCGTCCAGGTTTCAGCCAATGGTGAACAGTTAATTCTAGTTGATGAATCGGGTATACCTATTCGTGGGGAAATGTTAACAGCACTGATGGTAGACATGATGTTAACTTCTAGCCCCAGAGGCACAGTAGTTGTACCAGTACATGCATCTAGTGCGGTAGAACAAATAGCCCGTCGTCACGATGGTAGGGTGATTCGTACGAAAGCTAATCCCACGGCCTTGATGGAAGCAAGCTACAAAAATGCAAATGTCGTTTTGGGAGGTAGTGCAGACACCGGCTTTATCTTCCCTCAACTGCATCCGGGTTTTGATGCTATGTTCTGCATTGCCAAATTAATTGAGATGCTAACAATTCAAGAGCGATCGCTAGCTTCAGTGCGATCAGAATTACCACGAGTCATACACAAATCCCATGTTATCCGCTGTCCTTGGACAGCTAAAGGGGCATTAATGCGTCACTTGGTCGAAACCCATCCAGCCCAAAACCTGGAATTAATTGATGGAGTGAAAATTTGTCAGCAATATGATGACAGTTGGGTATTAGTATTACCAGATGCGAGTGAACCACTAGTACATTTGTATGCCAATAGTAATGATCGCGATTGGGTGGATGAAACCTTAAGGAGTTACCGCGCCCGCGTCCAGGCGTTTGTGGAAAGAGAACAAGAGCAAGTTGTCGCTGAGGTGTGAAGAAAATTAGGAACTAGAAGAAAGGTAGAGGGCAGAGGGCAGCTATGCTGAGGGCAGCTATGCTGAGGGCAGAGGGCAGAAGGCAGAAGGCAGCTCCGATGAAAAAATTTCAACAGCCATGGATGAAAGTGTTCTTCTCCCCTACACCCCACACCCTTACACCCCCACACCCACTCTCAAGGCAGAGGGCAGAAGGGAAGAATCAGTTTCTTCCTCTGCCATTCATGGTTTTGTACCCTCTGCTTTCTTAACACCAAGACACCAAGTCACATCGTTAGAGTACAATTGCTAGATTGTGATTTTGAACGTACTAAATTTTCTGATTTGAGATTTTTAGAGCTAAATTCAATTTAAAATCTAAACTCTCTCACCCAAACCGATAATGACAGACCTTACCCCTAATTCTAGTTTTAGTTTGACACTGCGTCTGGAGATTCCCAACCGGATTGGCATGTTAGCTAGCGTGACTCAGGCGATCGCCACTACTGGTGGTAATCTTGGTCAAATTGATTTAATCGAACAAACTAGAGCTGTTTCGATTCGTGATCTCACCGTTGATGCTGCTAGTACTGAACATGCCGAAGCAATTGTACAAGCAGTTAAGGCTTTACCAGATATTAAATTACTGAATGTTTATGACCGCACCTTTAATCTGCATCGGGGCGGCAAAATTAGTATTACCAGTAGAATTAGCCTCAAAAGTGTGTCTGATTTAGCGATGGCTTATACGCCGGGGGTCGGACGTATTTGTACAGCGATCGCTCAGAATCCAGAAGAAGTTTACAAATTAACTATTAAACAAAATACTGTAGCAATTGTGACTGATGGCAGCGCAGTTTTGGGTTTAGGAAATCTTGGCCCAGGGGCTGCTTTACCTGTTATGGAAGGGAAAGCAATGCTTTTCAAAGAATTTGCAGGCATCGATGCTTTCCCCATCTGTTTGGCTACCCAGGATACAGATGAAATTGTCAGTACTGTGAAAAATATTGCCCCTGTATTTGGTGGGGTAAATTTAGAAGATATTGCTGCGCCTCGTTGCTTTGAAATAGAAGAAAGACTACGGCGAGAGTTGGATATTCCCGTTTTTCACGATGATCAACATGGTACAGCGATCGTCACCTTGGCAGCGTTGTTTAATTCTCTCAAGTTGGTGCATAAGTCAATGGAGCAAATTCGCATCGTGATTAACGGTGCTGGGGCTGCGGGAATTGCGATCGCTCGTTTATTGCAAAAAGCCGGAGCAGAGAAAATTTGGATGTGCGATTCTAAAGGTATTCTTTCCACCAGCCGCACCGACTTAACAGAAGAAAAACAGGAATTTGCAGTCAAAGCACAGGGTACTCTCGCAGGTGCAATGCAAGCAGCAGATGTGTTTATTGGTGTTAGCGGCCCGGGAGTCTTGACACCAGAAATGGTGCGTTCGATGGCGAAAGATCCGATTGTGTTTGCAATGGCCAATCCCATTCCGGAAATTCAACCAGAATTAGTCAGTAATGAAGTTGCGGTTATGGCAACTGGACGTAGTGACTACCCTAATCAAATTAATAATGTTTTGGCTTTTCCGGGGGTATTTCGCGGTGCATTAGATTGTCGGGCCGAGACAATTACCACTTCCATGTATTTAGAAGCAGCAAGTGCGATCGCTTCTTTAGTCAAACCATCAGATTTGGACAGAGAACATATCATTCCTTCTGTGTTTGATGAGCGCGTCGCTACTACTGTTGCGGCTGCGGTGCAACGTGCTGCACGCCAGGATGGTATTGCTCGTAGTTAGAGGTTAGAGACTGGGGACAGGGAGAGAGTTTTTGATCATGGCGATCGCTAAAAAAATCAGCACAGCTGTAAAATCAGTTTGCGATCACATAAAGTAGTACTCGACCACATAAGTTTTGAGGAGTTGCGAGGGGTTAGATCCCCGACTTTTTAAAAAAGTCGGGGATCTGGCCAACCTATCAAAATCAGTGTGGTGAAATAGTAGACCACGAGTGACGAGATCGAAAGTGAACTGAGATAACCTCTGTGGCTCAATCATTTTGATCCCCTTGACTCAAACATAGCTATTTTTGGAGTTCTCTAATCATTATTCTGCGCTTAAAAACTCCAAATACCCATGACTCAGTTCTTTCACCGCCAATTCATAAAACTGCTGGCCGTGTTCGGGTGTTGCTAAAGCAGGGTTTGATCCCATCCTGCCATCTGGGTAATGCTGACGAAAATCTTTGGCACCGTAAATTCTGTGTCCTTTCCCAACTTCTGGAGAAAGGGGTGCTTGCTTAATTGCTTCTGGATAAACAAATTGAGTTACAGCCACTTCACTTGGCGTTGCATGGGAACCTTCTTGATCCCCGTATAATTCTTTTGCTAGCTTGAACACTGAACTGCACATAAACCAGTTAGCAACTTGGCATTGCACATTTTGAGCATTAGGAATCTGCAAATCTTCCAAATGTGCGTAAGTTTCTGAAAAAGCTGCTTTCAGGGTAGCGATGTTACCACCGTGTCCGTTGATAAAGTAGAACTTGGTAAAACCTGCTTTCGCTAAACAGGTGATGTAATCTCGCACTACCTGGATCATCGTGCTGGGACGCAGACTGATTGTGCCAGGAAAAGCAGTATGATGCAGTGCCATGCCAACATTGATTGTAGGCGCAACGATGGCTTGGGTTGCTTCACCGACACCGCGAGCGATCGCTTCTGCACAAATCGCATCTGTACCCATTAATCCTGTCGGCCCGTGTTGTTCTGTAGAACCAATCGGGAGAATTATCCCCTGAGATTTTTGCAGATATGCTTCGACTTCTTGCCAAGTACTTAGATGCAATAACATTTTGGTTGTTAGTTGTTAGTTGGTTGTTGGTTATTCTAACCACTGTACGGGTGCAAGTCCTTGCGCCCCTACTAAACCACTAACCAAAACAATAGTGCTTCTTGACATCACTTCTAATTTCCCATGTACAGGACATACCAGCGGGAAAGGTAGCTAAATCACCTTTGCCCATTTGCACTGGTTGTCCACCGTTGGGAGTGACAACAACATCGCCTTCTAAAAAGTAGCAGATTTCTTGAGTATCATAAGTCCAAGGGAATTTAGAGACTTCTTTTTGCCAAATATCCCAATTGGATACACCCAATTCCTCGAGGCGTTTTTGACTGGGTTGACGCTCAATCTGAATTTCCATGCTCTGTATGCTTAAATGTTTTCAACAGTAGGATTGAATATCTTCTCCACACTGATCTACTAAATAACACAAAGCCCGAAAACGCAAGCCAACAAATTGGTCGTAAAGCGGGTTTAACTTACACATGGGTGGAATGTGGGCAACCTTGCGACCAAATAAAATAATATCCCGCTCAAAGGGACATTGGGCAGGGATCAATTTAGCAATAAATTTTGCCAATTTTTGATTTTGAATATCTAAGGAATCAAGCCATTGACGTAATGGTTGCAAGAAATCAGATTGAGTTCTGCTCAAAGAATTATTTATTTCTGATTGATGATTTTCTTCAGTGGGCTTAACAAAAGCTGAGAAAATAATATTTTGATTGCTAGTTTCAAGCATAATAATTACCCCTCCAATTCATGGATTATTTACTAGTATTCTCTATTTATATTGACGCTTATTAAGTCATCAATAACTGTTCAACTAAATACAAAATAGCAAAAAAAATCTTAACTGTGTGCTTTTGCAATTATTGATTTCTAATTTTCGATATATATAATACCTATCTTGAATCTAAATTAATTACCTAATAACACACAGTACCCACAGATGTAAATTTCCAGGAAAAATCGTGGCTTTACTCTTTCTATGGCTAGATTTCAGGAGAAAGATTTTTCATATGGACTGAATTTTAGAGTATCTAGTCTCCGAGAAAATGTTACCGAAGTTACAAAAGTTTATGATGAGAATATCTGAAAGTAATAATTAAGCATATTAATAATATTAAGCGATTATTAAAAATAAACTATTTAATATGAAATTTTGAATAAATCTTCGTTACTTATGAACTGGAGACACCAAGTTGTATATGCCAAAGGGAATGGGGAATCAAAATAGCTTGATCGTCTACTTCCTGGGTTTTCACCCTTTGCAGTTTCGTGATTGCTCATCCATATGTAATAGTTGCGATCGCTCACAACAAAAAAGCATAAGTTATGTTAGTTATACTTTTCTAAAATCTTTAATGTCGGGCTTGTATCTATTAAGATATAGTCTTGCTGGAAAAAGTAGCGTATGGAGCCATTGACAGCTAGAGCGATCGCATCAGTACTATAATTTAGGCGGCAAACTTGCTGATTGGGGCGTAGAACATTTGTCGCTAATTTAATCCATCTTCCTTAAGGACAAAGGCAGACAAAAACGAAAAGTGCTACCTACTCCGAGTTCACTTGCTACTTCTATATAGCCGCCTTGTAGCTCTACCAAGCGACGGGAGATAGTTAAACCGATACCAGTACCACCAGAGTGGCGATCGCGAGATTTGTCAGCTCGCCAGAAGCGTTCAAATATATGAGGCAAATCTTCTGGTGCTATTCCCATACCTGTATCAATGACTGCTATCCAAAGTTTTGAGTCATCAACCCAAGCTCGAATAGTAATTTTGCCTTGACTTGTGTAGCGTACTGCATTACCAACTAAATTTACCAACACCTGTTCTGTCCGATCAATATCTGCTAAAACAAGAGGCAGCTGGGGTGGAGACTCTAGTTGTAGAACCGGGCCATCTTCGAGCAATTGATCGGTGAACCTAGCCACTATTGACTCTAATAAAGGACGTATATTTACAGGCTGGATGTTAATTGGTAAATAACCAGCTTCTGCCTTGGAAAGTTCTTGCAAATCATTTACTAAACGTTCTAAGCGCTTAGTTTCTCTAACTAACCGCATATAAATTTCTGGGGAAGGTTCTATGCTGCCATCAGCTAGTTCCTCTAAATAACCGCGTACTACTGTCAGGGGTGTGCGCAATTCATGAGTCATATCTCCAATTAATTCCCGCCGCCGCGTTTCTACCCCTTCTAAGCTGGCTGCCATACGGTTAAAACTTGTCCCCAGTCTGTTGAGTTCTGGAATGTCAGACATAGGTAGCCGAGCATTTAGTCTTCCTTTGGCAAACTCCTGGGTAACTTTTTCCATCTCGGTTAAACCTTGCATAATCCGCCTAGAAACCCAGAAACTTAATCCTCCTGCTGCTGTACCACCGACAATAACTGACCAGATAGTACTGCGTCTCCAAGCACCTTCAAATCCGTCAACTAATTCTGTACGGACATTAAATAATCTGTAACCTCGTTTTTCTAATTGCTGTAAGTGCAGGACAAAAAAACGTGGAGAAGAAAGTTTGCTGATGATTACCAGGGTAAGTACCCCCACAATCATCACTACCAAGTGGGAGAAAAATAAGCGAGTTGCCAAAGGTAAGGACTTTGTTGATCGCCGACCCTTGTTAATCATTTAAACTTTACACTACATGAGAGTCTTCAAATTTGTAGCCTATGCCTACAACAGTTTTAACAAAAGTGGGGTTAGCAGGATCTGGCTCTATTTTTTTCCGCAACCGCGCTACATGAGTATCTACCACCCGTTCATCACCATAAAAGTTATCACCCCAAAGTTTGTCAATTAACTGGCTGCGGTTCCAAACTCGACCAGGACTGCTGATAAAAGTACTCAACAAATTAAATTCTAGAGCTGTTAACTCTAGAATTTCTGGTGGCTGAGAATCTATCTGACGACTGATAGTACGCTGTTCTACATCTACTGTAAAATGTTGCGTACGATAAATTTGATGTTGACCCCCACCCCGCAGACTACGCCGCAAAAGAGCGCGTACTCTGGCTACTAGCTCTCTTGGGCTAAAGGGTTTCACCATATAATCATCAGCACCAGTAGATAAGCCAATAACGCGGTCTATTTCCTCACCTTTGGCTGTGAGCATCAATATATAAGGATCTTTTGCCCCTGATTTTTGGCGAATTCTGGCACAAACTTCTAGTCCATCCAAGCCAGGAATCATTAAATCCAGAATAATTAAGTCCGGTGTTTGCTCTTGAAACATCCGCAAAGCGGTGTTGCCATCGCGACAGATGCGACAAATAAATCCTTCTTTTTCTAGAGAATGTTGGATCAACTGAGCAATTTCCGGTTCATCCTCAACGATTAAAATATCCATTTGAGTGAGAGGCGAGTAAAATGCACAGAGTAAATTAAGAGCAGTTTACTCCAGAAAATATCTACTGCTCTGGCAAGATACCAGTATAGATGAGGATGAATTGCTCAGGAAATTTTTATTGTACGCTGGTGTTTGATAGAGGACGGTAGTTGTAACCAGAATTAGAGTCTTTTTGAATGTGTTGTTTGATTGTATCTAGGTCAATAAAGCAGTCAGCAACATCGATTAAGCTATCACTGGTCATTGATCGGACGCTAACAATTTCTACTCGTACTCCTTTGTAAGCGATCGCATTCACAGCATAGGCTAAATCTCCATCCCCACTCACTAAAACCGCAGTATCGTAGTAAGGGACTAAATTAATCATATCTACAGCCATTTCTACATCTAGACTGGCTTTTTTAGAACCATCGGGAAACTGGACTAATTCTTTGGTAACTACCCGATAACCATTACGACGCATCCACAACAGAAAACCCTGCTGTTTGTCATTATTGCGATCCACACCAGTGTAGAAGAATGCACGCAATAGTTTTGCACCCTCAGTTAAGCAACAAAGTAATTTGGAATAGTCAATTTCAATTCCAAGTTGTAAAGCTGTATAAAATAGACTTGAACCATCAATAAAAATAGCCACACGACCGCGATTTGAGTGACTGGAAATGACTGTATCTGCTGAAGAATCTGGCATAATTATATCTTCAGTTTCAATACTGGTGTCCATCAGATTCTCTCCCTGCCATTGCGGTCTTTGTTTAAGTAATTTATATGAATTTGTCTGTTTGCTAAAAGTAGTAAAATTCATTGATACCTCTGGATTTTAAATCTGGAAAGTTTTTCCTTGAAATCTGTCAACACAAACACTTTACTGATTTGTGTCTGTGACAGCAAAGTATATCTATTCATAATGTGGACTCCTTAAAGGCAGCATACTTTTTGGGGAGAGAATTAAGTGAGTCATCAGCACATAATCCTATTTTAACTAGGCTATTAGTCTTCGCTTCATAGCATTATCTGGCTTATCAAAATAAATGACTGATATTAAAAGAAATTAATATCAATTGTTTTAGTTAAAAATGCAACCAACTACTACTAATATGTTGTTATATCCACACATTGCCTAGACAATATCAATTTAAAAATTTACTTATAACTCAAAGTTATCTGAGAAAATATTGAACAAATAGGATATGTATTTGCAAAAATTCCTGTTCTAACTTCTCATCTTGCACCAGGCTCAATCACTTGTAGGAATAGCCGTGGAAGAAATTTCGGCTATCAATCTAAAATCTTGTATCTAGTTGTTCCATTTCAGTAGAAACCTGGCAGAGATACGAATTTAAGAATAAATTCAATTATAAGTTTTAGTTACAACAAGAATTTCTAGCTGATATTGACTAGTTTCTTTATACAGTCTATTGAATTTTTTATCTCCTTATTAAAAAATTACACCGATTTTTGAATTGGTCTTTAGCACCTAAATGCTAAAAATAAGCAGTAAAAAGCTTACTAAAAACCAACTTATTGCAGCAGTTTAGTAAGTTATGACTCACAAAATCGCTGAAACTTCAGTATCAAAACGATTATTTTTGAAACTTATACAATAATCTATTTATTACTGCTATGTTGTGATTTAATCAACATTGTTATAAAAATAAAAATAAATTATTCTAATGCTAAATATGTTGAAATGTTATAAATATCTCTCAAAAGGAATGGCACACAGGTAATGGATTATGAGGAAAAATTGCAACCACCCATTACCCATTACCCATTACCGATCTACTTAAGTTTTTGCAGTTAGCTTATTTGGTTCAATTGCATGAATTAATCCTTGTACCGTCAAAACAGAGCAGGGAGCGTGATGCAGAACATAATTGCTTACACTACCAAGGAAAAACTCACTGATACCCCGACGACCTCGACGACCAATTATGATTAAGTCAGCTTTCCAACTTTGAGCTACTTCACAAATGACTCTACCTGGTTCACCAAAATTCTGGGTATATTCAGTTGTTACACCTTTGGCGATCGCTTGATCATAAAAAATCTTTAAAAATTCCATACCTTTTTGTTTGAGTGCTTCCCAGCGGCTCATGTAGTAATTGACAGCTTCCGGGCGAAAACTGGGATACAGACTGTCTGTGTGTAAAGCTATGGAACTTGGATAACGTTCATCAAAAGGATCGAGAACGTGAAGCAACATCAGACTAGCATTTAGTTTTTGTGCTAAAGCGAGAGCTTCATCAAAAACGCATTGTCCAATTTCAGATTTGTCTATGGCAACCAAAATTTTATAAAACATACTATATTCTTCCTTAGTCAAAAGGCACGTATCAATCTGAGAAATAAATTTGAACCCGCTACCAACAGGTTTTAGCTTTAAGCTAGTGAAAATTCTTTCGCGACTGATTACAACTGGTGCAAATATTCAGTTAGAACTTAATTCCGTATTAGATTGGCCAGTGACTAGAAACCTTATTTACACTTCTTGAGATATAAACTGCTATTTTTATTCTTATATTTGTAATTATAGAAAATTAATATGAGTACTTCATGAAGAATGATGTAAATCGAGGTTCCGATTAGAGAGTAGAATAGGAAGTTTTATTTATATTTACATTTAAACAATAAACACTCGCTATAAACTTGAGAAAAATTACATAATTTAGAAAAACTTTAAAAAATTATCATCAAATCCTTACATTGGATGATGATTATAGGTAGATAAACAATTTTCTGTTTGGAAACAAACAAGTAAATTGGTAGTAAAAAGTTACTTTTCGTAACAAATGTGAATAATTCCTTTGATTAATAACCGACAAATAAACTCAAGCTAACAGGAGAGCAATTTGTCCACAATCTAACTTTAGGATTATTCCCAACTTTTGCTGAATCTCTGTTCTGCAAGAGATTTCACTATCAACAGTCAAATCGCCAAGACGTATTTATTCACGCCAATTTACTTCATCAAGAAATTGTTTTGATTTGCAATAAACACATTTAAGTTAAAAAGTTTCAAAAAAATTATGAATTACTGTCCTTGCTGTTCCGGTCCCCTTTTATTACATATACGCGGCTCTGAAATATATTGGTTTTGCCGTCACTGCTGGCAAGAAATGCCTGTGTTGAACTGGGAAAAGCACAATTCATCATCTAAGTTATTAGTGAAAAATTTAACCCCTTCTACCGTTTCTCCATAAAAACCCTTTTAGGTAGGGAACAATTTCATTGGGAATAGAGAACAGAATAAAACTTGTTCCCTGTTCCCAATTAAGAGCAGGCGCACTGGCGGCACACCACCCGCTACTCAGGAAATAAAAACTTTTTCCTCCCCTATACCCCCACACCCGTGTATATTCAGAGTTCCACGTTCCCTTTGAAAGTTCGCTCCTTTTTCCCTATTGGGATATGTCCCTCTTGGCCCTAAAATTCTACACGGGGAGCCAACCAAGGCTCCGCCCATGTTTTACTATTAACTCAGGAGTTTTGTTGTGGACTTATCCCTTATTCCCCCTCAGCCTAAGCCAGGTCTAATTAACGTTCTGATTGAAATTACGGGTGGAAGTAAAAATAAATACGAGTATGACAAAGAGCTACAAGCTTTTGCTTTAGATAGGGTACTTTACTCATCAGTGCAGTATCCATATGACTACGGCTTTGTTCCCAACACTTTAGCTGATGATGGGGATCCACTTGATGGCATGGTGATTATGGATGAACCTACCTTCCCAGGGTGTATAATTGCTGCACGTCCTATTGGGATGTTAGAAATGATCGATGGTGGCGATCGCGACGAAAAAATCCTTTGTGTACCTGACAAAGATCCTCGCTATGCCAACGTCAAATCTATTAAAGACATAGCCCCCCATCGGTTAGAGGAAATAGCAGAATTTTTCCGCACTTATAAAAATCTTGAAAAAAAGGTGACAGAAATTCTTGGTTGGCATGATGTTGATCAAGTTATGCCTCTAGTTGAAAAATGCATTCAAGCTGGTAAAAAGTAAAGCTGATCGGGGATTGGGGATCGGGCATTGGTGTTTATTCTCTTCCTTGTCCCCCTTGTCTGTCTTGTTCTCCTTGTCTGTCTTCGCCCCCTAATCCCCACCAGGGACCGGTGAGTTCCCCCTTGTCTGGTTTGTCTCCCTTCCCTTCCCTTGTCCTACTTCCCCCAATCCCCACAGGCAATGCATCGCACCCTTCTTCTCGCAAAAATTCACAACTGTACTCTTACAGCAGCTAATCTCAACTATGTAGGTAGTATCAGTATTGATCGCATCTTGATGGAAAAAGCTGGTATCTTACCTTATGAGCAGGTTCAAGTAGTGAACATTACCAATGGTGAGCGCTTTACTACTTATGCGATCCCAGCTTCAGCAAATTCTGGAGCGATTGAACTCAATGGTGCAGCAGCACGTCTAGGCATTATAGGCGATCGCTTGATTATAATGTCTTACGGGCAGTTTACTACAGAAGAGTTAAAAACTTACTCTCCGACTGTTGTCATTGTGGACGAAAAAAATTGTATTTTGGAAATTCGCTACTATGATGACCTGCTCAGTAAGACCTAATTGCAAAAAAGATGTCAAATTTTGAGCTGTCGTCTCCCCAGAGCTACGTAAACCAGAAACTAGCTAATCAATCCTCTAATCATGAGGGAAAATTCGTAGTGCAATTTTGGGGTGTACGGGGTTTAATTCCCACCCCAGGCAGCAATACCAGTCGTTATGGTGGCAATACCGCCTGTGTAGAAATGCAATTAGCCAACAAACGCCTCGTTTTTGATGGAGGTACTGGTTTACGTGTACTTGGTAAAAGTTGGCTAAAACAACAGCAGCCTATAGAAGCTCATTTATTTTTTACTAACTCCCAATCAAATCGTATCCAAGGATTTCCATTCTTTGCCCCAGCATTTATTCCTGAAAATAGTTTTCACATCTATGGAACAGCAGCCTCAAATGGAGCTTCAATAAAACAATGTCTATATGATCAGATGCTGTTACCCCACTTTCCTTATCCTTTACAGGTGATGCAATCAGAATTGCAGTTTCACAACTTGAACCCGGGTAAGGTAGTCAAGCTAGATGACGTGACGATTACAACAGCACTAATTAATAAAACCCAAAAGTCTATTGGCTATAAAATCAGTTGGCAGAGTTATAGTGTTGCCTATGTCACTGATTTACAAAAGGAAATTGATACAGCTGAGCAAGAAAGCATCACACAGCTAGTGAAAGATGCTGATTTACTGATTACTAATATCAGCACTCCTTTCACATTCCACAAAACTGACTCTGATAATTCACACTGGCAAACTGCTGTAGATTTGGCTATTACATCCAACATCAAGCAAATAGTGTTTTCTCACCACCACCCAGACGATAGCGACGATTGGCTTGATCAGGTGCAAATAGAAATTGCATCTGCTTTTCCAGAAGCCTTAATTGCGCGTGAAGGGTTAATTTTGGATATTGGTCAATAGTCATTTGTCGTTTGTCATTTGTCAATAGTTAATAGCTTGGAATTATGGACTGTGAACTTTAGATTTTGGATAGTCTGAGTAACTTCTTGAAGTTTGGCTGCTACTGCACCAGTTGTGAGTAATTCTTTGGCCTTTGCAATACCCGCTGGCATATCTGAACAAATACCAGAACGCCACAAGTAAAACCCACCGTTCCATAAAGCTGTGTCCATCAGTTCAGAAGGAATTCCTTTGAGTACAGCTTGCATATCTTCTACTAGTTCGACCGTAGTACCCAGAGGTACATTTTTGCTAGTAAAGCCGTACTCACGGGGAACCAAATGCAATCTTTCTATTTCATTGCTGGTTGCAGGTGTTAGCAAGCCAATAATAGCAGTGCGATCGCGTGGTAAATCACAACTACCTTCTAATCCTTTTACAGTTGTAAAATTAGTTACTCCCCGTCTGGCTAAAGCGTCTTGAAACATAGCTTCTGTGGGAGGATGGACAAACCCCGCCACAATATGGGCATTGCCAGCATAAGGACACCAAATTAATTCCATTGTGGCAAAAGGTGGACGCTTACCTAACTGGTCACGGTACTCCCAAATACTTTGACTTAAGGGAAAATGCTGTGGTGTGTAGACAAAGCCAATTCCCGTTTGCTCAAGCACCTGCTGAGTTTTTTCCAACGTTAACCCAGTCCAATCTACCCCCAAACCCTGCCAAATTTCTACCAAAGGTAAACCATATTTGGTTGGTAAGCGATCGCCCCCATGCATCACCACTGGTTGTCCAGCAGTAGCTAACAATAAGGCTGTGATTGGGCTAATGGGTGCTGTGCGGGTTCTGCCATCATAGGGTATGCCTAAAACCATCACTGGCCGCACAGAAGATACAGATGCTAGTTTTGGCCCAAGTTGATCATAGGCATCTAGCATCCCTGCTAGTTCTTCTCCCGTAGGACGTTTAATGCGGTGGGCAATTAAAAAAGCCCCGATTTGGGCTGGTGTCGCTTCACCCAGCAGCATCATCCTAGTTGCTGTAGCAGCTTCCTCACGAGTTAAGTTTTCTCCCGTATGATTACCACTGCCTACCTTTTTCAGTAATTCCCGAAATGTATTGCTCATAGGTCAAGAGTTAGTGGTTAGTGGTTAGTGGTTAGTGGTTAGTGGTTATAAAGTCAACAACTAACTACTAACAACTAACTACTATCAATTAACAAGCTGATCGCTCTAAAGCAACTTGTGGTGGTATATTTTCCCTCACTAACTGCCAAAAATGGTGAATAGGAGGAATTTGCAAACGGTCTTGAGTTGTCACCATCACAACTCGGCGAGTCAAATTAGAGTTGTCAGCAGAACTATTATTATTAGCTAAGGGACGAACCGCTAGGGTTGCGTCTTTACGTGCTTCTACCAATGCTGAATTGGGTAGTAAAGCTACTAATTCTCCCTGACGCACTACTCCCCGAAAGGCGTCCAAAGTGTTAACTTCTAAAACTGCCTGGAGTGTAGCTTGCAGGCGTTCAAACCGATCTTGGACTAGGCGTTGCATTCCATAACCATCTTTAAAAACTACTTGCGGGTAACGAACTAACTCTGACCAAGGAATGCGTTCATACTGGGCTAAAGGGTGATTGGCCCCGACCAGAACTTTTATCGGTTCATCATATAAAACTTCTACCACCATTTCTTTGCCAGCAGTTAAAAAGCGATTATTCATGACAATCGCCATATCTACTAGCCCATCTTTAAGGACTTTTAAAGCCCGATCGCTACCCAAGGATGTTACCCGCAGTTGCACGTTGGGATAATCGTGACAAAATTGTTGTAATACTGGTGGCAAGTAGTAAGCACACAGCGAGTGAATCACAGCTACACACAATTCAGGTTGCTTTCCTGCTACTAAATCTGTTATCTCTTGGGTGGCTGTTTGCCACTCTTGGCAAATTTTGCGGGCGCGGGGTAACAAGCGTTCACCAGCTAGTGTCAGCTTTGCTTGACCAGTTCTGTGAAACAATTCCAACCCCAAATCTGCTTCCAGTGCCTGGATCTGGCGACTGATAGTCGATTGGGTAACACTACATTTTCTTGCTGCCCCTTGAAAGCTACCGGTGTCCGCGATCGCTAGGAAGGCTTGCAACTGCTCTAGTCGCATGTTGGTGTAGCCTGCATTACATTTATGGCTTTGACTAACTTAACGTATTTGTAGCAACATTTTAGTAGAGTTTGTTACATCTAATGGTGTTTTAGCAATCAAAACAACAATTTTTGTGTTTACTTATTTACGCGAATAGTTGGTAGTTGGTGGTTGGTTGTTAGTGGTCATTTGTTAGTGGTTAGTAGTTGTTTGTTGGTTGTTGTTTGTTGGTGAGACCAGCCCCCCAAAAAGGCGGTCTCCGTCACGTAGACGCGTAGACGCGAAGCGGTGAGGGGGTCGCAGTCTTGGCGGTTTCCGTCACGATTGCGAACCCCCGAACCCGGAGGGCTTAAGGTAAGGGTAGGGGGACTGGCGAACCCGTAGACACGTAGACGCGTAGACGCGAAGCGGCTTCCGCAGGTAGCGGCTTAAGGCAGGGTAGTGGCTTCCCGTCAGGGTAGGGTGGTTGGTGGTCATTTGTCATTGGTCATTGGTTAAGAAGGAACTCTTAACTCTGAACAGGGAACTCTTAACAGGAAATAGGTAATTTCTTCCTTGTCTCCCGTGTCCCCCGTGTCTCCCGTGTCTCCCTTGTCTCCCGTGTCCCCCATGTCTCCCCACACTCCTCACTCTCTTTTCAGTTCAAGATTCCTCAAGGCTGCGATCGCATGTAGTCTCACTAGTTCATCAGCATCTTTTGTTAGGGCAATTAAAGCTTCTTTAGCTTCGTTTCTGCCTAATTGTCCTAATGATAAAGCGAGGACTCCTTTAAATGCGGCATTTTCGGGCGCTGGGTGCTGTTTTTGCAGTATTGCCAATAATATCTCCGTTGCTATTGGCGTTAACTGTGGTTGTTTGATGCGTCCCAGAACAGTTACAATTTCCTGACATAGTGCTACTGATTCTAGTTGGTTAAGCGCTGTGCAGAGGTATTCCAAACTAGAAGGCGTTTCCATCCAGCTTAAAGCGCGAATAGATTCCATTTGTAGTTTTACTGGTGTATGGGGTGACATTAGTACCTGAAATAAATACTTAGCAACATCGTCACCACCTATACGGGATAAAGCAACTGCGGCCGTACAACAAACCTCCAGATTAAAGTCGTAGAGTTTGGGTTGCAGTTTTGTGACTAAATCTAATGTGTCGCGTAATTCTGGGCGGAAGCTCAAACCCTGTACAGCTTCTCGCCGCACCGGGGCAGCAATATCATCCAACGCCCGTATCAGTACTGGTGGTACACGTTCATCGTGAAAGCTACCAAGAGCTTCAATTGCAGTAGCGCGAACAGCCGCTGAGGTATCTTCTACTACACTCAATAAAGGTGTAATAACTTCTTGATGACGGATCAGGGATAGCGATCGTACTGCTAACAACCGTGTTTCGCTATCTCTCAAAAGTTCTGTTAAGGCAGCAATCGCAAGTGTACCCATTTGTCCCAGCGCGGATACTGCCATTGCCCTGAGGTCTTCGTCATCTTCTGTTTTCAGTAATTCTACTAGGGCAGAAATTGCATTAGGGTGTTGAAATTCTCCTAAAAGGCGTGCTGCATACCAGCGCAGTTCTTCTTCTGCCTCTTCATCCGTCAATATCTCTATCAATGGGGGAATAGCGATCGCTCCCAGATACTTAATCACCTTGGCTATTTCCCAGCGTTGCTGAAAATCCCCCACTACCAGAACTGAAAGTGCTAATTTTAGCACTTCTGCTTGGTTTTCTAGCATTTCTAAGTTTTTTGGTTTCTTTTCTAGAATTAACTTATGCAGATATTGAATTAACAACTGCCAGTCAGCAGTATCTTGTGCTGCTTGTGCTTGCAATAAAAGCTGGTTGATATTATTCACTGTTAGTAGTTAGTGGTTAGTAGTTAGTAGGGGCGTGCAGTAGTTAGTAATACTTGATTTAGTTATCTTGAGACGACTTTGTCTATGAGCCAAGGATTTTAATCCTTGGCGATTGTTGCTTTCCGCAGCGTACAACAATCAACAAACAACAATCAACACATAACAAATACTCGCGATCGCAATTATTCAAGCGCTTTACGGCGATTTCTCGCTTATATTCAATGCACTAAATGCATACTTTTAATACAATATGTGCATTTTTGCAGATATTTCGTAACAAGCTATACGATTTTTATGTATTTACAACTTTAACCTAAATGCATGTGAATCAAGATTAAGATTCAGTATTCCAAAAGAATTAACCTACTGACCAAATATCTGAGTCCTTTGTCATTTGTTCTTTGTCATTAGTGTCAGGCTAATGACCGACGACTAATGGCCAATATCTAATGACTGATGACTAATGACCATTGACTAAATGATTAATGACTAATCATGACAGAAGCAGTAACTACCGTCACGGCCAGCCTCAATAAATTCGAGAAATTTAAGGCAGAAAAAGATGGACTTGCCGTCAAGGCAGAGATAGAGAAATTTGCCTCTATTGGGTGGGAGGCAATGGACGAAACTGATCGTGATCATCGCCTCAAATGGATGGGGGTATTTTTTCGCCCAGTCACTCCAGGCAAATTCATGATGCGGATGCGGATGCCAAATGGTATCGTCACAGCTGCTCAAATGCGAGTACTAGCTGAAGTAGTGCAGCGTTATGGTGATGACGGCAGTGCTGACATTACTACTAGACAGAATATCCAATTACGAGGCATTCGGATTGAGGATTTACCAGAAATTTTTCATAAATTTCATACAGTGGGCTTAACCAGTGTGCAGTCAGGAATGGACAACGTCCGCAACATTACTGGTGATCCCGTGGCAGGATTAGATGCCGATGAGTTGTTCGATACGCGCGAGTTGGTGCAACAAATTCAAGACATGCTTACCAACAAAGGCGAAGGCAACCCAGAGTTTACAAATCTACCACGGAAGTTTAATATTGCCATCACCGGCGGACGGGATAATTCTGTTCATGCGGAGATCAATGATTTAGCTTTTGTACCTGCATTTCATGAAGATGGGGAGGTGGGGAGATTGGGAGATGGGGAGAAAGATTTCACCCCAACTCCCTATCACTCCACCAGTAAAGTCTTTGGGTTTAATATCTTAGTGGGTGGATTCTTTTCGGCTAAACGCTGTGAAGCTGCTATTCCCCTAGATGCTTGGGTTCCACCATCAGATGTAGTTGCCGTATGTAGAGTTGTCTTAGAAGTTTTCCGCGATCACGGCTTACGTGCCAACCGTCAAAAATCACGGCTGATGTGGTTAATCGACGAATGGGGTTTAGAGAAATTTCGCTCAGAAGTCGAACAGCGTTTGGGTAAGCCGTTGTTACCAGCAGCACCTAAAGACGAAATTGATTGGGAAAAACGCGACCATATCGGCTTATACAAACAAAAACAACCAGAATTAAACTATGTAGGATTACACATTCCTGTTGGTCGGTTGACAGCCGAAGACATGTTTGAAATCGCACGTTTAGCGGATGTGTACGGTAATGGTGAAATCAGGTTGACCGTTGAGCAGAACGTCATTATCCCCAATATTCCTGATTCACGCTTAGTGTTATTTTTAGCAGAACCATTACTAGAAAAATTCAGTATTGATCCCCAACCACTGACGCGATCGCTCGTTTCCTGCACAGGCGCTCAATTTTGCAACTTTGCCCTGATTGAAACCAAAAACCGCGCCTTGGGCGTAATCAAAGCCTTAGAAGAAGATTTAGAACTAACTCGTCCGGTGCGAATTCATTGGACTGGTTGCCCCAACTCCTGCGGACAACCCCAAGTAGCAGACATCGGCTTGATGGGAACCAAAGCCCGGAAAAACGGCAAAGCTGTAGAAGGCGTTGACATCTACATGGGCGGGAAAGTCGGCAAAGAAGCACATCTGGGAACCTGCGTCCAAAAAGGGATTCCCTGCGAAGACTTGCAGCCAGTATTGCGAGACTTATTGATTCAGCATTTCGGAGCCAAACCCAGGCAAGAAGCCTTAGTCACTCATTAATAGTGGCTAATTGGTAATTGGTAATGGAAAAAATACCGATTACCAATTAACAACTAACCACTAACAACTAACAACTAACTAATTACAACAAAACAAATGAGCAATCTTTCCAGAAGAAAATTTATTCTCACTGCAAGTACTGCGGCAGCTGCTTCTATCCTGGCTCACGGTTGCTCCTCCGGTGGTTCTCAGTCAGCAACAACTGGTGGCGACAAACCAAGCGCAACCACAGCAGCTAATGTTTCTACAGTAGCTAACGCTCCCAAAGTCGAAACAACAAAAGCAAAGTTAGGCTTCATACCACTAACTGACTCTGCACCCCTAATTATTGCCAAGGAAAAAGGTTTCTTTGCCAAGTACGGAATGACGGATGTCGAGGTAGTTAAGCAAAAATCCTGGCCTGTCACCCGTGACAACTTAAAAATCGGTTCAGCTGGTGACGGTATTGATGGCGCGCACATCCTCAGTCCCATGCCTTACCTGATGACCATCAACGATAAAGTGCCGATGTATATCTTGGCACGACTAAACACTAATGGTCAGGGTATCTCTGTTGCCAATAAATTGAAAGATTTGAAAGTCGGCTTACAAAGCAAAGCACTGAAAGAAGCTGCCGCCCAAGCCAAAGCAAACAAACAAGCCATGAAAGTTGCTATGACCTTTCCTGGTGGTACTCATGATTTGTGGATGCGCTACTGGCTAGCAGCAGGCGGGATCAATCCTGATCAAGATGTGGTTTTGGAACCCGTACCACCACCACAAATGGTGGCAAATATGAAAGTTGGTACTGTCGATGCTTTTTGCGTGGGAGAACCTTGGAATGCCCAATTAGTAAGTCAAAAATTGGGTTACACAGCCTTAGTTACAGGCGAATTGTGGAAAGATCATCCAGAAAAAGCCTTTGCGATGCGCAAAGATTGGGTTGATAAAAATCCCAATGCCACACAAGCATTATTAATGGCAATTATGGAAGCCCAGCAGTGGTGCGATCGCGCCGAAAACAAAGAAGAAATGTGCAAAATCTGCTCCGACCGCAAATATTTTAACGTTGCAGTTGCAGATATTCTCGAACGGTCTAAAGGCAACATTGATTACGGTGATGGACGCACCCAACAAAACTTCTCACAACGGATGAAGTTCTGGGCAGATAATGCTTCCTATCCTTACAAGAGCCATGATATTTGGTTTTTAACAGAAGAAATTCGCTGGGGCTATTTGCCAAAAGATACCAAAGTTAAAGAAATTGTAGACCAAGTTAACAAAGAAGATTTGTGGAAAAAAGCTGCCAAAGCAATTGGTGTAGCTGATTCCGAAATTCCTACCAGCGTTTCTCGTGGAGTTGAGACATTCTTTGATGGTGTCAAATTCGATCCAGATAAACCAGAAGCATACTTGAGCAGTTTAAAAATCAAGAAATGACAACTGACAACTGACAACTGATAACTGATAACTGGTCAACTTGGAGCGCAATCGGAGAAATTAGAAAATGACAGCTACCCTTGGAAGCCGCACAATTAGAAAAAATCCCCGCAAAAATATTTCTAAAATAATTTTGAAAAAAGTTGTACCGCCAGCGGTAGCACTAATTGTCTTTCTAGTAATTTGGCAAATACTTTGTTTAAATCCTAATTTTAAATTACCTGGTCCAATAGAAACTTTCTCGGAAACTTGGGATCCTTTTATCATTCATCCATTTTTTGATAATGGTGAAAGTGATAAAGGCTTAGGCTGGCAAATACTAAATAGCTTGGGAAGAGTTGGTTTGGGCTTTTCTCTAGCAGCAATTGTGGGAATTTTCTTAGGAATTTTAATTGGTGCTAATAAATTACTCTATTCAGCCGTAGACCCCATTTTTCAAGTGTTACGGACTGTACCACCCTTGGCATGGCTACCAATTTCTTTGGCAGCATTTCAACAAGCTAATCCTTCAGCAATTTTCGTAATTTTCATTACGTCGATTTGGCCAATTTTGATTAATACCACAGTCGGTGTACAACAAATTCCCCAAGACTACATTAATGTAGCCAGAGTTTTACGGCTTAAAGGGCCAAAGTATTTCATAAAAATAGTCTTTCCTGCCACTGTTCCTTATATATTCACAGGCTTAAGAATTGGCATTGGTTTATCTTGGCTAGCAATTGTGGCGGCAGAAATGTTAGTAGGTGGTGTCGGAATTGGTTCATTTATTTGGGATGCTTACAACACTACAACCGAAACCAATTTAAGCGAAATTATCCTAGCGCTGATTTATGTTGGTTTAGTTGGCTTAATGCTAGATAGATTGGTTGGTTTTGTCGCCAGCAAAGTTGTACCCGAAGAACAAAAGTAGTCAAGAGTCAAGGGTCAATGGTCAATAGTTAAAAACTTAATGACTACTAACTACTAACTACTAACTACTAACTACTAACAAAAAATGACTACTTTTGTTGAAATCGACCACGTTGATCGCATATTTCACCTCCCCAATGGCGGTAAGTATATCGCCCTGAAAAATATTGATCTGAAAATCCGACAAGGGGAATTTATTTCTCTGATTGGACACTCTGGTTGTGGTAAATCTACCTTGCTCAATATCATTGCAGGTCTAGATCAAGCCAGTGTAGGCGGTGTGACTTTGGAAGGACGGGAGGTGAGAGATCCTGGCCCAGACCGGATGGTAGTATTCCAAAATTATTCACTGCTACCTTGGTTGACAGTGCGGGAAAACATCGCTTTAGCAGTGGATGAAGTCTATCAAAATAAGTCCAAAGCCGATCGCCACGCCATCGTCGAACAACACATCGATATGGTAGGGTTGCGTCCGGCGGCGAAAAAACGTCCAAGTGAATTATCCGGTGGGATGAAACAGCGAGTCGCGATCGCTCGTGCTTTGGCTATCCGTCCGAAGTTGTTACTGCTAGATGAACCCTTTGGGGCGTTGGATGCGCTTACACGGGGTAGTTTGCAAGAGCAACTGATGAAAATTTGTAATGAACACAACGTTACCTGTGTGATGGTGACGCACGATGTCGATGAAGCGTTATTGTTGAGCGATCGCGTCGTCATGCTTACCAACGGCCCAGAAGCACACATCGGGCAAATTCTGGAAGTGCCTATCCCCCGTCCCCGTCAACGCTTGGAAGTAGTCAATCATCCCAGCTACTACAATCTGCGGAATGAGATGATTTACTTCCTCAACCAACAAAAACAAGCTAAGAAACGCAAGGCTAAGGTTGAAGCACCTGCGATCGTCTCTCGTAATGGTTTAGAAAAAATCAATTTAGATATTGGATTTCTGCCTCTAACTGATGCTGCACCTTTAATTGTGGCAAAAGAGAAAGGCTTTTTTGCTAATTACGGTTTAGAACAAATAACCCTCAGCCGTGAACCCGATTGGCAAGAAATCGCCCAAGGTATTGCTACTGGCAGATTAGATGCCGCCCAGATGGTGGCTGGAATGCCCCTCGCCCTGACTTTGGGCGCTGCTGGCAAAACACCAATTCCCGTAGTCAATGCTCTCAATCTCTCCCGCAATGCTAACGCCATCACCTTAAGCAAAAGATTGTACAACGAAGGCGTCAGAAGTCTCGCAGACTTAAAAGCCGCAATTAACGCCTCTCCCGACAAAATTCTCACGTTGGGAATTGTGCATCCGACATCAATGCTGAACTTCATTCTGCGTTACTGGCTAGCATCTGGCGGTATAGATCCTGACAGAGATGTCAGCCTCACGGTAGTACCACCAACACAAATGGTTTCCCAACTCAAAGCCGGAAAGATTGACGGTTATTGTGCTGGAGAACCTTGGAACTACCTAGCTGTGCATGAAGACGTGGGCTTTGTGGCTGCTACTGCCCTAGAAATTTGGTCAGGACAGCCGAAAAAAGTGCTAGGAGTACGGGAAGATTGGGCGCAGAAGTACCCAGAAACTTACCTTGCCTTAGTCAAAGCACTGTTAGAAGCTTGCAAATACTGTGATGATCTTCGCAACCGTGAAGAGATTTTGGAATTAATTTGTCGTCCTCAGTACCTTGATATTGATCCAGTCTACGTCCGTCCTGGTTTCATCGATCCCTACGATCGCGGCGATGGAACACAACCCCAGGAACTAGCAGGATACAACCAGTTTTATCTCAATCAAACCAACTATCCCAACCGTACTGAATTGTTGTGGATGGTTACTCAAATGGCACGTTGGGGCTTAGTACCTTTTCCCAAAAACTGGGTAGAAGTGATTGAAAGAGTTTGCCGTACAGACATATTTGGCACGGCTGCCCGCGACTTAGGTTTACTCGATATCGGCGAAGATGACCCCATCCACTTATTTGATGGTAAAGTTTTTAACCCTTCAAAACCGCTTGAGTATCTCCAAAGCTTGGAAATCAAACGTCAGATCCGTGTTGAAGAAGTATTTATTTAGTGATTGGGAATCGGGGATCAGGGATCGGGGATCGGGAAGGCTAAAAACCAACAACCACTAACCACTAACCAACAACCAACAAGCAACCACCAACAAACAACAATATCATGCAAACAGTAAACGGAACTAACAGCGAAATTCAAATCAGTCAACTGCAAACTCAGAAGGCAGAAGACTTTCTTGTCATTGAAGGTGTAAACAAAATCTATCCCACTGCTGATGGGCCTTACACCGTATTAGATGGAGTGAACCTCAAAGTTCGTGAAGGTGAATTTGTTTGTATCATCGGTCACTCTGGCTGCGGGAAATCAACACTGCTGAATATGGTTTCTGGTTTCAATACACCCACTGATGGTGTAGTTATGCTACAAAACAACCCCGTTACCGAACCAGGACCAGACCGGATGATGGTATTTCAAAATTACTGCTTGCTGCCTTGGTTGAGTGTCTTTGATAACGTTTACCTGGCTGTAGACACCGTATTTCCCCGCAAAACGCAGGCAGAAAAACGAGCGATTGTCAAAGAACATTTGGCAATGGTGGGATTGACAGAAGCCGCTGACAAGAAACCCAGTCAAATTTCTG
Organism: Fischerella muscicola PCC 7414; assembly: GCF_000317205.1. Taxonomy (GTDB): domain Bacteria; phylum Cyanobacteriota; class Cyanobacteriia; order Cyanobacteriales; family Nostocaceae; genus Fischerella; species Fischerella muscicola. The sequence goes on along the minus strand of NZ_AJLK01000126.1, from coordinate 11,203 downwards.
GTGGGATGAAACAGCGAGTCGCGATCGCCCGCGCCCTTTCTATCCGTCCCCAAGTTTTGATTCTAGACGAACCCTTTGGGGCATTAGATGCCATCACCAGAGAAGAATTGCAAGAAGAATTGCTGCAAATTTGGCGTAAACATCGCGTCACAATCCTAATGATTACTCATGACATTGACGAGGCATTGTTTTTAGCAGACAGGCTAGTAATGATGACTAACGGTCCAGCTGCCAGAATTGGTGAAGTCCTCAATATTCCTTTTGCCCGTCCTCGCAATCGTCGCCGCATTATGGAAGACCCCCAATACTATAACTTGCGGAACTACGCCCTAGATTTCCTGTATCGTCGCTGCGCTCATCTTGAGGAGTAGGGATCGGGGATTGGGAGGTGGGGAGATGGGGGGAGTGTGAGGGGTATGAGGAGTGTGAGGATTGGAAAATAACTACTAACCAATGTAGAGACGTGCCATGGCACGTCTGGTACAACCACCAACCACTAACTACTAACCACTAACCACCAACCACCAACCACCAACCACCAACCACTAACCACTAACCACTAACCACCAACCACCAACCACCAACCACTAACCAACAACCAGCAACAACCAACCACCAACACCTTATGCTAAAAGGATTATTTTCATTCAACGGTCGCTACCGCATCTTACATTTGACTTGGTTTGCTTTCTTTCTCACTTTTGTATGCTGGTTTAACTTTGCTCCCTTTGCAACAACCATTGGCAAACAGCTAAACCTCACACCAGAGCAAGTCAAAACTTTGGGTATCTGTAACCTCGCTTTAACTATTCCAGCACGCATCATCATTGGTATGCTGCTGGATCGTTTTGGCCCGAGAATAACCTATTCTTTACTGCTCATCTTTGCCTCTGTTCCTTGTTTAGCAACAGCACTATCACAGAATTTTGACCATTTAGTCATTAGTCGTTTGTTGATGGGTATTGTTGGCGCTGGGTTTGTGGTGGGTATCCGTATGGTGTCAGAATGGTTCCCGCCCAAAGAAATTGGTATTGCCCAAGGCATTTACGGTGGTTGGGGTAATTTTGGCGCTTTTGGGGCAGAGTTTACTTTACCAACAATTGCAGTTGCTGCCAGTTTTATGAATGGTGGTGCTTCTAATTGGCGATTTGCGATCGCTCTTACAGGTATCATTGCTGCAATTTACGGTCTAATTTATTACAACAGTGTTCAAGATACGCCTGTTGGTAAAGTCTACAAGCGTCCTAAGAAAAATGGTGCTTTGGAAGTAACAAGTGTGAAAAGCTTTTGGGCACTGATTATCTCCAATTTTGGTTTAATTTTTGCTCTCGGTTTATTAGCTTGGCGTTTGGCACAAAAGAATATTCACTTTTTCACTCAAAGCCAAATGTATTTGGTTTGGTTGCTGTTAGCAGGATTGTTTGCTTACCAAACTTACAAAGCTTATCAAGTCAATAAAGAACTTTTAATTGGCAAGAAAACTTATGCTCCTTCAGAACGTTATCAATTTAGACAAGTAGCATTACTAGAGTTCACTTACGTTACCAATTTTGGCTCTGAACTTGCTGTAGTTTCCATGCTACCTGCTTTCTTTGAAAAAACCTTTGGTTTGGAGCATGTGGTCGCTGGGATGATTGCCGCTACCTATCCATTTTTGAATTTAATTTCTCGTCCTAGTGGTGGCTTAATTTCTGATAAGTTTGGCTCTCGAAAATGGACGATGACAATCATTAGCGGCGGAATTGCTGTCGGTTATTTGATGGCTCATTTTATTAACAGTAGCTGGCCGATTCCTTTAGCGATCGTTGTGACTATGTTTGCTGCTTATTTTGCTCAAGCTGGCTGTGGTGCAACCTATAGTATTGCACCTCTAATTAAAAAAGAAGCCACAGGACAGATCGCAGGTAATGTAGGTGCTTACGGTAATTTTGGTGGGGTTGTTTATCTGACGATTTTTAGCTTAACTGACGCCTCAACACTGTTTTCTACAATGGGTATAGCTGCAATGATGTGTGCTTTTATGTGTGGCTTTTTCCTCAAAGAACCCAAAGATTCTTTTGCTGGTGCTTATGAGGGTGAATTGCAAGAAACAACAACTAAAAGGTCTGCCATCTTCACAGAAGAATAGAATTATTTTTCAATCTGTGTGAAGATCCCCGACTTCTCTAATAAGTCGGGGATATGTGCCTCTAAATTTTCACAATTTAAATAGAATTACCAAATATAATTAAATTAATATTTATCAGTACTTACGCCGAAATCGCCAAATAAATTAGCTTTTTGAACCGCCAAGAGACCAAGAACGCCAAGAATTTATAGAGTGGCGTCAGTCATATTTATAAATAAAAACTATCTAGTAAATAGAAAAAATATTCAGACAAATTTTAAAAGTGTATCAGGATAAACATTTTGTTTGTTTGAATTGATATCTAATAGTTATAAAGACTTATTTTAGTAGTTTATCTATATTTAGATAAACTGAATTATGAGTTTATAATAACTCAAATTAGCAATTTTTATCCATGCTAAATTCAAATATTTTTTGACGGGCATTTAGTTGATATTTCTATGGTTTAAAAACACCGAATTTAATTGAGTTCCTATTCTATTAACCTGGAATTTCAATATTTAAAAAATCAGTGAAAACTGTGTAATTATATATGACTGAAGTTACTAAAACACTCTGTCCTTACTGTGGTGTTGGCTGTGGTCTAGAAGTTTCACCTCCAGCACAACCTGGCAAAGCAACTCATCGAGATAGTCAAGGGAACCCAATTTGGCGGGTGCGGGGTGATAAAGCCCATCCATCTAGTCAAGGCATGGTTTGCGTTAAAGGTGCAACGATCGCTGAGTCTCTAGATAAAAACAGACTGCATTATCCAATGGTGCGTGACTCCCTAGATCAGAAGTTTCGACGCGTGAGTTGGGATGAAGCTTTTGATTTGATCACCAAACGCATTCAAACTGTGCGTTTCACTCAGGGGCCAGAAGCGATATGCATGTATGGTTCTGGTCAGTTTCAAACTGAGGACTACTACATAGCCCAGAAACTGCTCAAAGGATGCTTGGGTAGCAATAATTTTGATGCTAACTCCCGCTTGTGCATGTCTAGTGCTGTAGCTGGTTACATCCAAAGCTTTGGTGCGGATGGGCCTCCCTGCTGCTACGAAGACTTGGAGTTAACTGACTGTGCATTCTTGATTGGTACTAACACAGCGGAATGTCACCCCATTGTTTTTAACCGACTGGAAAAATACCACAAAAAGAACCGTAAGGTAAAAATGATTGTGGTTGATCCCCGTCGTACACCCACCGCAGAAGCTGCTGATTTACATTTAGCAATTCGTCCTGGTACAGATATCGACTTGTTGAATGGCATTGCTCACTTGTTGATGCGTTGGAACTACATTGATGTCGGGTTTATTGATGACTGTACCAGCAACTTCCCCGCCTATGCTGAGGTAATCCGTCATTATTCTCCAGAAATAGTAGCTGACCGTTGCGGGATTGATGTCAAAGATTTGGAAACAGCAGCTAGGTACTGGGGTGAATCACAACGTGTCCTATCTTTGTGGTCAATGGGTGTAAATCAATCTTCCGAAGGTACAGCCAAGGTTAGAACAATTATTAATCTGCACTTGATGACTGGACAGATTGGCAAGCCAGGGGCGGGGCCATTCTCCCTCACAGGTCAACCCAACGCGATGGGAGGTAGAGAAGCCGGAGGATTAGCCCATTTGTTACCTGGTTATCGCTTGGTGAAGAATCCCCAGCACCGCGCGGAAGTGGAAGAAGTGTGGGGACTGAAGCGGGGGCAAATTTCACCTAATCCCGGTTTGACGGCTTGGGATATGATTACTGGCTTGGAAGATGGCACTGTCGGCTTACTGTGGATCGCTGCTACCAATCCGGCGGTGAGTATGCCAGATTTGGAACGAACCAAAGCAGCTTTGATGCGATCGCCTTTTACTATTTACCAAGACGCCTATTACCCCACAGAAACTGCTACTTACGCTCATGTCCTCCTACCTGCTGCCCAATGGAGTGAGAAAACTGGCGTCATGACCAATTCTGAACGTACAGTTACCCTGTGTCCAGCATTTCGCCGTCCACCAGGAGAAGCGAAAGCAGATTGGGAAATCTTTGCTGAAATTGGGCGGAGATTGGGTTTTGTTGGGGAATTCGCCTTTGCTAACTCCGCCGAAGTTTATGCAGAGTTTGTCAAATTAACTCGCGATCGCCCCTGCGATATGACAGGGTTAAGTCATGAGCAATTGCGATCCCAAGGCCCGACTCAATGGCCCCATCCTGCTGAGGAGATGGGGAGAACTGGAGATGGGGAGAAAGAAGATGGGGAGATGGGGAGAACTGGAGATGGGGAGATAAATTTCACCCCACCACTCCACCACAAAAGTCCCAGCACTCAATCATCTAAAAGGCTATACACCAATCTCCGCTTTCACACCCCCGACGGACGCGCCAGGTTTGGGGCATATCACTCGCGGGGACTAGCAGAACCACCAGATCCTGATTATCCTTTTGTGCTGACCACTGGTAGACTTTACGGACATTGGCACACCCTGACACGTACCGGTCGGATTGAAAAAACTCGGCAAATGCACCCCGAACCATTTATCGAAATTCATCCCCGTGATGCCGCTAGATTAGAAATTACTGATAACCAATTAGTGGAAGTGCGATCGCGCCGTTCTAAAACTTTCTTCCCTGCCAAAATCACCAAAGCGATCGCCCCTGGTACAGTGTTTGTCCCGATGCATTGGGGGGCACTGTGGGCAGACAACGCCGAAGCTAATGCCCTCACCCATCCTGAATCTTGCCCCGATTCTCTACAACCAGAATTAAAAGCCTGCGCAGTGCAGTTAATACCAGTTACAGCTGGGTTAACAGTTAACGCCAAAGTGTCAATCGCTGCAAAAATCTAATTAACGGTTCCTTAACATAAATATCTCTGGGTGGAAGGAATTAATTCAAATTTTCTCTACTTTTATGAAACCACCCAGAGATATTGCTAGTCATAGCAGGCAGTAAAAACACGCTGGTTTATAAAAACTCTCACAAAAGAAGCGATCGCCTTTTACTCATCTTCAAACACAGCCCCTCGTAGTTTTAACTCTAGCTTCATCTCCAAAGAAAGTCCCTGATTATAGCCAAACAGAGCATTATCTACTTTCGCCCGTGTAAATTTGACATTACTCAAATCAGTATTTCTCAAGTCAGCACCTTGGAGATTTGCATCCTCAAAATCGGCATTTCTTAAATCTGTGTGCTTATTTTTATGATTTAAAATTTCCCAAACTAAACGCCATTTATAATCTAACTTTGTTGCCTGGTTAATTTTCACAGACTTTAAGTTTGCACCACTCAAATTAGCTCCACGCAAGTCAGCACCTTCTAAATTTGCACCTTCTAAATTCGCATCTTCTAAGTTGGCATGATCTAATCTAGCACCTAATAACTGGGTACCATAGAGGTTGGCATTCTTCAGGTTGGCATTTCTCAGTTTGGCTCCACTCAACTGAGCATTTTTGAGAACAGCATAGCTAAGATTGGCATGATTTAACTTAGCACTGCTCATGTAAGCATTACTTAAGTCTGTATTTACCAATTTAGCGTTGTTCAAATTACCATTCCACAAATACACACCACTTAGATTACCTTTAGTAAGATTTGCACTCATAAACCGAGCATCACTAAGGTTAGCACTGCTGAGGTTTACACCCACTAATTCAGCATTGCTCAAGTCGGCACTACTAAGATTGGTATGTTCAAGATTCGCATTGCTGAGATCAGCACCTATTAGTTGAACGCTACTAAGATTAGCACTTACTAATTGAACACTCGAAAGTTTTGTACTGCTAAGATTAGCATCACTGAGGTTAGCGTAGTTAAGATTAGCCTCACTGAGGTTAGCACCACTGAGATTCGCTCCATTCAGGTAGGCATTGCTAAGATTAACGCCCACCAACTCAGCATGGCTTAAGTTAGCAAGAATTAAGCTTGCAGTATTTAAATCTTGTCCTATTATTTCCTGATTTAATTTTTTTTGAAGTATATTTTGGTTCACATCAATTTCTTGATTTTGGTTGATTTTCAAATTATTACTATTGCTATTTTTAAATAAAAAATTAATCTCAAAATTATATTTATCAAAATTATTTAATAGTTTTTTTATTAATTTATTTAACAATATTTGTTTATTAAAAACAACAAAAAAACTGGCTAATATAAAACTCAAAACTATTACAAATATCGATAGTTCACCATTTGTCATCAGCAGCATCACTATAAAACCTAAGCTAACTAAAGTCATTTGCAAAACCGATAAAATTAACTTTGCTTTAGCTTTTCTACTAAAATTAATCTTTTTTCGATTGGCTATAGTCATGCTAATATCCTCCATTCTTTACTGAAAAGAAACTAAAATTAATCTCAAAGATAACTATGAGTGAAAATATAAATGTTTATTTCGTATGAAGATTCACAACCTTTTATACTAAAACTAGTATAATTTTAGAAAATAAAGGCTATGTTTACCAATTAAAAGTTAAGAGTAAAAAACATTGATAAAATCTATTACTTAATTCAAAAATTAATTAGAATATGCCTTCTAGATCGGCAATCCAGAATGAATTAAGAATAAATTGATAGAATTTAACCCATGATAAGCAGTAATAATTTTTACACTTTTATCTGAAACTTTCCAGATGTCAATAGGCAAAAATTATTTTTTGTCGATACAATTTTGTATTTTATTTAGCCTGTATAGGCTAATTTGTACTAAAAATCAAGATACTATAAAATTCTTAACCTAAGCCATTTGCCTTAAGCATAGGGATCGGGAAGAGATTTTTATGCGATCGCTGTGTGATTTATCGCATGACTGTCCAGCTTGAGATTGATTCAAAGTTATATAATTGATTATATAGAAGTATAGTAATATTGCTATACTGCCAATAATGCTAATATAGCTCTTGCTGTCTCAGTATTTGTCTTTTAAAAAACTACAATATAGTAAGTGTTATTTTGCCTTCAAATTTCGATATCTAAAAACTTATCTGACAAATAGCTCTAAATAGCTATTTGTTGAAAACGCTCATTTACATAATAAATTTAAATTGAGACCCATCAATGAGAGCAAAATAAAAAACGTCAGAATTAGCTCCATCTAACAAAGGAAGAGATATAATTTAGGTTTACACAATAATTTTAATAATTTGATGACAACACAAGAGCTTACTTATAATGTTTTGTACTTAATCAGTTTTTATTATTCTCAAGAATTTTGAAGTAAAAAATATTCTAAGTATAATTTCATTATCTCTACATCCAAGTACATGGGTATTTTATGGCAACACTTGGAGAGCAAAACTACTAAGCTGGTAAATAGCACCTTCAAAATCTACCATAATTTCTGGTCTTGTGATTTAGAATTGGCTAACGTCTGTTTGAGGCAAAAGCCCCTAGACCAGTGAACAGTGAACAGTTATCAGTGAACAGACTGATGGTGGGGGATTTAAACCTAAAAACGAAGATGCGCTCTTGACTGATAACTGATAACTGATAACTTTTATATCACTAGTTAACTACCTGTAAACAAATTTAATTGCTATGTTTGATGCACTTGCTGACCGTTTAGAAGCTGCTTGGAAAAAACTGCGGGGACAGGACAAAATTTCCCAATCTAATATTCAGGATGCTTTACGGGAAGTCCGCCGCGCTCTGTTGGAGGCAGATGTCAATCTCCAGGTAGTTAAAGAATTTATTAGTGAAGTTGAAGCTAAGGCACAGGGAGCCGAGGTTATTGCTGGCGTGCGTCCTGACCAACAGTTCATCAAAATTGTTTACGATGAATTGGTGCAGGTCATGGGGGAAACAAATGTACCCCTAGCACAAGCACAAAATCCACCCACGATAGTTTTAATGGCTGGGTTGCAGGGAACAGGTAAAACCACTGCGACTGCTAAGTTGGCTTTACACCTACGTAAAATTGATCGCACCTGCTTGATGGTAGCAACAGACGTGTATCGTCCAGCAGCGATCGAGCAACTGGTAACACTGGGTAAACAAATTGACGTACCAGTGTTTGAGATGGGAAGTGATGCTGATCCTGTAGAAATAGCTCGTTTGGGTGTAGAGCGCGGCAGAGCCGAAAATGTTGATACTGTAATTATTGATACTGCTGGACGTCTGCAAATAGACGCAGATATGATGGCAGAATTAGCCCGGATCAAAGAAGTCGTCCAACCCCACGAAACCCTCTTGGTTGTGGACGCGATGACCGGTCAAGAAGCGGCTAATTTGACTCGTACCTTTCACGAACAAATTGGTATTACTGGTGCAATTCTCACCAAGCTGGATGGTGATAGCCGTGGAGGGGCAGCGTTATCAGTACGCAGAATCTCAGGAGCGCCAATTAAGTTTGTTGGTGTTGGTGAGAAAGTTGAGGCTCTGCAACCATTTTATCCCGATCGCATGGCTTCGCGAATTCTGGGCATGGGCGATGTTCTCACTTTGGTGGAAAAAGCCCAAGAAGAGTTTGACTTGGCTGATGCCGAGAAAATGCAAGAAAAAATTCTTGCGGCCAAGTTCGACTTTACCGACTTTCTTAAGCAACTACGCTTGCTGAAAAACATGGGTTCCTTGGGCGGCATCCTGAAGTTAATTCCAGGGATGAACAAACTTAGCGCTGATCAGTTGCAGCAAGGAGAAACTCAGCTCAAGCGCTGTGAAGCAATGATCAATTCCATGACCCAAGAAGAACGTAAAAATCCAGATTTATTGGCTAGTTCGCCTAGCCGACGACGGCGGATTGCGGGTGGGAGTGGTTATAAAGAAGCGGATGTCAGTAAGCTAGTAAGTGACTTCCAAAAGATGCGTTCTCTTATGCAGCAAATGGGTCAGGGTAGCTTTCCTGGTATGCCGGGAATGTTTGGCGGCGGTATGGGCAATCCTCTAGCTGCCGGTGGCAATCGTCCTACTCCTCCCGGATGGCGGGGTTATAGTGGCGGTGCTAGTGCCAAAAAGAAGCCCAAGAAGGACAAAAAGAAGAAAGGCTTTGGTACTTTATAGTCAATGGTCAATTTTCAAGGGTCAATTGTCAATGGTAAGAGATTCTTACTTTTGACTATGGACTATGGACAATTGACAACTGACTAATAGCAGTTCAGCCTGTGCAAGTGCTAAAATTAGCATTCCAGTATGCAAGTTATGATCTTCTTTAAATGAGGAACTAACACAAACTGATGAACAAATTAAATTTCTTGTAAAAGTCACTTTTGCAAGAGTCGGGTAAAGGTTAAAGGGCAAAGGAAAAAACTTGATGGTGGAGAGATTGGAAGATGAAGAGGTGGGTGAGTGGGAGAAGTGTGAGGGGTAGGAGGAGTGGAAGAAGACCAAAAAGTATTTTCTTCCCTACTCCCCCTACTCTCCCTACTCCCCCTACTCCCCCTACTCCCCACACCCCCTTACCCCTGACCCAAATCCTTATTAACTATCTGCCAACTCATTGCTAACAATAGGAGAATAGTCCCTCAATCATGATTAAATTGCGCTTGAAGCGATACGGTAAAAAGCGGGAAGCGAGCTATCGCATAATTGCTATTAACAGCCTTGCTCGCCGCGATGGTCGTCCCCTGGAAGAACTGGGATACTATAACCCCAGAACCGATGAAGTACGACTGGATGTTCCCGGGATCGTCAAGCGACTACAACAAGGTGCCCAACCAACTGACACCGTGCGTCGCATCCTACAGAAAGCCAATGTCTTTGAACAGGTCAGTGCAAAAGCCGCTTCCTAAGTTTGTTACAAAATCCCCAACAGTAAGTCCTGACTACGTTGGGTTAGTACGTTTTTTAATGCAGCCGTTTTTAGAATCTCCTGAGTCTTTGAGCGTCGATTGTGAAATGTATCACACCCGCAAGCGGGCTTGGATTCGCATCGCTTTTGAAAGCACAGACAAAGGTAAAGTGTTTGGTAGGGGAGGACGCAATATCCAGGCGATTCGTACAGTCATTGCTGCTGCTGCTGAAGCTGCTGGTCACTCAGTATACTTAGATATATATGGCAGCAATGGTGTTGGTCGAGAGAGCGCAGCTTTTGAAGAAGAGGGAGAAGAGCGATTGCCCTCGAAATCAAGAGAAAGACGCACTAACGGAAGCCGTCCTGTGATTAAATCTCGTTCCCGCTAGTCTAAACTACGGAAAAAATGGGGTTAAAAATCAACAAAGCACAAAGGCAGACTAAGACCATGACCCCGGAATCAAATCCGGTTACTCAATCATGAGTGTACCCAACATGGCATCTGCCAATGAGACAGGAGAACCCAACTATAACCGCAAGGTTTGTTTGTGGGTACTTTACAAATAAAACTCTGCCACTAGTAGATATTACTTGTGGTGTACAAATGGAGTAAGTGACTCAGATAATCTCTGTAAGGAGGTGAAACCAGAGAGTGGCTGAAGTCCGTTTAGGTGAAAATGAGTCGATTGACTCGGCACTAAGACGCTTTAAAAAGAAAATTCAAAAAGCTGGAATTTTATCTGAAGTCAAGCGTCGCGAAAGATACGAAAAACCTAGTCTGCGTCGTAAGCGCAAAGAGGAGGCTGCACGTAAAGGTAGTCGCTACTAAAACTAAAAGCTTTCAGCAGTCTGTAGTTAGCAATTAACTACAAAGTTGACAGCTTGATTGAAGGTTTGCAAACAGTTGTTGTAGCCAAACCTATAAAATTAGAGATGCTTGACTTTCCCACCCCTAAAAACCCCTAAACAGGGGTGGGGTTTTGTAGATTTTATTAACCCTTTAGAACCAGAAGATTGGAAATTCTAAGTTACGTCTAATGTGAATTAACAAAGGCGCTAATAGATCATGGGAAATACTCAACAAACCAATGACCACCCAACCACCCATGAAAGATCCATCTGTGTTATCTGTGTTTATCGGTGTGTATCGGTGGTCGATTTCTAAAAAAACGTTTTTTACCAGGCGCAAGGAATATTGCGTCTCCATATTCAATTCACATCAGGCGTAAGTTAGAAAGAACTAAGAAATTGATAATTATAAAAGTAGAACTTAAACAAAGTAAATTATTTTTTATCTACCCTTCGGAAAGGCAGAGGGCAGTTGCGATGAAAAAATTTCACGAGCTTTGCCATGAAAACCTCACCCCCTACCCCTCTCCTTGC
>NZ_AJLK01000125.1 GCF_000317205.1 Fischerella muscicola PCC 7414 | reverse complement strand
CACCCCCTACCCCTCTCCTTGCTAAGGAGAGGGGTGTCCGATCGGACGGGGTGAGGTTACTTTCAAATCAGAGGACAGAGAGTACCCATTACCGACGCCAACGCATAACATAAGTGTTTCAGTGGACATGATACTTATTAGAACAATAATTTCTGCAAATATAAGCTATTGGTAATACAGTAAAACTATGGCAGATGCCTTAACAATTGAACTGCCGAATATCGCAAGTGCAATCACTCTGGCTGGACAAGGAGAAGAAAATCTCAAAACTCTGTCTAAGCAAACAGGGGCCAGGCTGGTGCTGCGAGGACAGGAACTACATATTTCTGGAACAGACAAACAAGTTGATTTAGCTTCTCGATTAGTGCGATCGCTCGAATATCTGTGGAGCAAAGGTAATATTGTTTCTAGTGCTGATATTCTCACTGCTCGTCAAGCTTTAGACACCCATAGAGAAGATGAACTGCGAGACTTGCAAAAAGATGTCCTGGCAAAAACTCGTCGAGGCGAAGAAGTCCGCGCTAAAACTTTTCGGCAAAAACAATATATCCAAGCCCTACACAAGCACGACATGATTTTCTGTACCGGACCGGCTGGTACAGGTAAGACCTTCCTGGCGGTAGTTATAGCAGTACAAGCACTTCTGGCTAATCAGTATGAAAAGCTAATTCTCACTCGCCCTGCTGTTGAAGCAGGTGAAAAACTTGGTTTTTTGCCAGGAGACTTGCAACAAAAAGTCAATCCCTATCTGCGTCCACTTTACGATGCCATCAATGAATTTATCGATCCAGAAAAGGTACCATCATTGATGGAAAGAGGTGTAATTGAAGTTGCTCCTTTAGCTTACATGCGGGGGCGCACACTCAATAATGCCTTTGTGATTGTGGATGAAGCCCAAAATACTACAACTTCCCAGATGAAAATGGTGTTGACTCGCTTGGGTTTTAACTCCCGTATGGTCATTACAGGTGACATAACACAAGTCGATTTACCATTACATCAAGAATCTGGGTTGACAATGGCAATCAAGATTTTGAGGCACGTGGAAGGAATCGCTTTTTGTGAATTTAGCCAAAAAGATGTTGTGCGTCATGCCCTAGTTCAACGTATTGTGAATGCATACGAACAGTATGAAAAGTAGTGATTAGTTGGTAGTTGGTTGTTGTTTGGAAAAAATAACAACCAACAATCAACAATCAACAATCAACAAGGAAAAAGGACAAATGAAAAATACATTAAAAGAATTTTTGGAAGCTTGCGAAACTTTGGGAACTTTGCGTTTAATTGTCACTAGCAGCGCCGCAGTCTTGGAAGCGCGGGGCAAAATTGAAAAGTTGTTTTATGCAGAGCTACCTAAGGGTAAATACGCAAATATGCATACAGAAGGTTTTGAATTTCACTTAAACATGGACAAAATTACTCAAGTGAAATTTGAAACGGGTGAAGCAAAGCGGGGTAATTTCACCACCTATGCAATCAGATTTATCGACGATAAACAGGAACCTGCTTTGAGTCTATTTTTACAATGGGGTAAGCCGGGTGAGTATGAACCGGGACAAGTAGAGGCTTGGCACATTCTCCGGGAAAAGTATGGAGAAGTTTGGCAGCCTGCACCCTTGTCAGAGATTAGTTAATAGTTGTTGTTTGTTGATAGTTGTTTGTTGTTTGTAGAGGAAGTGCAAGCAAAGATCGAGCCATTGTCAGCAGCCCAACAAAAAATTAAGTTGAATTTATGGTAGTGCAGGGTATGTGGAGAATGCGCCCTGTAACTTATTTGTGCTAAACACAGGTAGGAGTTTTTGCAAACCACTAATCAATAGTTAACCCAATCAGATAACAAGGTATTTGTTAGACTTACATAGAGCGCGCGCCAGTAGCAATTAAACGCCTAAACAAACCTTGAGTCCAACCAGTTTCTCTAAGAACAGCATCTGATGATACCTCTACATAAGCTTGCTCAATAAATGCTAAATCAATCATGCAGATGCGGCTAAGGGCTTCTTTGAGGGCTTGGTTTTGACCATCAACTTGTATGCGCTTTTCTACTTCGTGGATTACTGTCGCCATTGCTGGAACAACGTGCTGAGGTCCAATCCCTATACGGACGTGAACTAAACCGATTTTCCAACGGCGATCAGCATAAGCTTGGCCCCAGTCATCCATACCTGTAAACATTTCGTGAAACCATTGAATAAAGGTTTCACGTAAGCGATGAATACGCCCGTTTCCATCATGCAAAATTGCACTCATTTCCGCATCACGCCCCAGGTAGGCATAAAAATGGTCAGCCATTTCGGGAGCAACTTGTAAACCCCAGTCGGCTTGGGACTTCAGTGTGGCTTTGTCCTCATCTGTTAAGCCTACACGCTGTTCTAGGGTAGACAAAAAGGCGAGTGTTTCTAAAGGCATTATCAATTTCTCCTTTAACAACTAAACAACTAAATTATGACAATTTGGTAAATTCAAATACATCATATTTGCCACCACGCAATATACATTCAGTATGCTTACCTTGCAGGCGTTGATTAAAAGTTTCTTCTAGTACACCCCAAATAGCACCAAGGGTATAAGTACATTTACGCTGTGAACCTTGGGGTTCATCAGCAGAACATAAGGTTTCTGATGTATGTACCTTGATTACCTCATTATCTTCTTGGACAATTTTCTCGACTATACACAGACGAGTGCCATCTTTACCGAAAACATAATCGAGTTTGTCGGCTAGTTCCTCTAAGGACATCGACGAGTTTGCTAGGTCTAATTCTTGAGCTAAGGTTTTGCCACGATAACGACCTGCCGCAGTTAAAGCGATCGCAGTTGCTTTTTCGCCCAAAGCCTCTTCCATACCTGTAATTGCTGCCTTGAAACAGATAATACTGCTAAAATCCCCTAAGATAGGACGTAACATCTGTGATGCTCCTGTAAATTCAATGCAATTTGAGATAGGAATCTTAAGATATAAAATTGGTAATCCAAACACTTGTGTATGGACTGTTTTGTGTTTCTAGTCAGGCTAACAGAGGCGAAATTCTTGCCACAGCACGTTTGACTTCTAGAAACAGTAAGCCTTGTTTGACTCCTGCACCAGCAAGTACTAATAAAACTGCATCACTCCCACAAGCAACTAAGACCCCGTAGCCTTTTTCTCCTTCCACAACAATACGTTCTACATTCCCACGAACTAGTTCACGACCAATCCGTTCACCCAAGGACAGCATAGATGCAGACATAGCAGCAGTTCGTTCTTCATCCATCCCACCTGGTAACACAGAAGCCAAAGCTAAGCCATCTGGACTTACTAAAGCCGCACCTTGAACATCAGAGGTTCCAGACACAAAGTTTTGCAGTTCGTCTTGCAACATTGAGACGTTAATCATGAATTTGCCCTCCACAATATTTAATACAGATGTATGAGTCTTCTGGGTAGTTGTAGTGAAAACAGAGTCTACCGTTACCACTGGTAACGAGTGTGCTGTATTTTCCGCAATTGTTGATTCTGGTAAATGTGCTTTTGTTAACAAGTGTGATTCTTGCGACACAGAGGATTTTGCTTGAAATCCCCTGGTCAGTAGTTTTAGTAAGTAGCCCAGAAGCATAGCGGTTAAACAGCAGACTATGAATAGCGTGATAGCGATCGCATCATCTGCGGTCAATAGCTGACTCCAAGAATTGAGACAACTCAAGTACAAGTAACAAGGAAAATTCCGGATAACAGGACAAAAATTTGTTACTCGTCTTATCTTTTACATTTTGTTTAGAAGTTTGTTACAAAAATCAAACCTGTTATTGCGTAGAATACTGATAATATTTGGCAAATTCTTCTAGCAGGGCAATTAAACTTTTTTTTACAGAAGCAGCTTCCGTAGGATTAACAGATATTATCGGTAATCTGTTGTTTTCGTCTAATAACCCCAAAGTTAAGGCTATATCTTCCATCTGCCAAGCATCAGGGCAATCAGTATGAGTTAACCCTATTAAACATGGTATTTTTACCCGATGCTTCATAAACTGAAGAATTTTTCGACCATAGCGCAGATGTTCTGGACGGTGTGCATCAATTAGCAAAATGTAGGCATGGGCTTTCTGAATTAAGATATCCCACATGAAATCAAAGCGTGCTTGTCCAGGTGTGCCATAAAGATGTAGTGATTGGTTGGGTGCAATAGTCAATCGCCCAAAGTCTAATGCAACTGTAGTTTTGTCTTTCAGGAGTGCGATTTCATCAGTTGCTTTTCTATCGGTATCTACCGTTTCGATTTCACTGATGGTACGAATAAAGGTTGTTTTACCTGCACCTACGCCCCCAGTGACTACAATGCGTAGGATTTCCATTAATTATTACTCCTCAAAAAGCCAACTAGATTTTGTAAAAATAAAGTACTGATCTTGATTGTTTCCATGACTGGAGACTGTCGTGATTCCAAGAAATTAACTAAGTTTAAATCTACAGGATAATCACTCAGTTCTGGTGTTGATGCCATCAAGGGAACTTCTTCTACTAAACAAGCTAATATTAACCGAAAAGCTGCTTGCTGAACTAAAGCTATTGGTTGATTGAGTTGAGATGCGATCGCGCTTAAGGCTACACTACCATTAGCGAATTCCCACACCTGCCACTCTAAAGCATGTAAATGAATTTGTGGTTTACCTTGGGCAATACTGCGTATAGCAGAACTAGGATCTGGAAGTGCATCAGCTAATATTTTCCAGTTTTTTATTGTTCTTAAAGCCATGAGAGCTACTTCTGTAGCCCTTAGACTTAACCCTGTCATTTCTTGAGCAGGTAAAGGTGCTTTGCTATCGAGTTTAAATACACCTTTTTGAATTTCAAATAACTGTCGCACCTGATGGAGTTGACTTGCAAATAATAAATTTAATTGCTCAGTATTGAGTAAACCTTGTGCTTTTAAATATAAACCAAGGGGCTTGTCCCTGGAAAATATTTGTCGATATTGTTCTATAAGTGAGTGATTTAACCACTTTCTTTGAGCAATTTTGTAGACTAAACCCTGACCATTTAAGCGGTTTGCTGCTGCAACTACACGTCCCTGTTTAAACCAGATGTAATAGTATTGTGATTTTGATTCAGGACTATGAATATCTGGTAAAGTACATACACTTAAACACCCAGATTTTCTGCCTTTGTCAATTATTTGAAATAACTCAGCCAAAGAAAAGTCAGTGAAGGAACTAGAGAGGTTCATTAGTTCATCCAAACATAAATAAAGTAATTTATGAAAGATTACACCCTAATAAATAACTGAATACCCTGTCGGTTTTAACTGACTACTATTCAATAATGAGAAACACCTACAAACTTGAGTTAACTCTTTTGTTTAGAGATTAAAGAATGACCAAAACAAATTAGATTTAGGAGTTCATAATTGGAAATTCAAGTTATAAACCCCCAACTCAGCACTGTAGGCTAATAATTTTAATTTTCCAGTTCTCAATTCAATTCACATCTTACTCTAACAACTTTTTACCAACAAGCAAGGTTGATAATTGCTATTTTGCAAAATTATTTACATTTTTGTTGTCACATCATTCAGAAGCATAAATATAGAATTCGCTTATTAGAATGAGTAATTTTACTAATTAAACTACTTATTTTTGATGTGAATTCAGTAATAACACTAAAAGCGTTATTTTACAAGTATCAAATAAAACTTTATATTTACCTGATTCTAATTCTTAAGCTCTTCATGGATACCTGTATCAAGCAAAAAAGCATCAATTTACATGACTTTTAGACAAAATATGTGGAAAGTACACATGCCTAGCCAAATTATGAGTCTTTTTCTAATCCAGCTTCTCTAAGCAGAAAAATAGGCTTTGAAGACTACACACTCTTCAGTATTTTTGTAATCAGGCAATGTTTTTATTGAGTTTATTGATTTGATAGCTAAATTTAGTAACGAAACTGCAACATAATTTCTAATTAGATGAGCTTTTAATCCAGAAAAATTTACATTTTGCAAATCATACTGCTGATAATTAATATGAGGAAAATCTGGGGTTTTTGCTTGATTTTTTTATTCCTGCTGTGGAGTGGAGATGCAAAGGCGGGAGAGTTAGCCAAACGTTTAGATAGTTTCCCTGTTTGGGAAAAAATCACTTCCACAAAACCTGCTGTGGGAGATTTAATATATCCTGACTGGATGGCGGGTGATTGGCAACTTGTTAGCACCCTTGTAGATATGGTTGCACCTTTAGCTCCTGATATTATTACTCCTGGGTTTGAGGGTAATCGTCAGTATCTGAATCAGCCTCTAAGGTTTCAAGTAAGATTTGTACGAGAAAGCACACCTGTTGCTGGGTTAAAAATTAACTCTGTTGCTGATACTAAATCAGCAGTAGTTGCAGATAGAGCGTTCAACGGGTTAAATTTGGCACGGGCTTATTTGGGTGACACAGCTGTAATCTCTGTCAAGGTAGATCCAGATTCACCCAATCGTCAGATAACGTTTTTACGTCATGAACGTCAGCTAGTTTCAATTGTTTCTGCACGCGCTACAGAAACTACATCCGATGGTAGGTTTATTACAACCGAAGTTTTTCAACAACTATTTAAAGGTGGTGGACGTCCCTATTTCAACTCTGTAGAATCTACGACTGCTTACCGCAAATTATCTACTTCCAATCCAGTCATAGAAGCGGATCAAGTTACTGCTGTTTACCTTTCACCACAAGATCCGGATTATTTTAAAGCTGGTTCTCGTCCAGTTGCTTTATATAGATATCGCTTGGAATTCTTGCGATAGTTGTAACATTTCACAAAATTCTTGATACAAATCTTCCCCCTTGTCCTCCTTCCCTTGTCACCAAAATGGTATTACTTATCAGTTGTTTGTGGTAAGCCTTGTAACATGATCCAGCCAACGACAATTAGCAACACACCGCTACCTAAAAAACCCAAATCCCAGGCTAATTGATGCACTCCTGGTTTCACATGATGAATACCAAGAATTTGATGGTCTATTAATCCTTCAACTAGGTTAAATAATCCAGCACCGATGAGTAAAGAGCCAACAAAAGTATTTGCTGACCAAGGTACATCATCGCGTCCTCCGGCGCGCCATAGCAACACCACTCCGATCACAGTTAGTACCCAGTCCAACGCATGAAACAAACCGTCCCAGACCATGTTTAAATCTATGTTAGATTTGCTGACCAACGGTTGAATGCTGCTTAACATATGATGCCACTGCAAAATCTGATGCAGCAGAATACCATCGACGAACCCTCCTAGTCCCAAGCCTAAAAAAATTCCAGCAGCAATTAGGGGAGTGCGGTGGTTGCTTGTCTGGTTACTTGTCTCCATTACCGACCTCATGAGGCTTTACCACACGATAAAACTTTTTTGATGCGTTATCTTCTGCCTGGAGATAAGTAGTACTGAAAAATGGGGGAAGGGTAAAAGGGAAAGGGGAAAAGGACTTTTTTAATTTCTTCCCAAAGGATAATTTAGCAATCTGCCTCTTGACTACAATGTAATATACATGTAGTATAAAACTTCCAGAGCTAAAGGCTCATGCTCTTGGACAGTGTGCATCATGGCTAACTTTAGAGATATTCTCAATTACTTTCGTCCCTACTGGGGGCTGAGTATTTTCAGTATTGCAGCTACCAGTGTTTACGAGATTATCGATTTGGTCGTACCGTATGCGATTGGGCAGATTTTAAATGTGTTGTCTAACCAACCGTTAGATAAGCCTCTTGTAGTAGCGATCGCCACAGTTGCAAACATTATCAATTACCCAGTCAATCAACTTCTATCTTTAGGTGTATTGCTGGGTTTAATTTTTCTTGTCACCGTGGTAAGAGCGCCGACACAACCTTGGTTAACTAATTGGTTTCATTGGGATATTGCCTTAAGGGCGCGTCGAGATCAACATCAAAAAGCGATTGAAAAGATTCTCACCTTACCCCTAGAATTTTATGACGAAAATAACCCCGGACGCATTGCCGGACGAGTAGCTAGAGGTGTCGCCAACCACACTTGGACTTATCCCGAAATCGCCGGACAGATGATTCCGAAGCTGTTTAGGGTGTTAGGAATTTTTGTATTTATCTGGTTTGTGGAGTGGCGAATCGCGATTTTGTATTTAATTTCCTTTGTGGTTATTCTTGGTTTTACCTTGAGAAAGTTAAAGCGACTAGTTTGGCATGATAACCGCTTGGATAAGTACTCTGAAGGAACAGAAAGTCGGACTTCGGAAATTATCAGTAACATTAAAACAGTAAAAGCATTTGCCACAGAAGCAAAAGAACTAGAACGACAAAAAGTCCGTTTAGAACGTGAACTAACTGTTGTGGATTATCGTATTCACAAAGGTTACGTGAAACTGAATACCTGGCAAAGAACTGTGATTCAGTTTTGCGTGTTCACGATCTTAGGTTTGACGCTAGTAGAAACTGTAGCTGGTAGGATTTCTCTTGGTCACTTTATCATGACACTAACTCTTTCGAGCATGGCTTATGCGGAGTTGGAACCGATTAGCATGTTATCCGAGATTTTCGCCCGTCGCTACAGTTCTATGGTGCGGTTTCACGAATTTCTACAAGAACCATCTGGGGTTGATTCAGTCGGCCTTTTGGAAAAACGGCAACCAGATTCTGCTTATCAATTTACAGGAAAAGTTGAATTTTCCCACGTCAGTTTTGGCTACGATCCTCAGCGTCCAGTTTTGCAGGATATCAATCTCTTGATTGAACCATATCAAACAGTGGCATTGGTGGGAAGGTCTGGTTCGGGTAAATCTACTTTGGTGAAATTACTATTGCGCTATTTTGAACCGAATGAAGGTCAAATTCTGATTGATGGTCAAGATATTCGCACTCTAGATGTGGGGAATTATCGCCGGAGATTAGCTATAGTTCACCAAGAAGTAGATGTATTTAACGGAACTGTCTTAGATAATCTCAAGTATGGTAGACCAGATGTCAGCTTTGAGCAAGTCGAGGAAGCTTGTAGAATCGCCAGACTTGATGAAGTTATCCAGCATCTACCCCAAGGTTATTACACTGTTGTCGGAGAAAGAGGTGTAAGGTTATCTGGTGGACAAAGACAGCGCCTGGGAATTGCTAGGGCGTTACTAGTAGAACCAGATGTGCTGATTTTTGACGAAGCGACTTCTAGCTTAGATTATGAATCGGAACGTTCGATTCAATTGGCGATGCGATCGCTCCAAGGAACTCGTACTACGATTGTGATTGCTCACCGCTTGAGTACAGTCCGGCAAGCAGATCAGATTGTGGTTTTAGATCAAGGCAAAATCATAGAAGTAGGTAATCACGAAGAACTTCTGCATCATGGTGGTATTTACCATCGCTTGCACGCACTGCAAGAGACTGGTGAATTACTGAGTTAGTGGTTGGTGGTTGATGGTTGATGGTTGATGGTTGGTGGTTGGTGGTTGGTGGTTGTACCAGACGTGCCATGGCACGTCTGGTACATTGGTTAGTGGTGAGTCCAGCCCCCCAAAAAGGCGGTTCCCGTCACGTAGACGCGCTCATAGGCTTAAGGTAAGGGTATGCGAACCCCCGTAGACGGGCGAAGCCCGGCTTCAAGGTAGAGTACCCGGAGGGCTTAAGGCAGGTAGCGGCTTAAGGCAGGGTAGTGGCTTAAGGTAAGGGTAGGGTTAGTTGTTAGTTGTTAGTTGTTATTCCTCTACTCCCCATCACCCCATCACCCCATCACCCCATCACCCCATCACACTTCCCCACACTCCCCACCTCTCCATCTTTCTCTTGACTAATGACCAATGACCAATGAAAATTGACCAAATTAAGTTTTTTTGAAAAAAAGCTTGGAAATTCTAAAAGCTTGTGCTACTATTATTAATCGTGGGTCTCACGGGTCGGTGTCCGAGTGGTTAATGGAGACGGACTGTAAATCCGTTGGCTAGCGCCTACGCTGGTTCAAATCCAGCCCGGCCCACCTCTCAAAAATTAAAAATGTAAAATTAAAAATTTAGTTTTACATTTTTAGATTATATAAATTTTGCCCGTGTAGCTCAGTGGTAGAGCACACCCTTGGTAAGGGTGAGGTCACGAGTTCAATCCTCGTCACGGGCTTTTTGCTTTTATTATAATTTTGTAGCTGTAACTCTTGAATTGCAAGGGTTCCAGCTTTTATATATGAAAGGGATGCTATTACTATGACTGTTTTTTGAATATCAGTCTTGTGTTTTGACTATCATTTGACTATCATAGAATACACCTTAAGATAGTCAAATTTCTACATGGACATAATACAGAAAGCTACTAGAGGTTCAGTTGGTATTGAATCTTTCCGCGATCGCTAAGGATTAGATTACCTAGAGAACTTTACAGTGGCAAACAAAAGTACTTGGGGCTTGGTTTAGCTGACACTCCCGAAAATCGACAGATTGCAGAACAAAAAGCACATGAAATAGAACAAGATATTAGAAGTGGATGCTTTGATGAGACACTGGCTAAGTACAAACCTCAAAGACATTTATCTATAGTTAAACCAGAGGAACCATACACAGTATTAACAATATCCCAATTATGGGATAGGTATATTGACTGCAAGCGTCAAACTTTAAAACCTAGAACCTTAGATAAACTATCTGTCCTGGAAAAACATATTAAACGCTGTCCTTATCAATCATTAGACGAAGGTATCAAAATTCGTATTTCGCTGTTACAACAAACTACCAATTCCCAAGCTAAAGATGTATTGATGTATCTTTCAGCTGCTTGTAAATGGGGTATGAAACATGGTTTAGTTGCTTTTAATCCTTTTGAAGGAATGTATAAAGAACTTCCCAAGCATAAATGGCAAGAGGATTCACAACCGAATGCGTTCAGTGAAGAAGAGAAAGAAAAGATTATTCAGGCTTTTAAAAATCACAAACCAGCAAAAGGTATCGGCTACAGCCACTATGCACCATTTGTAGAGTTTTTATTTTTAACAGGATGCAGACCATCAGAAGCAATTGGTTTGCAATGGAAGCATATTACATCAGATTGTTCTAGGATTTCTTTTGAAAGTGCATTGGTTCAGGTAGGAAATGGTGAAAGAGTGAGAGTTAATGGTTCCAAAAATAATAAAAAGCGAGTTTTCAACTGTAACCAAAGACTACAGCAATTACTCCTAGAAATTAAGCCTGAAAATCCTGAACTAGAGTCATTAGTTTTTCTCTCTCCAGAAGGGCTGTCAATTCATTACAGAAATTTTTCTCGCCGCGCTTGGGATAGAATTGTCGATCCGATAGCAGGACGCAAAACAACTCCTTACTCTTGCCGTGATACTTTTATATCTGAGCAAATTGCTAAGGGTGTTCCTACTGCTGTAGTTGCCAAGTGGTGTGATAATTCTGTGGAGATGATTGAAAAAAAGTATCTGGATTTTAATTTTTTAGAGCAAATAAAACCGTTATAGCTGATCATTGAGTGGAACTATAGGCAACACCAGTAGCACTATAACCAGCTTCTCGCTGCACAACAGTTTCTTGAGTGCGAAGTTCGATTTCTGTAGCACCATTAGGATTAAATCGGGCGTAATAATCGAAATTTCCTTTACCTAAATAGCTTGTCCAATTATCATCAGAACCTCTTTTGGGAGCTATCTGTGTGGGAATATTATAAACACTCAAACTAGGAGTCTGTTTATTGTAGAGATTCATTAACAGTTGTCCATTACGACGGAAGACTCTGACGGTTTGAGTATTGGTTTGAAATGCCAGCAAGGTTTCTTCGTTTGCTTCAGAATTATTTGGCTGAGTTGTGGCAAGAATTTGTCCTGTCTCCTGAATCACACCACCACGAGAATTCACCAGCTTTAAAGTGCATCTGCCATCAGAAAAAAATCTCACACTAGTTACAGTTTCACCCTCTGATCGATATGAGACACTACCATCAATATTGCTTACCCGCGTAGTTGGGGAATTATGCAGGTGTCTTGTGCTTGGAGGTTGACTCTCGAAAGTCATGTAGGGTTGCCCTTGCTGCCATTTTATGTATGCAATATGGCGCTGTCCATCACAGGTGATGTCACTTTGCCCAGTGGTGACTTTTTGTCCTTTTTCCTCCACTGTCACGCTTCCAGCTATGCTTTTGACAAGTAGAGAACATTTGCCGTCAGAAAAAAACGTTACTGTTGTTGTAGTTTCTCCTCCTGAGATGTAAGCAATACTGCCATCTTTATTACTTACCCGGGTAGCTGGTGCATTATGTAAGTGTCCTTTGCCTGGAGGTTTACTCTCAAAAGTTATCCGGGGTTGTCCTTGTTGCCAGCTAATATCTGCAATATTTAATTGTCCTTCACAGGTGATATTTTGTCCCACTGCCTGAGTCAGTTTTGCATCTATGTGAGTGACAGAATTTAGGGCAATGGTTGCATTAGATGCAATTTTTGACCAAGCAAGCGATACCTCAGCACTTAATAGCACTAAAGTGGCTAATGTCGTTGTAAATATGCGTATCATAATCAGTGGATTCAAGCACAGAGAGTCAATCACTGCCTTATAGATTTGCCAAGCTATTTTGGCAGGTTCCGAAATTCAAGAATTCGGAATTAGAAATTGAGTTTACTGCTCTTTCTAGAAGTTTTTGACCTCGGGATGCTAATTTAATTAATTAGCGATCGCAGCTTGCAGCTTCGATAACAAAACTCTTAATTGGAAATGAAATGATTTTCCAATGGCACATCCTAACCCGTATGAAAAAAATCGTTAATTTTGTAAATTTAGTTTGGCAAAATTCATGTTATAATTTGATGACATACCTGCGAAAAACTAACTACTAACTATCTTTAAAAAGGCAAAAAAGTTCTTCGTTAGATTTATCATTGGCTTCTCTGTTAATAGAATTCAATTCTTATTAGAAGAACATTATCATATCTTATTAAGATTTTTGTTAATATATATAAATTTAATTAGCTTATAGCTATAGCAGAAAAATAAATAATTTCTTATGCAATAGCAGTCCTATCTGATGTGTAAAAATTGAAAGACTCAGATCCCCAAATTCTTTAAGAAGTCGGGGATCTTTTGGTTCACAAATGATTTAGGATTGCTATAACTTGATGGAAGTGTGTCTTTAACTACCAAACAAAAGGAATTAAACGACTACTAGATTTCTGATAATCAGCATAGTTCTGATACTTGGCAGACATAGACTGTTCTTTTTGATAAATACGTTGCAAATAAATAATTAATATTACTGCTGGAACTAAATAAGCCCAAACAGAACCAGCTACAACTGCAAAACTCAGATACCGCAACAAATCACCAAAGTAATTGATGTTGCGGGAAAAGCGCCAAATATGATCACGAACTAATTCTGCACCGTATTGCTTGGCTGTCAGTTTTTGGATATCGGCGGTGGCGTTGATGAGAGTGCCAAAGATGTATAAAGGTAATGCTACAGCAGTAGCGATCGCTGATAAGGGAACAGGATTAGTAAATGCTAGGTATCCTGGTAATGAATAAAAAGCACCGACAAATAAGAGGGACAAGATAAAGCCACCAATTCCTACAGGTTCACTAAATATCTGTCGCCGTTGGGGGAAAAGCCACTGTTCCAGCAACCACCAGAGACAGTAGCTGACATGCAGACACAGATATATTACTTGTCGTAAGTCTTGGATACCAAAAACAAAACTAAAAATCAATAACAAGACAATAGTTAAAACTTTGGCTATGTTAATCGCCGTCAGTGCTGTCAAACCTGTTTTTTGGGCGTTGGCGGTATTTTCCATGAGTATAATGACCCAATTATCTTAATTGAGAAGGCACAAGGGAGTCCCGATCCCCGATCCCTGTTCCCTTTTAATTATCTACGACGATTTACGAGTGTCGTGCTAGCTTGGTCGACAGGCATCAAAATTACTTGATTAATATTGACATGGGATGGTCGGGTGGCACAGAAAAATACTACATCAGCGACATCTGCGGCGGTGAGGGGAGTTACTCCTTGGTAAACTTGGTTGGCACGTTCTGTATTACCATGAAAGCGCACTTCGCTAAATTCTGTTTCTACCATACCAGGGTCAACAGAACTGACTTTCACAGAAGTTCCCAGCAAATCTTGTTTTAAACCTTCAGAAATCGCTCTCACTGCGGCTTTTGTACCACAGTAAACGTTACCACCGGGATAAGTTTGATAGCCAGCGATCGAACCAATATTGATCACATGACCGCGATCGCGACTTACCATCCCAGGTACAACATAGCGGGTGAGGTAGAGTAAACCCTTGATATTAGTATCAATCATTTCTTCCCAGTCCGTGAATTCCCCCTGATGCAGTTTATCTAAACCACGACTTAAACCGGCATTGTTGATGAGAATGTCAATTTCGGACCAAGCGGGGGGAAGACTAGATATAGCAGATTCCACAGCAAAGCGATCGCGTACATCTAACTGTAATAAATGTATTTGTTCGGGTGTGCTGTGGTACTTTTCGACAAGACTATTTGCCAACTGTTGCAAACGTTCCTGACGTCGCGCCGCTAAAATCAATTTTGCCCCAGCACTAGCGAATACTGTCGCACAAGCAGCACCAATACCACTACTTGCACCGGTAATCAGAACAATTTGATTTTGGAGAGAAAGCATTTTTGGTCAAGGGTCAAGGGTCAATACTCAAGTGTCAAGGGTCAATCGTCAATTGTCATTTGTAAAAACTTTGGACAATTGACAATTGACAAGTTATTTTTTCACCACTTGCATTCGTTGAGTGATCATTGTCATACCATCTCCGCGCATAATCACCGCCGATACCCATTGACTACCAGGAGTCATGGGTGCTTTACCAATTTTGAAAAGTCCACCAGATGAAAGTAATTCTAAATCTACAGGTGTAGGACTGAGATATTTGTTTGGTTGGATTGGTTCTTCTAAAGCTGTTCCCAAAATATAATCTTCGCCCAGAGGTTCTTGGACGATCGCATCAAAATTATATTGCTGACCGATTGACACCTGTTGTGGCAATTTAAAATCAATTTGGGGTGGTTTACTACCAGAAGTAACCTGAGTACGTTCGGACAAAATGTCTTGGCGAAGGATTTTTCCCCCAGACACTTGCTGTCGCGAGGTAATTGTGGCTGATAGAGCCATATTATTATTGTTCGGGGAAGGTAAGCCAGTTATTTTTGTCACTGTGTCGGCAATAATGACATTACCTTGAGGTTTCCACGACTGCAATTGTGTACTGTATTTAAGCTGGGGATATTGTTTCCAAAGCGCATTCAAAGCTTGTTCCATGCTTTGATAGTTTAAACCATCCCCATGCTTGAAATTGGGGCTGTAGAATTGCATTACCGCTTTGACATTACGCTGATTTGCAGCTGTATCAATTTGGGTCAAGAGGTTCTTGAGTTCAGGGGGTGCGTTTGTTGGCGTACTAGCTTGGGCGCATTTCCAACCAGCAGTAAAACCGAGAGTGAGTAGTAGCAAAAGCAGCCAACGGCTGGATGCAAAGCGTGATTGGCGTTTAGATAGTAGGAGAATCAGTCTACGCATTGGTATTTAGTTGGTAGTTTGACTACAAAAGAAATTTCCATCTTAAAATCAAACCCATTAATGTAAAGCTGTTGCAGATTAATTTCCGAAACAGTTTACAACAAGTCGGGGAAATTGTTTTATCTTAGTGAAACTAAGCGTTGACATGGTAGTGGGTAGATGGTAGACGCACCAATAAAATTATTGATAGCAGCAAGTGGGACTGGCGGACACTTATTTCCAGCGATCGCATTGGCGCAAGAATTGCCAGATTATCAAATCGAATGGTTAGGTGTACCCAACCGACTAGAAACTCAGCTTGTCCCCCAACAGTATAGATTGAATACTATTTCTGTTGAAGGATTTCAAAAAGGTTTTGGCATATCATCGCTACTGACAGTAGGTAAACTGGTCGGTTCTGTTCTTAAAGTGCGGAAAATTTTACAAAATGGTCAATTTCAGGGAGTATTTACCACAGGAGGATATATTGCTGGCCCGGCGGTAATTGCGGCGCGATCGCTAGGTATACCCGTGATTCTCCACGAAGCAAATGCTTTACCAGGAAAAGTCACTCGCTTTTTCGGGCCTTGGTGCAATGCAGTAGCATTAGGATTTGCAGTTGCTGCTAAGTATTTACCCCGCGCCAAGACAATTTATACTAGTACTCCAGTACGTTCGGAATTTTTAGAACCAGGTGTCGCCTCATCACTAGATTTAAGTATTCCGGAGAATGTACCAGTAATCGTCGTCTTTGGTGGTAGTCAAGGCGCAGTCGCCATTAACAAGTTGGTGCGTGAGTGTGCAACAGCTTGGTTTGATGTTGGTGCTTGGGTTGTGCATTTGACAGGAGATAAAGATCCAGAAGCAGAAAGTTTAAAACATCCGCAGTATATATCTCTGCCCTTTTATAACAACATGGCGGCGTTACTGCAACGGGCAAATTTAGCCATCAGTCGTTCTGGTGCAGGTAGTTTAACAGAATTAGCAGTGTGCGGTACACCTGCAATTTTAATTCCTTATCCGTTTGCAGCGGAAGACCATCAAACCTATAACGCCCAAGTATTTACTTCAGTGGGTGCAGCGTTGATGTTTCAACAAAGAGAATTGACAGTTGAGAAATTGCAAACAGAAGTTTTGCGATTATTACAGTCTCCACAAGAGTTAAAAGTAATGGGAGAAAAAGCCAAAACTATTGCACCTGCTGATAGTGCAGAGAAATTAGCGCAGTTAGTGCGGGAAATAGTAGAAAAATAGAGGAAAATGGAAATGTTACGAATTAAAACCAACTTTTAACAACAGCAACTAACTGTGCTTATGGGTAGCTTCATCAAGCGATCGCTATGTTATCCTTTTATGGCTTCCTTGCTCATCGGGTTAACGTGTAATTCAACCATTGCTCAGAATCACAGTAAACATTTTCAGATTAAGCAAAAACCCCCTCAAACTATCAAGATTTCTCAAACAACCCAAGGCATTGATGAAAAAACAGCCCTCAATTTAGTTTGGAAACTACCACAAGTACAACGTAAAGCCAGAGAAATCGAAAGACTCTCAAAGGGAAAAATACGTGTTGCAGCGATGGTTGATGGTTCTCCAACTCCAGAAGCACCTTACTACACAGTTCAAGTATATGAAAATCATGTAGATTACATTGACACAATTTATTGGTTTCGTGTCTTAAGTCCGAGTGGTGATATCCAAGTTTTAGATATCATCCAGAATGAATACGTATCTCTAGAAAAATGGAAACCCAATTAAATCAGTGATTGGTAACAAATAATAGGTAATTGGTAATTAGTAGTTCTATTCTCCATTACCCATTACCAGCAACGCCTGAATTCCCAGTCTTACCTAGCTGAGAACTGAAGTCAATGTCTGAACGCAAATCTATAAGTCCTTGGAAATTCAAACCTTGGTGGTGTCAGCCTTGGTCTATCCTGCTCACAGGTACAATGCTGATTAGTGGCAGCTGGGTAATATTCAAGATAGTGTGGCTAACAGTTCTGATTGCCATTCCTGTAGTTATATGGATGGGTTTTTTCTTATTAATCTGGCCACAATTGATAATTCGCAGTGGCATTTTGGAGTCGTATCAATTATCAAAAGATGAAATCCCAGATCAAAATAGTTAATTGTTGGTGATTCTTCCCAACAACAACCAACAAACAACCAACAACAAACTAATTCTGTATTCGAGTCATTTCAAACAACTGTTGGGCATTTCTGCCTAAGAAAGCATCAAACAACACTCGTTTACCTGATTCTTCCACCATATAGCGTTGGGCAATTTCATAATAGGCGTAAGTCCAAGGAATCTGAATTTCCGTATCAGTAAACTCATCTAAGACTGTTACTATCTCTGTTACTGCTTGGGTTGCTGTTTGTCGTAAACCACAAGCAACATCCCCTTCAATTTCTGCTTTCATCGGTACGCCTAAATTCTCCAAACCACGGGCGGTAGTATCAATATCTGGATATTCTGGAGTATTCTGCCGATTCACATAGCCTGTAAAGTGGTTCACAGCGTAACCGTGCAATAATACCCAAGCACCATATTGAGTGACTTTATTCACCTGTTCTACTACCGAACGTCGGGGAGGTTGCCAAGGGCAAGTAAAAATTTTCTGGAGTTCCTTGGCAAGACGTTTTGTTTTATGCTCAAAAGTCTTAAATATTGCTGAAGGATTCAGTAAGTTGACACCAGTTACCGTTTGTTGAATGAGTTGAATAGTTTCTTCTGGCAATTCATCCACAATCAACTCGCTAATAAACAATTTGGGTAAGTCAAATTCTTCTTGTTGTGGATGGCGATAATGACGAGCATAGAGATGGGTTTGACTAAAACTATACTCTCCAGCCACCTCATAACCTAAAGCTTCAGCAACTTGCCCCAAATACTCAATTCCCAAATTGACTTTACCCTGTGGACTATCCACAGTCATACGTAAAGACCGGAAAGCGATGTGATCATTAGCAACAGTGCCACCTGCTTTAGTGATCATTTGTGCGTAGGTGTGAGCATAACTTACCCTACTGCTATATTCTCGCCAAAGTAATTCCCATAGGTGACAAGCAATTTCGGGATTCATATCGGATTTTGTGAAGTGCGGAAGCCAAGGAAGACAAGGGGGACAAGGAAGAAAAACCAACTACTAACTACTAACTACTAACGCATGATCTATCTGTGTCTATCGGTGTGCATCTGTGTTCATCTGTGTTCGATTTCTAAAACATTAAACCTCTGCTAATACACTAGCGAAAATTTCCAAAGCAGTTTCAACCTGATCACTATCAATAACCAAGGGTGGACAAAAGCGAATTGCTGCTTTTCCGCAACCAAGCAATAATAAACCTCGCAAAAAAGCTGCTTGTAAAATGCGATCGCGTAACTCCCGATCCAAATTCCCCTCATCATCCAATAAATCCACCGCTACCATCAAACCTTTACCACGAGGTAGGGAAACTCTGGGAAACTGTTGATGTAACTTCACTAAGCCAGCTTGTAATAACTCTCCCATTTCGGTAGCATTTCTTATCAAACCGCCTACCAAAAGTTCTAAAGTAGCAAGCCCAGCAGCACAAGCAACAGGGTTGCCACCAAAAGTGGTAGCATGAGAACCAGGCGGCCAAGTCATGATTTCTGATCGGGCAAGAATTGCACCTAGAGGTAAACCACTGGCGATACCCTTGGCGGTAGTAATAATATCGGGTGTGACGTCCCAATGTTCAATTGCAAACAATCGACCCGTACGCCCCATTCCCGATTGCACTTCATCCACTACCATCAGAATGCCGTAGCGATCGCATATCTCCCGAATCCGTTGTAAAAATCCATCCTCTGGTACAACATAACCACCCTCGCCTTGAATTGGTTCAACGACAATTGCTGCTACTTCATGGGGTGGTAGCATGGCAGGAAATAGCTGTTTTTCTAGGTAATCTAAACTGGCGTGAGTCCCATAAGGAATATGCGTCACTCCTGGAACAAGAGGGCCAAAACCTGATCTCTGTACAGCTTTGGAACCAGTCAGAGACATTGCTCCATAGGTGCGTCCGTGAAATGCTCCTAAAAAGGCGATAATTAGGGAACGTTTGGTGTAGTATCTAGCCAGTTTGATGGCACCCTCATTGGATTCCGCACCAGAGTTAGTAAAAAATACTCTCGCACCACCAGGAAATTTTACGCCTGCGGCTAACTTCTCCGCCAGTTCTACCATTGGCTTGTAGTAAAAATCCGTACCAGACATGTGTAGTAACTTACTGGCTTGTGCTTGGATAGCTTGCACAACGTCTGGATGCGCGTGTCCTGTGGCAGTGACAGCAATTCCCGCCGTCATGTCTAAAAAGACATTGCCATCTACATCTTCGACCATACAACCTTCACCACGACTCACAACTAAGGGATAGTCACGGGTATAGGAAGGAGAAGTCACAGCGCGATCGCGTTCGATAATTTCTCTCGCACGCGGCCCTGGTAAAGAAGTAACTAAGTAAGGCGATCGCGGTAAGTGTTTATTTATAGAGATACTTAACATAATTTTTTTTTAGTGTTTAAAGATTATTTCTGATTAAATGCCGAGGTGATATTACTTGCAGTAGCTTATGATTCTATTTGTAGTGTACTTACTACAAAAGTAGGTGTATACAAGACAACCATAAATTGGTAATGGGTAATAGGTAATTGGTGTTTTTCCCCATTACTCGCAACAGTGATTTGGCGTCTTTATACTTATTGGGATTATGTAGTTCAATAACAACTACTTTATCAATTGCAATTTTTCTAAATAAAACTTTAAATATACATTTTAACTAACTAAATCAAGTTTGATTTTCGTAGCTTGAAAACGCTTAAATTTCCTGTTAAGTAGCAACTTAGAGTAATTTGAGAGCTATAAGTTTAACTTTGATCCCTAAACCTCCAAAATTTATGGCTCAGGAAATATCAATATATTTTATTCCTCAACTATTTTAGTGTAAATACTTATTTGTGTAAAAAAAAGTTTTAAATTATACTTAAAATTTTGCAAAAAAGTATATGCTGCAAATAGTCAAATTGAGCCATGTTTCTATGATTCCAGATCGATATACAGGATAAAAATATCACTGTATTGATTTTTGAGATGACCAATATCAAAAAATTTTCTCTACCGCAGTAGGTATATATACTTTTATGTAGTAATATAAAATAAAAGATAACAAAGTAACTTTTAGTAAAGCTTGACTAAATTCTATAAAGCTACAGAGAAATAGTCAGGCAGATATTTGTTGACCTCGAAAGAGGGAAATTCTTATTTTAAATAAAGAGGTAAATAAGGGAGTGAGCCTGCAAACCCCTATACAAAATAATCGACGCTACGATCCCAATGAGATCGCTAGTTACTACCGCTATCGTCCTTGGCTAGCCTGGGCGCGGGCGCTGAACGTCATTTGGTCTTTTGCTGCATTTATATTTAGTCTGAAGTGGGATGAGTGGCAAAATCAAGTTGAACAGAACAAACTAAAACGCGCTACCCAATTACGTCAGTTACTAACACGTCTGGGGCCGACTTTTATCAAAGTAGGTCAAGCTTTATCGACAAGACCAGATTTAGTACGTAAAGATTTTTTAGAAGAACTGGTGAAATTGCAAGACCAGTTACCACCGTTTGATAATGCGATCGCCTACCAATTGATTGAAACCGAACTCGGTCGTCCAGTCAAGGAAATATACAGCGAACTGTCACCTAGTCCGGTTGCTGCTGCTAGTTTGGGTCAAGTTTACCGGGGTCGTTTGCACACTGGTGAAGAAGTAGCGGTGAAAGTACAACGCCCTAACCTACGCCCAGTTATTACCCTCGATCTTTATTTATTGCGGTGGGCGGCGGGTTGGTTAGCCCCTTGGCTACCTCTCAATCTTGGTCACGATCTCAGGTTGATCGTGGATGAGTTTGGCACCAAATTATTTGAGGAAATAGATTATCTCAACGAAGGTCGCAACGCCGAAAAATTTGCTACTAACTTCCGCAACGACCCGCATGTCAAAGTTCCGGCTATTTATTGGCGCTATACTTCAACCAGAGTTCTGACTCTAGAGTGGTTAAATGGATTTAAGTTAACCGACACTAAAAAAGTCAAGGAAGCTGGTATAGATCCAGAAGCCATCATCGAAATCGGCGTGACTTCAGGTCTACAACAATTATTAGAACATGGTTTCTTCCATGCTGACCCCCACCCCGGCAATTTATTTGCCATGCCAGATGGCAGAATGGGCTACATTGACTTCGGCATGATGGATCAGCTAGATGAAACCACTAAAGAAACTCTGGTAGATGCGGTTGTACATTTAGTTAACAAAGATTACAACGATCTAGCCAAAGATTATGTCAAGCTGGGATTTTTAACACCAGACACAGATATTCGTCCGATAGTACCAGCCCTAGAAGCAACATTAGGAAATGCGATCGGCAAAAACGTCGGGGATTTTAACTTCAAAACCATCACCGATCAATTCTCAGAATTGATGTATGATTATCCCTTCCGAGTCCCCGCGAAGTTTGCTTTAATTATTCGTTCTTTGGTGACTCAAGAAGGTATTGCCCTCAGCCTCAACCCCAACTTTAAAATTGTGGAAGTAGCTTATCCCTACGTAGCAAGGCGTCTGTTGACAGGCGAATCTCCACAATTACGCCGACGCTTATTAGATGTGCTGTTCAAAGATGGTAAATTCCAATGGCAGCGCTTAGAAAATTTAATTGCGATCGCCCGTACCGATGAGAATTTTGATGTCTTGCCTACAGCCAAACTGGGGCTAGAATATCTCCTATCTGATGAAGGCAAGTATTTGTGGCGTCAGTTGATATTAGCTCTTACTGAAGATGATCGCCTACATACCGAAGAAGTTCAACGTTTGTGGAACTTAGTCAAAGATGATTTAAAACCGAATCGATTGTTAGATGTTGCGATCGGAGTTTTGACAGATTTATCCAAAGAGAGAGTTGCAGCCATATTACCTTCAGTAACTGCGATCGCCACTTTTGGCATAAAACGCTAAAACCCTTCTACAGAAGGTGATTCAAGGGTCAAGAGTCAACAATTTAAAGTTAATGTTTGACTCTTGACTTTTTGATCTGCACTTTTACCTTTCAAAATCCATATCAATCAGGAGTTTTTATGTACTACTACCCTTCACAACCGCCATATTTACTACTAATTATTGGTTTGTTTGCTGCATTAACCTCCGGTTTGGCATTAGCCGGAACACTAAAGGTAATTGTGAATAAATGGCAGAGTGATGGCGCAGAGAAATCTAATTCTCAGTTGTCGATTAAACAGTTATCTGTGCCGTTTTTAGGGATAACTGCCGGTGTGACATTATTTATGTGTTCTGGATTTGAAATATTTGGTTTTCCACCTTTGCTTGCCTATGCAGTCGGTATACCAGTCACCATTTTGACTTCACTGTTAGTTTGGTTTCAGTTGGGAAGCATGATGTCTTTTGTGGAACGACGAGGAATGCAATCCCTCGATTTAGATTCAATGAATTAAGTTGAATTTACTTCGGCATTATTCTATTTTATTTTGGTGTTATAAAAAAGCCTAATCGTATGAAGCGATAAGGCTTATTTTTTAGATTAATCAGCAATACTAAGTATTTAAACTAATGGATTTTATTACAACTTTGGGATTAATAGCCGCTACCTTAACCACCTTTTCATTCTTGCCACAATTGATTAAAACATGGCGCACAAAATCAGCAAAAGATGTTTCCTATGTAATGCTAATTAGCTTTAGTATAGGAGTTTTTTTGTGGTTAATATATGGATTTTATTTATCAGCTTTGCCAATTATTTTAGCTAACGGTATCACATTGCTTTTTAACATCATAATTTTATGGCTTAAAATTAAATATAGATCAACATAAGCATCCTGAAACAATCACCTGTGACATCATCTGTTTTTTCTGCTGAACGCCTTTTATTTACACCCGCTACCCCTGAGGTTGACGCCATTCCCACTATTTTTGCCTTTCCCAACGAGTACACTGTGGGTATAACTAGCCTTGGCTATCAGGTAGTATGGGCAACTTTGGCTATGCGTGCAGATGTGCTGGTGAGTCGCCTGTTTACTGATATTCACGAATCACTCCCGAGAAAACCAGAATTACTTGGCTTTTCTGTCTCTTGGGAATTGGATTATGTGAATATTTTGAATTTGCTGGAATCTTTAGATATTCCTATTCGCACAACTAAGCGTGATACTGATCATCCTATAGTTTTTGGTGGTGGCCCTGTCCTCACTGCTAACCCAGAACCCTTTGCAGATTTTTTTGATGTCATTCTTTTGGGTGATGGCGAAAATCTTCTTGGTAATTTTATTGATGCCTATAAAGCTGTTAGATATGCTGACCGAAAAACTCAATTAAAAGCACTGGCACAAGTACCAGGAATTTATGTTCCGAGTTTATATATTGTGGAATATAATGATGGCGATGGTGCGATTAAGTCTATCAATCCAATTACACCAGAAATTCCGGCTGTAGTTCAAAAGCAAACTTATCGTGGCAATGTTTTATCAGCTTCAACTGTAGTTACCCAAAAGGCAGCTTGGGAAAATATTTACATGGTAGAAGTGGTCAGAAGTTGCCCAGAAATGTGTCGTTTCTGTTTGGCAAGTTATCTGACTTTGCCTTTTAGAACTGCCAGTATAGAAGAATCATTAATCCCAGCAATCACAAGAGGTCTAGCTGTTACAAATCGGCTAGGATTATTGGGTGCTTCAGTGACTCAACATCCTGAATTTGAGAACTTATTAAATTATCTTAGCCAGCCAAAATACGATGATGTGCGGCTGAGTATTGCTTCGGTGCGAACTAACACTGTGACGGTACAGCTAGCAAAAACTTTAGCGAAACGAGATACTAAATCTTTGACTATTGCCGTAGAAAGTGGTTCGGAAAGATTACGGCAAATCATTAATAAAAAGCTACACAACGACGAGATTAACCAAGCGGCGGTAAATGCTAAAGCTGGGGGATTAACAGGTTTGAAACTCTACGGGATGGTAGGAATTCCTGGGGAAGAAGCTGAGGATTTGGATGCGACTGTGACAATGATGCGCGAGATCAAAAAAGCTGCTCCTGGTTTACGCTTAACATTGGGATGCAGTACCTTTGTACCCAAGTCCCATACGCCGTTTCAATGGTTTGGGGTGAATCGCCTCGCAGAAAAACGCTTGCAGTTTTTACAAAAACAACTTAAGCCCCAAGGGATAGATTTTCGCCCAGAAAGTTACAATTGGTCTATCATCCAAGCTTTGATATCAAGAGGCGATCGCAGACTATCACACCTACTGGAACTTACGCGTAACTTTGGGGATTCTCTAGGTAGCTACAAACGTGCTTTTAAGGAACTGAAAGGGAAACTACCTGACTTAGATTTCTATGTTCATGCCAATTGGTCGACTGAGCAAGTCTTACCTTGGCATCATTTACATGGGCCTCTACCACAATCTACCCTGCAAAAGCATCTAGCAGATGCCACAAGTCAGTTTAAACCATCTGAGCAATTGCTTACTGCTAATGGTTAATGATAAGAAGATTATTCATTGACAATTAGCAATCCAAATCCAAAATTGATAAATGCAAACTACAGCAGAGTTTTATTGTGCTTATTGTGGGGAAACAAATCTGACTTTTGTTGACTTGAGTGTAGGTGGACAACAATCTTATGTGGAAGATTGTCAGGTTTGCTGTCGTCCCAATATTTTATATATCCGTGTTGATGAAGAGACTCTGGATATTGAAATTGATACTGAATATGAAGGGTGAATTTGAGGTTGTTCTCAATGCTGGACTTTAAGTACTCCTCAGTAATTAATGCACCGGTAGAAGTTGTTTGGCGATTTCATGAAAGGCCAGATGTTTTGCAACTGCTTACCCCGCCTTGGCAACCTGTACAAGTAATGCGTCGCGAGGGAGGGTTGGGTGTCGGTGCTGTGACGGAATTTCGTCTTTTTTTGGGGCCATTGCCTTTGCGTTGGTTGGCACGTCATACCGAATACGAAGAATTTCATTTGTTTACTGATGAACAAATATCTGGCCCCTTCGATTATTGGGTGCATCGGCATCGGTTTGAACCGGAAGATGGTAAAACTAGGTTGACTGATGAAGTTTCTTTTTCTTTACCAGGTGGAGATCCAGTCGAATTTTTGGGTGGTTGGTTGGTAAATGTGCAACTAGAAGCAATGTTTCGCTATCGCCATCACATTACCAGACGGGAGTGTGAGGGAGGATGAGGTGGGGAGGTGGGGAACTCACCGGCCCCCACTCCCTTGGGGGAGTGGGGATTAGGGGCAGTGGGGAGATGGGGAGGTGGGGAGTCAATTATAAATTAACTACTAACCACTAACCCTACCCTTACCTTAAGCCACTACCCTGCCTTAAGCCGCTACCTGCGGAAGCCGCTTCGCGTCTATGCGTCTACGTGTCTACGTGACGGGAACCGCCTTTTTGGGGGGCTGGACTCACCACTAACTACTAACCACTAACTACTAACCACTAACTACTAACTACTAACCACTAACCACTGTACAGACGTGCCATGGCACGTCTCTACAACAACCACCAATCAACAACCAACAATCAACTACTAACCATAGCAATAACTTTATTTAAGAATTAGATTTTTAAAAAAATAAATAAGTCCGGGACTTTTAGTTGTTCTGGACTTTTTTTTAGTAGGATAATAATTCCAGCTTTACAACCGTTAAAACACTGATATTTCAACGCCAATAACTAGTTGTTAATGGCGGTAGTTTTACTGTTTAAAAATTTAAAAATATGAAGTTTTTACAATCTAGACTGTATCACAAAGTAATTTTTAAGTTAGCCTTTGCCAGTCTCAGCTGCTTATTCTTTTTCTCTCCTTTAGTAAAGGCACAAGCACAAATTAAAAAAGAATCTACATCAGTAAGTAACTTTAATCATTCCCTGATACAACTAACAAAACAACAAGTTTGTCCATCTACACAATTGCTACCGAAGCGAATTTTTGAGACAGCTAAATATTATGTTTATATTTGCAGGGGAGACGAAAAAAACTCTCTAGGATATTACGTACAAATTTATAAAAATAGTGGTAGTAAAATTACTATTCCCGTCAGTAATAAAGTAGGTGAAGCTTACTTTGCTAAAAATACTGGGGTAATATATACCGTTACACCCTATGAATTAGTAGTAACTAAATTTAGTAAACGTAATAGTCTTGTTTTAAGAGAAAAAGTTAATAATGCGATCGCAGCTGATGGTCAATCTTTAGTGAAAGGTTGTCCTGAAGATAATACTTCCTTTGTAGAAGCTGCAACCAAAAACTATATTGTGTATATTTGTGGTAGAGAAACGCCAGATACTTATATAGCTGTAACTAAGAATGGAACTAGTATAATTACTCTACCATTATTGTCAAACTACAATTCCTCTGCGAAAGCAGAAGATAGTGAATATATTGCTATTAAAGGTAAAACTCGTTATCTTCTCAACCGGAAAATGCTCAGAGTTTCTCGTGATGGGCACAATTTAGTTAAGGAAAAAGTTTTATATTGGCATTAAGGATATAAAGGGAAAAATTCATATTGATTTGCAAATGTACGACTTGGTTGAATTTTCACCAAGACAATATCATTTTTATTTTTAATAGGGCGATCGCCTGATTGTAAAAACTGAATTTTTCCAGTTACACCATTAGCAGAAAATTTAGGATTACGCAAGACTTTTTGCAGTCCACTACGAGTTTTACTTTGCTGTAAACCATTAACTATAGCTATAGTTGCATCATAACTTGTAGCAGAACGCCAAGTTACTAAACTATTCCAAAGTTTCTGGGAGTTCTTAGCAAATTCACTTGCAAAATTTCTTCTGGCTTCCCAAGGAACAGCCAACACTAAACCATTAATATCAGCTTTTCCTTGCTGGAGAGTTTGTAAGGTATATAGTGAAGTACTGGCAAATAATCTGAGTCTGCCTTGATTGGCTTTAGCTAAATCTAAAGCTTTACTAATTCTATCAATATGGGGAGCTAAAAATAAGCCATCAGCACCATTGCTAATTGCATCCACAATAATTTTATGAGGCTCAAAATCTGGTGCAGAAAAATCACAGCTAATATTCACAATATTTCCACCACCGGCAATGGTAGCAGAAGCAAATTCATCGCGAAAAGATTGATTATCTATAGCTTTTTCATCTACACAAATAGCCAAGTTTTTTGTACCAGCAACATTGATCGCATAGTGAGAAACAGAATCAGCCAAAAAACGCAGATTGGGAGCAGTGCGAAATACATAGGAACCACACCCCGATAATTTTAGCGAAAAGCTAGTAGGAGAAATATTGACTAATTTCCCTTTTTGATAAATTTCACAGGCTGCTACAGAAGCATCGGAAGCATTATGAGCAATAACTGCTAGAATTTGCTTGTGGCTGACAAAATAGTTAGCAATTTTTCTGGCAATATCAGGATTGTTATCGTCATTTGCTATTTCTATCTGCAACAAATATCCTTGAATACCACCTTTATTATTAACTTCATCTTGAGCTTGAGCTACACCTTGAAGTATTTCTCTGGCAACATTGGGATTACTACCAATCGGGACACTGACAGCAATTTTTAAAACTTTGCCATGACGAGCAGCAAGGGCATTTTGTAAGTATATGCGTGTTTCGGGATCATTGGGCATATTTTGCAGAGATTTTTGAAAATATGCGATTGCTACCTCATATTTCTCTGCTGCAAAAGCTTGTATACCTGCTTTTTTCTCGTTACTAGGTTGTGTATCTTGAGCTAAAATTTTATCTCCCAAGCTAATACGATTAAAAACAGAGTCTTTGAGTACAAAACTATAGTTACTAGGATTTTTGGGATCGGGTTTAACTTCCACTAACACCGCCGTACCGATGCGATCGCCCCAAGGTGAAAATTGCATAGTTCCCGTAGCACCTTCTAAAGCAAAACCACCAGATAAAGCTTGTTGGATGCCGTCTCTGGTGTTATCTTTTTGAATTAGGGCTTGAGCGATCGCATTTGTAGCATCGTAGGCATTTGCTGTACGCCAAGTGATAGAATTTGGATCATTCCAAAGTTTATAGGCATCTTTAACAAATTTTTTATTAGCAGAAGCGTCAGTGTGCCAAGAAACAGCCATCACTAAACCGTTAACAGCTTTACCTGCCTTAAGAGTTTTTTGAGTTTGCATACTGTGACTGCCAAAAAGCATTAATTTGCCTTGATTGACTTTAGCAATCTCTATAGCTTTGTCAATTCTGTCAACATGGGGATTGAGAAATATACTATTTGCTTGGACTTTGAGCGCACGTTCAATGGCAAATTCTGGCTGAAAATTCTTTGCTGCTAAATCGCAGTGAATATCAATTAACTGAATATCATTTTTGCTCAGTGCTGAAGCTATTGCTGGTTCATAAGACTGATCTTTTGCTTGAGAATCACGACAGATAGCAACGCGAGTTTTGCCTTCTTTTTTTGCATACTCGGCTAAAGTTTCGGCAATGACATCATTTCTAATTACAGTTCTGTAGATATAACTCCCAGCAGATCGGTTTTCGGGGTTAGTTACCAATGGAGAAGTACTAGTTGGTGAAATCATCACCAATTTTCCTGCTTGATAAATATTAGCAGCAGGGACGCTAGCATCACTACTGTTATGTCCGATTACTGCTAAGATATTTTGATTCTGGACAAATCTGTTAGCAACCCTTTGAGCAATAGTAGGATTGTTATCATCATTAGCTATTTCAACTTTGAGTAACTTACCATCAATACCACCTCTACGGTTAATTTCATCTTGAGCTTGTGCTACACCCCGCAAAATTTCCTGTGCGACATCAGGATTCGTACCAATAGGAACCACAACTGCGATCGTCAATACTTCTTGATTGCCGATTTTAGCATTATTCAAATATATTAATGATTCCGGATCATTAGATTTTTGTTTTAAAGAAAGTTTGAATTTACTAACTGCTTGATGATAATTTTTCCATGATAATGCTTGCACTCCTTGCTTTTTATAGTCAGTCGAAACTGTTTTTACTAAAATTTTATCGCCATCACTAAACCGATTACGGAAATTAATTTCATCAATCCCACGCCACAAAACTGCACCAACACACCCCAGTGAAACTGTGAAAAGAACTATTCGGTAAGCCTTTTCTTTCCAGTTTAGAATTCGGGGATATTTTAATTCCGTCGCAGCTGGATTCTGAAAAATTACAGGTAGCCAAGAAGCACAAGGATAGTCTCTTTCCCACTCCTCATATAGGCGTTCCCGTGCTTGATTTACAGACGCATATAAAGATTCACCACTAGTAAATGCAGTCAGAAAATATTTCAAAAACTCTTGAGCAATAATATCAGGTACAGGTTCTCGCATGACAATTGTGTAAGGAATGCGTAAATCAGCTAAATTGCGTGCTAATCCCAATCCATCACAAGAGTTAAAAATTGCCAATTTTAATCCCTGTCTGACTGCATACCTAAGAGAGTAACGTAAATTTCGTAATGATAAATAGCTCTCGTCGGCATTAATTTGAATTTCTCCCCAACTGTCACCCTCTTTACTGATACTATGTCCGGCAAAAAATAAAATATCCCAAGGTTGAGTTCTCAAATTTTCAATTAGTTGACGGCGTGTAGGTTCTATTAATGCTTTAACTTTTGCACCCGGTAAATTTTTGAGAAAATATAAATCTTGATCGAGATTAATCTCCTGGTTACTACCTAAAATTGCCAAAACTTTGACTGGTGCTTTCAGTTGCTTTGTTGATGGTTCGTATTCTGAACTAATGACTATTTCTGCTTGCGGATGGCTAGTAGAGAAAAAACCCCACAAATGCCAAGGTAATCTCCGCAGTAATGAATCTTGAGTCTGTAAAATAAAGCGAACATCTTCGGAATTTCCAATTTGTCTTGATAATTGTCGCTCTATTTCTAAAACAGGCGCTTGATTTAACCAAGCATTAAAACTATCTTGAAATTCTTTAGCTGCTTGATTACAAGCATCTTTACTAGAAAAGTTTGTAATCTGATTTTTAGGAAGAATAATCAACCAATCTGCTGGCAATTTTTCATAAATAGATTGCCATGCAGTGTATGTTGTCGGAAATTCTGGTGCAGGTGGTAATCTCCCGGAAATCTCAGCAGTATGAGGCTTACCAGTTTCGCCAATTCTCACTTTGACAGGAAATCCCCTCTCGAAAGAACCCTCTCCTATTTCAAAAATGACTAGTTTAACCTGCTTAACCACATTTACCACCACTTGATAACTTAATGTTTAACGTAATGTCATGGCTAGAAATCACCACCCAATAGCTAACGAATAATCTATCTGTGTTCATCGCCTTGCACTGTGTTCGATTAAAAAAATCATTTATGTACCAGATCCAATAATCCATATCTAAATGACAAAATTTTCTGTAATCATTGCATCATTTAAACTAACCCTAACTCGAAATCTCTCAGCGAATTCTGCACAAAATTTTAATTGAATATAGTCATCATCTCCTCTAGCCTGAACTTCTAAAAATGCTTGTCCATCCTCATATAATCCTGCTAATTGTAAACCTAATGGTAAATAAGCATGATTCATAGGATAAACTCGTAATAGCACAGCAACTGTTTGATCTGGTTTTGGTAAAACTGCTACCATCAAAGCTACAGCACTACCATCTAATTGCATTCCCAAATCCATAATGCGTCTGGCAGTCACAGCAGGGTGGTTCGGTTGTAGAGTCCACAAAATTTCCGCAAGAGTCCAACGTGTTTCTTCATCTTCAGTTGTTTTAATTAAATGAACTAAAATATCCAGAAGTTCAGAGGAAATAATACTATTATTATTTACCTCAATTTTTTCACAACGATTGTTGAATTTTTTTGGCATGAACTTGGATGGTAAACCTTTTTGCCAACTATGATTGGGGTAAAATTGCTCAATAATTTGCCAAACAATATCTTGTGATTCTAATTTCAATCCTCTAACACGTTTAATAGAACGAAAAGCAAATTGAGGTTTTCTTTTACGAGTAAATTCTTCAACTGTTTGCCACTCGGTTGTGTAAATATTCTCTAGCCATGCTCTTAAAGAAACTAGATGCGATCGCTCTATTAATTCATCTAATGGCTGTAACTGGTTAATATCAATTTCCGATGTTGTGACATTAGGCAAAAATCCCCAAATTTTACCTTCTGTACAAGTTTGATTAATTTCGACAACCACATAACCAATGCGATCATTCCAAACTTCTGGTGGAATATAACAAATGCGATCGCCTGTGCGAATGGCTCGACATTCTAAGTGTCCTATCCCAGTTAACACTAAATCGGCGACATCATCAATTAATCTGCGGTAAGGATGCAAACTATAGCTAGACTCTAAATCTGTGGGAATATCTAGCATTTGCAAATAGGTATTAACTACCTGGACAGCTAAAGTATTTAAATATACTTGTCTTGCTCGGGTTTGTGTTGGTTGTTCTCTGGCAAATTTAAGAGCATTTTCGCGGAATTCTTCAGGAATAGGGATAGATATATTTTGACGTTCAGTTAAGTAATTCATAGTTGTAGATTCAAACTTCAAAAACTATTAATCAAGATAGCCTTGGGATTTACAAAACTCTTCTAGCAAAGGCAGACATTTTTTTTGGTAGAAATTGCTGAGAGTCGGTATAGGGACACCAAAATCTTGCGATAAATCTTTCCAAGCAACTTCCAAAAGAAAGCGGCGTTCAATCAAAACTTGACAGTTAACATCCGGGCGATCGCTAATATGAATACGCCGTAATCTACTGGTTTGATTTGTGAGCCATTCCCGAATTTCCTTGAGCATAGGTGATGGTTCTGGTGGTGCGGGAATCATATCTAAAGGATCTATTGCTTCACCATTTTCTCCTAAGGAGGGATTAATTCTTCTGTTTTTCTCTTCTTTATTTCTCTGACTAATTTCTTTAATACGATAATACAAGTAACCATTTAACCAGCTAATCACACAACCTTGTTCGGGATCATAGGGATTCCTCGCAGTAGTTGCTTCACAGAGATTTTGGCAAAAATATATCCAGGTTTTCTGAAAGGCTTCCTCTACATCAGGTACACCTGTACATCGCAAAAGTCTACCCGATTTTTGAATCAGATAAATAATTTGATTCAGTTTCCTTTTGCGTTCTAAACTGCCTCTTGGATGCTGACAAGCTTCTTGAACAAGTTGGAGGATTTGCGCTTTGAATTCATCCATACTGTAAAGGATTGGTTAACTTTTAACAGTCTTGGCTCAACCTATTGCTACAGTTTCTATGGGCGTTTATCCAGATTTGATTTCACTTCCGGAATCAGACTTTTCCCGTCACCCTTGAATTCATTAATCGCCTTACTGATATCTATACCAGTAGTCTGGCGTAACTGTTCTAATAAAGATGCAAGTTTTGGCACATTACCGCCATTAGCAGCATCAATCACAGTCAAATTTTCTACTTCCACTTGCGGAACTCCCGCAGCCATCATTTTCAACAATGGTTCCAACTTCTGGAATAGGAATATTTCTCGCGCCGCCGTACCAGCATTTTGCCAAGATTCAGCCAAACGTTTTGTACCTGAGGCTTGCGCCTTGCCATCTTCGATAATTCTGGCTGCATCACCCTTCGCTTTCGCGATCGCTTGCTGACATGCGGCTGCGGCTGGCGCAATCACATCAGCTTGCAATTGCTTTTCCACCTGTTTAATCCGTTCAGTTTGTACCGCCACCTCTGCTTGTACCCGCGCAATCTCTGCATTGACTACCGCTTCTACTTCCGCCACCATTGCGGTTCGTTTTGTTAGTGCATCTCTAACTCTACGTTCCGCCTCCGCCTTCGCCACCTCCAAATCGCGTTCAATTTGTCTTAACTTAGTGATGCGATCGTTTTCCGAAGCCTTAATAATCGCTTCCGCTTTGGCTTGTGCTTCCGCTATCCGCGCATCTCGTAACAACTCCGCCTGCTGCTTGCGTCCAATTGAATCTAAATAACGCACCTCATCAGAAATATTTTTAATTTGCAAATTATCCAAAACCAATCCCAACTTTTCTAAATCATCCTCCGCCTCTTCCAACAAAGTTTTCGCAAAAGTAATCTTATCTTCATTCACTTGTTCCGGTGTGAGATTCGCCAACACCCCCCGTAAATTTCCTTCCAACGTTTCCTTCGCTAACTGTTCAATATCTTTACGAGTTTTACCTAACAATCGCTCGATCGCATTGTAAATAATTGGTTCTTCGCCAGCAATTTTAATATTCGCTACCCCTTCTA
Organism: Fischerella muscicola PCC 7414; assembly: GCF_000317205.1. Classification (GTDB taxonomy): domain Bacteria; phylum Cyanobacteriota; class Cyanobacteriia; order Cyanobacteriales; family Nostocaceae; genus Fischerella; species Fischerella muscicola. The sequence continues at coordinate 35,354 of NZ_AJLK01000125.1, read as the reverse complement.
CCGTCAAAGGAATACCACCTTTAGAAAAGGCATTTACCACCCGCAATTCAATAATCATATTAGTTAAATCCATGCGGAAAGTCTTTTCAATCAGGGGAATTTGAATCCCACTTCCGCCTTTTACCAAACGGTATCCTACCGAATTGCCATCACCTGTAGGAGTACGACTACCAGCGAAAATCAACACCTCACTGGGCTGACAAATATAGTACAAATTGCGAATTACCCACCAACCAGCAGCAGTACCAGTACCAAATATTCCGAGTAGTAAAGCAATAATTTCCATGATATTTTTCCTTCATGAGAAATGAGAAATAACTTTGTCAATCTGAGTCATAAAATTTCTCATCTTTTCTCTCTGCGTACTCTGTGTCTCTGCGGTTCAAAAATTATTTATTTAACCGCAGAGGCGCAGAGAACACAGAGAAAAGAGGTAAAAGAGAATTTTGTTGTCCAAAAAATTTACCTATCCTGATTAAGAGTTCCTGTTACATCAATTCCCAAAGTCCGATTCACATTCTCTAAAAACTGCAACACAATCTCTGGATAAACATTCACCAAACTAGCCAAAGATTTACCATCACCGTTGTCAACCACATTCACTTTATCGATTTGAATTCGCTGGGGAATTTGCACTGCTTCTTGTAATACCATTTCAATTTGTTGAATTAAGAACAACTTGCCTGCTTCTGTTCCTGTTTGCTGCCAAACTTGGGAAAGAATATCGTTGACTAAAGCTGCTGCTTTAGCATTTTCTTCCAAAGCGGCGGCTTCACCTCTAGCATGAAGTTCTTGGGCTTGAGATTGAGCGAGGGCTGGCAAAACTGTATCTGCTTCTAAACGCAGACGTTCTAATTCTGCCCGTAGTGCTTGCAGTGCTTGTTCGGCTTTAGCTTTCTTTTCTTGGGCTGCGGCTTTGGTAATTTCTTCTTCGGAACGGGCTTTTTGTTCTAACTTGGCTTTGATTTTACGCAGTTCGTTTTCTTTTTCCAAAACAATGATTCTGTCTTGGGTTTTGGCAACTTGGGCGTGTTCTTCACATTGGGCTTCCACTTGTTCGGCTTGAGCGATCGCATCTGATTCGGCAATTTCTGCATCTCTCAAAATCAAGGCTATTTGCTTGCGTCCCAAGGATTTGAGATAATCGACATCATCAGACACACTTTGAATTTTCAAAGTATCAAGTTGTAATCCCAGTTTCGCTAAATCACGACTGACATCAGAAGCGATACGTTCAGCAAAACTTAGTCTATCTTCGTTGAGTTCTTCGGGTGTGAGGGTAGCCACAACACCCCGCAAATATCCTTCTAAAGTTTCGCGAGAAACACGTGCTAATTCTGAGCGATCGCGATCTAAAAAACGTTCGATCGCATTACCTACTACCGCCGGATCAGTGGAAATTTTCACATTGGCGATCGCTTGAATATTTAAAGGTGTCCCCCCTTTAGCATAGGCGTTTCGTACCTCCACGCGCACAGGCATTGTTGTTACATCCATCCGTTTGACAGTTTCCACAATCGGAATTCGGATCGCACGCCCACCTACCAATACCCGATAACCTACTTGTTGTCCATCCTTGTTTCGCCATTTGCGCCCCGAAAGAATCAAAACTTCATTAGGCTTGCAAATACACAAAAACGACTTCAAAAACCAGACAATAGCAATAGCACCAAAAATAGAAGCAGCAATGGGAAGACTAGTAAATAGTAATCCTTCTATTTCATTATCTTTATTTGTTGTGACAGGCCGATCAGCTGGAATTTGCCCGACTTGTACAGTTGCGATAGTTTTCATAGTTAGTTGTTGGTTGGTGGTTGTTGGTTGGTAGTTAACCGATTCACAATCTTGAAAGTTCTAGTTTGAAACCCGAAAGTTCTAGTTTGAAACCCGAAAGTTCTAATTTGAAACCCGAAAATTCTAATCTAAAACCCGAAGGTTCTAATCTAAAACCCGAAAGTTTGAATTTGAAACCTGAAAATTCTAATCTAAAACCCGAAATCTCCTCACACTCCCCCCACTCCCCATCTCCCCACTGCCCCTAATCCCCACGACCGACAGGGAGTGGGGGCCGGTGAGTTCCCCACCTCCCCATCTCCCCACCTCCCCATCTCCCCATCTCCCCACCCTCACACCCCCACCACCCACACCTTATTACCCTTCATCCTCACAACAACAACGCGATCGCCTTGGTGAAATTGTTGAGTTTCATCGGTGAGGGCGACAAAATCTACTAAGGAACCTTTGAGATTAACGCGGATTTTTCCGGGGCTGCTGCGGTTGAGAGGAATTTCCACAGTTCCGTAACAACCGACGATATTATCCGTGCGTACAAGGCTATCGATCGCGAGGCGTCGGCGTTGCAAAAAAATCAATACAACTATAAACGCACCAGCCAAAATCCCCAAGGCGACTGCAATACCAGTAATTATCAAAATGGAATTTTTCATAAAACTATTTCAAATCAACCACCACCACAGCCGCCACAACCACCACCACAACCACCACCACAGCCACCACCGCAACCACCACCACAACCACTACCAACACTACTGGTAACATCACCACTACTAGTGCTTGGTGGTACGAGGGCTTGTTTTAAATCTGCTAAAGAACCTACCAAGACTGCACTACCAAACAAAGCAACACCAAATGCAATATCAGATGAGGTAGGGGAGTAAGATGAGCGATAGTAATTGAGGGTGCGATCGCCAAATCGAGTACGGTGTGGCTTAGGCAATAGCAAGAACGCCAAAAAAGCCGTCACAATGCACATTCCAATTAAAAAACCTACAGGTTTCCCTCGGGAAAGCCCCACAAAGATTTTGCTGATTCCCAATAGCAGTACTGCTAAGACGGGTATTGCAGTCACAATTTGAATCATCCTTGCTTGGCGATCACTAACCAGCAAACCTTGGTTTTCCAAGTTTCGCCTCATTGAATTGGTTGCAGATATGGCTCTTTTGCGGATAGTTTCAATAGGAGCATAATTCGTACCACTGACACTTTCCTCAGTAATTGCTTCTGCGATTGATTTCTCTAAAGGATGACTATTGGCACAAAGAGTATTTTCCAACTGCAAAGTACGCCTTGTCGCCGAAACTGTGAGATATTTGTCTTGAACAAGTTTAGCGATCGCAGCATCTACTGCCCGATATGCACCACCAGCCAAATATGCTAATTCATAACCATTGAGAGAGTCAGATTCGCTACCTGAACTATTAGCAGATATACTTAAAAACCAACGCAAAGTTCTAGCTAGGACAAAAGTAATAATTACCGTCAAAAAGTAAAACCAGAGGAAATCAGGGCCGCTTAAATTCAGGGGATTGGTAATAGAAGCTGCTAACAAAGGCTCGTTATTTGCTACTAATAATCCCAAAGAAAATAGGGGTAGCCAAATTAACGATAAATTTCCTGTAGGGCGCAGTGACAAACGAGCTATATTTATCTTTGGCAACTTCACTAAATTTTTAGGTAAAACCCAGTTTTCCTGAGTATTCACCCGCACAAAATGCATATCATTACTAAAGCGAATATGCGGTAATGGCCAAATATCTAGTGGTGGAGTTTGCCCAAAAAAACGCTCGTAACTTGCGAAAGTTTTGATATACAAATCTTGGAATTTACGAAGTTCAACACTACCACCCCGAGTAGGGTTGTGATGCAGTGGTGTTTGTAAAACTTTTGAACAAAATTCGTCCCAATAAGAATGTGTATAAGTTAAATGCAGATGCCAAACTTGATCGACTTGTTCTGATGGAACCACCGTATGTCCAGCAACTACCACTAAAAAAGCAAACTTTTTATACTCCTCAATTGCCCGTTTTGTATATTCAGCACTCCAACCATTTTCTTTAGCTAGTTTCTTGCTGAACGGATAAATAGCATCGTTTTCGTCTAAAGAAAACTCTTGAATATCTGTATATAACTTTGCTTGTTCAATGTTCATCATTTCCTGTCACCCACTATTCACAGGACTCTCCTACTGGTTAGCCTTGCTTCTATAGGTTCTTCAGTTGGGACAGGAAAAATTTATTGTTGTGTTTACATAAATTTACAATCAAAAGACTCTGCGTACCTCTGCGCCCCCACCGAAGCTTTGAGGTTCCCTCCGGGACGCTACTCTTACGAGAAGCCGCTAGCGCGTCTACGCGAACGGAGGAAACCTCCGCTCAAACTTCTCTCTGCGTTTAAAAATGCTAGCTTTTATCAACGAACAACCTTGATTTCTGCATAACTAACTTTAGCTTTACCCATATATTAAATAGAAGAGCTAGCTAAAATATATGCTTTGTGGTGGTAGTCAAGCAGGACAATGTCGCCTTGGCTACGAGGGCTACGGTCAATTACTCAAACGCGTTGGCGAAGTACCCCATCAAAGTTGCGTTCTGCTTACCTCCAGAGAAAAACCCAGAGAAATGATCCCGTTAGAAGCAGAGAAAACAGGAGTGTGATCGCTTTTACACAAGTATCAACATCAAAGGTGCGATGGCCCACATTAACCTGGGTTAGTTGGAAAGTGAAAACCCTTAATTATGCTGGAGCGATCGCTCACATCACCCCATCACCAGATGTGCGATCGCTGATATTAAAATATTAGATGCGTAGACGCTTCTTCGGCTTGTCACCAGACATCGCCTACATTAATTCATCTTTAAATACTTTAAAATTAAGACATCCTAGATAGAAAGAAAAAGTATGATTAGTTTTAGCCCTTCAACAAGTTCTAATAGTGATGCTTCTAAGCTAACTTATAGTGTGCTAATTGAAAGTGAGCCAGATGGTAAATTTAGTGCAGTTGTGCTAGGTTTATCAGACTGTAAGAGCTACGGCAAAACTGAAAATGAAGCTCTAGAAAACTTACAGCAGCTTTTACAAAAACGTTTACAGAATTCAAGAATAGTTACTTTAGAAATAGATTCTCCCCAAACAGATAATCCTTGGCTCAAGGTAGCTGGAATGTACAAAGATAATCCACTTTTTGATGAGGTACTAGCTGATATAGAAGCAGAACGCCGTAAACTTGATGCCCAAATGGAGGAATACTATCAACGAATTGATGCAGAGGATGGGGTAAAGTGACAGTTGTTTGGGTTCTAGATACTGATCATTTATCACTTTTTCAAAGAGAAGATCCAATTGTTACACAGCGTCTCAACCAAATTAATTTTGTAAATACAGCCATAACAGTTGTGACATTGGAAGAACAAATGAAAGGATGGCTGAATGTAATTAATAAGTATAACGATCAACCTTCCCAATCTGAAAAACTGATACTGGCTTACAAGGGATTAAGGGATGGTGTGGAATACCTTAACAAGCTCAAATTACTTGACTTTGACCAGTCTGCTTACAATGTTTATCAAGAATTAGTTCATCAGAGAATTCGTATAGGTACGAGAGATTTACGCATTGCTGCTATTACTCTGTCCATAAACGGTATATTGGTTACGCGCAATACTAAAGATTTTGCCAAAGTGCCTAATTTATTAATGGAAGATTGGACAATACCTTAAAGCGATCGCCCACATCAACCCCATCACCAGACGTGCGATCGCTCATTTTAAACGCATCACCAAAAGTGCGATCGCCTGGATGAGGATCTGTCATTATGCACTTGGCGATCGCTTGGGAAAATAAGCTAACTTGAGAACAGTCTCTAGAGGTTTAAATATGTTAAATGCGGTAGAGTTTCAAGCAAAAATCCAAAATGGTTTAATTCAGATTCCCGATGAGTACAAACAAGAAATCGGTGAAGGCGATGATATTAAAGTAATTGTTTTGGTAAAGAAAAAATCATTTCAAAAAAAAGACATAATTGATGAATTAACTGAGAATCCCGTTGAGGTCAATGGTATACTCAGCCGTGAAGAAGTTTACAGTCGCCAGTGATGACTGCTGTTCCATCTTTTATTGATACTAATGTTTGGCTCTATCGTTTATTGAATTACAAAAAGATAGAAGAAATAGAAAGAGAAAGAAAGCGTAATATAGCTATCTCAATTACATCGTATGAAGGAATAATTATCAGTACACAGGTTGTAAATGAGATTTCTGCTAATTTACTGAAAAAAGCAGCCTTTAAACAAGAGCAAATCAAAGCTGTAATTCAGTCACTTTATCGTCGCTGCACTGTGGTAGAGTTCAACCTGAATATTTTTGAATGTGCATCGGATATCCGCAGTCAATATAATTTTTCTTTTTGGGATAGTTTAATTGTTGCTTGTGCGTTGAGAGCAGGTGCAAGTATTCTCTATTCTGAAGATATGCAGGATCAGTTAGTAGTGGCTGGTCAATTAGAAATTGTGAATCCGTTTAAATGACAAAGACCTGGCGCATTCTCATTGGTTAGATACTTTAAGATGAAAACAACATACCTTCAGGAGATTGGCTTTCATGACTTATATCTCCCAAAAAACCCTCACCAAAGAAGATTTTCTCTCCCAATACCAAGATAATCCCCACTATGAACTAGCAGACGGAGAACTAATTGACATGGAACCAACTGGCCCTCACGAAACAGTGAGTGGCAAACTTGCAACCCAAATTGGTATACACCTTGTTGCAGAACAACTCCCCTGGTTTATTCCTCGTACTTGTTTAATTTATCCCTTCGCAGATGCAGCCACAGTTCCTCGTCCTGACATTGTAGTGCTTGATGAAACCGTTCTTGATCGCGAACCTCTTTGGGAACGAGAACCCGTAATTACGCTGGGACGCTCAATTAAGCTAGTGGTGGAAGTTGTGAGTAACAACTGGGAAACTGACTATGCTCGCAAAGTTGAAGAGTATGCACTTTTAGGCATTCCTGAATATTGGATTGTAGACTATCGAGGATTGGGTGGAGTAGCATTTATTGGTAAACCCAAACAACCAACCTTCACTGTCTGTCAACTATTTGAAGACACTTATACTCAACAACAATATCGATTAAATCAATTAATAAAATCACCACTTTTGCCCCGTCTTCAACTTCGCTTAGATGATATTCTTCCTCGTTGAGTGTATTAGGATATTGAGTTGCGATCGCTTAACTTGTAGAGACGCTTCAAACAGCGCGTCTCTACAATTTGTACCCACCTACTTACTAACAACATTATTTATCTTCATTTTTAAACACTTGTCGAGAAGCCCACTGAAGTAAACCAGGAAATAAACGATAAGCCGCCTGTGATAAATTGGCAGAACCAACAAACACTTCAGACTTATGATTCTTCACTGCATCCCAAATACCATTTGCCACATCTTCAGGTTTCTCAATCACAGGATTTTGGAAAAGATTTTCAATCTGTTGGCGACGCTTTTGCAAATCTTGCTCATCTTTTCCTCTAAAAATAGCTCGTTCTACGAAATTACTTTTAATCAAATTTGGATATATGCCGCAAACAAAAATTCCTTTCGGTTTTAATTCTGCGTGTAGTGATTCTGTTAAGCCTGTGACTGCAAACTTAGTTGTACAATATGGCACTAAATAAGGATTCGGCACTTTACCACCGATAGAACTCACATTCACAATAGTTCCTTTTCTTCTATTGAGAAAATGAGGTAACAGTTCATTAATTGTGTGAATATAACCCCATAAGTTTGTATCGATAATTTTGTGCCAATCTTCTAAAGAAAATTGCTCTACAGGCCCTTCTGCAAAGATACCAGCATTATTTATCAGCACATCAATATAACTATAATGATCCAATGCCTTTTCTATCAATCCTTTTACCTGAGATGGATCTGTAACATCACAAGTAACTGTGAGTGGTGCTGTACCACCAATGCGTTGTATTTCTTGCGCTGTAGTCTCTAATCGATCAGTATGACGAGCTGCAAGTATGAGGTCATAACCTTTACGGGCAAATAATAAAGCTGTTGCTTTACCAATACCTTCAGAGCCGCCTGTAATTAGTGCTGTAGGAGCCATATCTTAAATAAATACAAAACTATTCACTGTTTTTTAGTTTGGTTAAAAATTTTTATAAAAACTTCTGACTTCTGTTAGATTTTGTTAGCAATTTTAGAGTTAGTATCATGCTTTTACTCAACTATATCTCTACTCAGACAATTATATTGTTTGATTTAGCTACTTCATTAACGGTAGAAAAACTCTACACAAGAACGTATTCATAAAAAATATTTGTGATAAATATAACTATCTTAAATCTATAAAATCTCATTCTTTAGACTTGTTTCTAGTTTTACACTATAGATAGATAGCACTAAGTAAACGGGTAAATACTATGAAAAGGTAATTATTTATAAAGGAAAATTAGCAATGGGGCCTTATCCTACTGACGCAACTGAAAAAGCATACAACGGTAGCGATCGCAATGCAGTTAAATTTGGCTTTACTCCACAATCAGAACTGTGGCAAGGACGTCTAGCAATGATAGGTTTTGTCGCATATCTGCTTTGGGATTTAAAAGGTTATAGCATCCTACGTGACTTACTCCAACTCATTCAATAGAGTCTCTTGCACCACGATTTGTCTTGGCTAGTTGTAAATCTTTTACTAGCCAAGGCAACTAATTAAATTTATCTGTAATATTTGGATAAAAATTTATGCAGTCAGAACAGATTTCTTCTGAATTTATTGATAGCCTTATAGGAATTTCTCTTGCTACTTTGATTATAAGTGTATGGGCAGCTAGTTTAATCTTCTTATTTACAGTAAATATTTCAGAATTAAATATATTAGCGTTATTGCTCGCTATCTTATTCCAGACCTTTCTCTTTACAGGATTATTTATCACTGCCCATGACGCTATGCATGGAGTAGCCTTCTCTCATAATCTTAAAATAAATCACATAATTGGAACAATATCTTTATTTCTTTATGGATTTTTATCTTACAAAACACTAATAAAAAAGCATTGGATGCATCACAACCATCCAGCTAGTGAACTAGACCCCGATTTCCACGATGGTGAGCATAAAAATTTCTTTGCTTGGTATGTTTATTTTATGAAAAATTACTGGAGTTGGGGACAAATTATCATCTGGATAATTGCTTATAACGGAGTTCATTATCTATTCCATATCCCAAGAGCTAATCTCACTTTATTTTGGGCATTACCTTCGCTGTTGAGTTCATTACAGTTATTTTATTTTGGTACATTTCTGACTCATCGCGAACCTCCAAGAGGTTATGTTAAGCCTCATTATGCTGAAACTATCTCGCTACCAATTTGGTTGTCATTTATTACTTGTTATCACTTTGGCTACCACCGAGAACATCACGAATATCCTCATTTAGCTTGGTGGCAACTACCTGGAATTTATAAACTCAGAAAAACAAGTAATCCTATTTGATTGGTGAGAAAAGAGAGACAAGGAGAAGAAAGGGGAAAAGGAAGAAAAGTAAAACAAGGGGGAGGTGTTTCACAAATCACAGAGGAGCGCTATGGTCTATAGTTAATAGATACTGCCGACTGTTGATTTTTGCTCGTTAGCTACTCTCGTATTTTCTGGTAGCGACGGACGTAGACAAAGATAGCCAAGGGAGCCAAATAACGGCACAAGTGCCACTACCCAAAAAATGGTGGGATTATTCCAGCCTCGCCGCGCCATATCATCACCTAACACAGTTGGAAATAGCAGGCAAAACAGACAAAAAGCTAAACTCATGCCATTGATAAAGCGATCGCTCAAAAACTGCTGCCAATAACCTCCCCAATCACCAAAAAATAAAGCGTAAGCAAACAAACCAATTGTTGTGATACTCAGACTAATACCAAAAAAGGGAGAATCTACAAGTTGCAACAAACCATCCTTCTGCCCAGCAAATTCTTGATTAGATTCGCGTAACGCCAAATAAGGTAATAAACCCAGCACTCCAGAACTCACCGTTGCTAAAGCAAAAGGCCAAAAAGGAAGCCATTGCATCCTACCATCAAAAAACAGCAGACCACAATAAATAAACAGCCAAATACCAACCAAAGAAAACAAAGATAAGATGACAGGATTTACCTCTGTCCAATTGAGCGTCAAAATATTTTTCAGCAAAGCGATCGTATCAGCTAAATGTAGCGGTGGAGCGAACCACACAAGATAAACGATAAATCCAAACCACAATAACCAAAGTGCGATTTTTCTCATAAATTGAGTTCCTGTCTGAAAATAAGGCAGAGGGCAGAAGGGGTAATAATTTTCATGGCAAGGTTTGTGCCAAAACAGTAGCGTGATTGACTGTCTTGAAGATAGGGAACGGAGAACAGGGAACGGGGAACAGGGATTAATTTAGCAGTAAACCCATAATCCATCAGCGTCCATCGGTGTTTATCTGTGTGCATCTGTGTTCGCTATCTCAAAAATCAAACTACTCACGAATAATCCACCTGTAGTCAAATTTTCCAAAAATAAAATAGCCCACCCATAATCCATCAGTGTTCATCTGTGTGCATCTGTGTTCGATACTTCAAATATCAAACCACTCACGAATGATCCACCTGTGATTCTGGCAAAGAAGGACGTATGCACAGATATAGCAAAGGGCCAAATAACGGAACTAAAGCCACCAGCCAAAATATTCCAAAACTCTTCCAACCACGCCGTGCCATATCATCCCCCAACAAAGCAGGAAATAATACACACAGCAGACAAAAATCACAACTCATCACATTAATAAAGCGGCTAGTTTGCCACTGCTGGACAAAATCACTCCAATTTCCTTTTGCAATACCATAACCAACCAAAATCGCCGTCCCAATAGTCAGGACAACACCCGTCCAACGAGAATCTAAAATTTTGATCAAAACATTCTTTTCACCAGAAAACTGCGGATTTGGTTCCCTAAGAGCCAAATAGGGTAACAAAGCAAACGCCCCTACAGCAAAAGAAGCAGCAGTAAATGGCCAGGCTGGAATTTTTTGTCCTCTACCATCAACAAACAGGACTGCACTGTAAACAATAGGCCAAATACCCATAATATTGAACAGTGCAATCACCAAGGGATTAATACCTTGCCATTGACCAGTAGATAGATTTTTAATTAATTCAAAAGTACCGGGTTGATTGGGAGGAGCAAACAAGAAAGCATACGCAATCAATCCTAACCAAAGCAACCCAAAGGCAATTTTTCTCATGAGGGATTTAGATAACTGAAAGCCTCCGATAAATACTCAGCAGCAGCAGCAACTAATGCGATCACTCCTTCGTAATCTAGGCGTGTTGGCCCCAAAACTCCCACACTTCCTACCTGTGATGAACCACGGCGGTAGGTGGAAGAAATTAGACTACAGTTACGAATTGGTTCCAGAGGATTCTCTGAACCAATCCTCACTGTTACCCGTGGTTTACCCACTTCCTCAGTCTCATTTTCCTCAAATATTAATCGCCACAGTTGTTCTTGTTCTTCCTCCAATAGTTGGATGATAGTTTGCACTTGTTGTAGCTGAGCAAATTCTGGTTGTCGCAAAACTTCTGCCATCCCACGCACCATGATCTGTGTAACGCCTGGCGTCAAACTGCGACGACTAAATTCTGCCAGGGAATTTTTTAAGTACTCACCATAGTGCTGAAATTCCCGATCTAAATCACTCCAATCGAGATTAGCTACCTCTAACAAACTGCGCCCGCGTAATTGGCTATTTAAGAAGTTAGAAACAAGTTGCAATTTTCGATCTATCACTTCCGGATCAAATTGTGTGTCTTTGCCTTTTGGTGGCAAATCTAATAATGCTGAATGTGTTTCATAACTATCCGTGACTATGATCAGCATTACTCGTCCAACTTCAATTTGCACCAATTGCAAATGCCGCACCATAGCACTGACATTTTGTGGTATTGTAATCAAGCTGATGCAGCCACTTAAGGTCGCTAAAATTTGCGCCGCCCCTTGTAGTAAGCTTTCTAGACTACTGTCTTCCCAGTTCAGCCGCTTTTGCAGTGTTGCTTCTACTTGTCTGGCTAGAGTTTCCGAAGGTGTGATCAACTGATCAACATAAATTCGATAGCCAGAGTCAGAAGGTACTCGCCCAGCAGAAGTGTGTGGTTGATAAAGTAGCCCAGCTTTTTCCAACACACCCATTGCGTTGCGAATCGTGGCTGAGCTAACACCTAGATTGTACTCTTCTAGCAGGGCTTTGGAGCCAACAGGCTCCGCTGTGGCGATGTAGTGACGTACTGTTGCCCAAAGAATATGCTGTTGACGATTGGTAAGCTGGACTTGCATAGCTAATGTTTACCAAAGCAAAATTTTAATTAGTTTTAAAAACAAAAATTTATTAAGATGAGAAGCAAAAAGTATTAATATTTAGTTAAGCAAAATAGTAAATAATTGAAGTATCTAAAAATACGTTACAACAAATCTACTTTTTACTTCTCACAAAAGTATATTTAAGAAAACTTTGATATACATGTGAAAAATTGCTCACTGCAAAATCCTTCTGAATCTCAATAATACTTACTTAGATTTACGCAAATTGGTAGCTCAAATGTATTGGTAATTACTAACAGAAAATTATTCACTCTTGAGTTCAGAATAGCAAAAAAGACTGAGAATCGCCATTTACGGTTAATACATAGGAATTGAAGGGTCAACTAACATTGAGTAGGCATCAATACCACCAGAAATATTTTTCACATTCGTAAATCCTCGGTTAACCAGCCACTGACACATCTGAGCAGAACGAATACCATGATGACAAAGTACCAAGGTTTCAGCATTGGGATCTAGGCGCGTGTGGATGTCATTTCCCCATTCAACAAATTCACTCAGAGGCAAGTTGACAAAACCCTCAATGTGAGCGATCGCGACTTCTTGTGGTTCACGCACGTCCACAAGCTGAAGATGAGGCTCACCTTTGGACAAACGTTGAGCGAGTTCTTCTACACTAATTTGGGTGATGGCTTGACCTTTCATTGCGATTTTAGACTTGGGATTTGAGATTTTAAATTAACCGCAGCAAGTATGAAGCATATAGGTAAGACCTCTAAGAAAGTTTTCACAAACAATCTCAGACGTTTCCTAGATATTATTTATGTTTGCAGAAAATAGTCATCTTGACCAGGAAAAAATACTTAGAGGACTTTGAGCAATTATTCAGTATCAGGAAACAGGGAACAGCTTGAAGAATGTGTAATTAATTTTGTAATGTTACTTATTTCTCTATCTCCTATCCCCTATACCCTCATAATTGATAATTGGTAACTGAAAATAGGGATTTCCAAAGAATAGAGCAGTAGGAATTGCTGCGATTCAGGGTAACTGTTTTGCCGTTTTATGTACGGAAGATTTTAATCGACCTGATGAATTGAAGGCTGGGGTGTTTTATGGTACTAACTTCCGGATCGGCCAAAGTAGTGGAGGGCTTCCGATTATTGACAACGATGACATACCCATTGCTCTAGTGCAGGGTAATCGAGATGGTGTTGCAAATCCCGCTAATGCTCAAGAAACATACGCAGGCATTCAAGACCCTCCCAAGGCGTTTATCACCATTCCGGGTGCTAACCACTATGGCATTACCAATGAAGATAATCTCATACGTGAGCCGAACAGACCAACGCTAGAGCAAGATGTGGCAATTGAAACCATTGCCCGTTGGAGTGCGCTTTTTTTACGCGGAACCGCACTCAAGGACAAAGGAGCATTTGATTATGTATTCAACTCAGGTGATGCGTTAGATCCAAACGTCAGTGTGGAGAGCGTTACAAAACCTATACCTGAATACACTTCTGTAGTTAGTTTGCTGGGATTAGGGGTAATAGGTGCAAGTTCACTGCTAACAAATATGCAGAAATTAGTTAAAAAATCAACATAGTCATAAATTTGTTATCTACCCTCGGCTACCCACTGAGGGTTTTTCGTTTGAACTGATGAAATACTGGCCTTAGCAACTGGCGATCCGGTGGGCGGTTACGCCATCGCCCATACCACTGCACATCCTGCCATCGCATCTTTACACCATACACCATTTCCTCTAAGAATATATATGACGCAAGCGCTCACCTACGGTGGAGCGTAGCTCATCGCCTCCAGTGTCCCAACCTGTGGAACTTCGCCTTCGGTACTGCACGGAGTGCGATCGCCTCCGGCGGGTGCTTTGCGCCATCGCTCGTTACCAGAAGCAGACTGCTCGTTAGGCTTTCCAAGAGAACTGTGCAGTAGACAAACGCATACTACAACTGTATTATTGAAATTAGTCTTAATTACAAATACTACAAAAATTCCATGACCAGAAGATTCTCCTCAACCATTAGTAGCGCGGTGCATTGCCGACCCAACAAGGGTTTAGGCAGAGTAATCGCGCTATTTGCGTTTGAGGGAATGTATCGGTTATTGGGCGGTAAATCTATCAACACAGATGTAGAGAGAGCGTTAGCTTGTTGGCTGAATCCAGATCAACTTATCCAAAGCGGGAGGTGCAAATGTCTCATAGCACCGATATAGGGCAAAAAGTATCAACGACCTGACCCCCGCTCCTGAATCTCAGAGGCGGGGGTTATTTTTTTAGGAGTGAATTAACTGATGGAAGCTCAACCACCTTTTCAGCAATCCCAAATACTACAAAATTCAGTTGTAGTCTTCTCTAAGAACTACTTACCACTAGCACGCATCAACATTAAACGCGCAATCGTGCTATTAGTTACAGGTCAAGCAGAATTGTTGAATTTTGGTACTACAAAGCAGTGGGAAGTGCGTTCACCCAGTGTTGTACTACAAGTGCCAGAACATATCCGCTTGACTGTTGGCAATCCCGAACGGCATTGGAAAGTACCTCCTGTCAACCGTCGTGAAGTGTTGAGGCGAGACAACCACACCTGCCAATACTGCGGTAGCACCAAGCATTTAACGCTTGACCATGTAATTCCCCGTTCCAAAGGTGGACAGCACACCTGGGACAACGTTGTAACAGCGTGTGAACGGTGTAACTCTACAAAGAGCGATCGCTTGCCACATGAAGCTGGAATGGTACTAAAAACCAAGCCCAAAGCCCCAATTCACCCAGCAGTAGCATTTGCCGAACAGTTCTGGAACTCACAACGCCTGACTGAAGCTGAGTAATTTACTCAAACTCAATCACAGAGGGCAATACAGCTATTAAGTAACCCTTGCCCTCTCACCTCTAAAAAAAGTTTGTAGTATGCCCTTGACACTTTTGTAGCATAAATGTAGTATAAATGTAGTGAAGCAATCAAGCCTCTCAAAAAGGCAGAGAGCAAACACTATCAGAACCATGAAAACTAAATAATTGCCATTCAACGTGGGGGTGTAACTCAGTTGGTTAAGAGTGCCTGTCTGTCGAACAGGAAGCCGCGAGTTCAAGTCTCGTCATCCCCGTGTAGCCTTGTGGACGAGCAGATAAGTCGCTTTGATTCTCAGTCAAGGAGAAGCGGGTGCAACTCCCGTCAAGGCTTCCAACAATGTCCGAGTAGCCAAGTGGGAAGGCGTTGATCTGCAAAATCAATCATCGTGGGTTCAACTCCCTCTCTCTCCGCCTTATCCCCTGGTAGCTCAGTTTTGGTAGAGAGCGCTGGTCTGAAAAATCAGAGGTCGTCGGTTCGATTCCGACCTGGGGGACTGGCACATTGCCTCATAGCTCAATTGGCAGAGCTACGCGCTGTTAACGCGGGGGTTGTAGGTTCGAGTCCTACTGGGGCAGCCATTTATTGCAGGATGGACGATTGGAAAGTCGCGCTCGTCTCTGAATCACCGAGATGTTGGTTCGACTCCAACCTCGACAGCCAAATTTTAATGGGAAGTAGGCAAACAGGCAAAGCCGTCGCACTTTGAATGCGAAGTTTGAGGGTTCGATTCCTTCCTTCCCAGCTTATACTCCTGTAGCCCAACTGGAAGAGGCGGCTGTCTCAAAAACAGTCTGTGTATGGGTTCAAATCCCATCGGGAGTACCAACGGGGTGTGGCGCAACTTGGTAGCGCGGCAGCTTTGGGAGCTGAAGGTTGCAGGTTCAAATCCTGCCACTCCGACCATTTGCCCTTGTGACGAAACTGGCAAACGTGCTGGTCTTAGAAACCAGATTTTGTGGGTTCAACTCCCACCAAGGGTACTGATACTCCCGTGGCGAAATTGGTAAACGCTTCCCTTTGAGAGACGGAATTGTTACTCTTTCAAATCCTGTCGGGAGTACCAACTTGGGTCGTTAGCTCAATGGCTAGAGTTCCCGCCTTTTAAGCGGAGTGATCAGAGTTCGAGTCTCTGGCGACCCACTTTGGGCTGTTAGCTCAGTTGGCAGAGCAGCTGCCTCTTAAGCAGAAGTGCGTAGGTTCAATCCCTACACAGCCCACCTTGCCCCTGTGACGCAATTGGCAGACGTAGCCCGCTTAAACCGGGTTTGTTGCAGGTTCGATTCCTGTCAGGGGTACTCGCGCAGATGGAGCTATGGTGCGCTCTGGGGTCTCATAAGCCTTCACGTACCGGGTTCAAATCCCGGCTCCGCTACCAAATGCTGGTGTAGCTCAACATGGCAGAGCAACTGACTTGTAATCAGTAGGTTGCAGGTTCAATTCCTGTTACCAGCTTTAAAAACGCGATCATGGTGTAGTGGTAAACACCCTTGGCTTCCAACCAGGAGACACGAGTACCCTACGGGAAGCAAGCTACAAATCTCGTTGATCGCTCTGAACCCTTAACGTTCTTAAATGCGGGTGTGATGTAATGGCTAGCATCTGAGTCTGCCAGTCTCAGCGCATGGGTACTCTTCGAGAACGCTCCGCGAACGAGTCCCATCACTCGCTTGCGTAGTCCTGTAGTTGAGCTTCTACCTCGAAAGTTGTAGGTTCGAGTCCTACCACTCCCGCCTATGGGTCTGTAGCTTAATTGGTAAAGCATCTAACTGGCTGTTAGAACGATATCGGTTCAATTCCGATCAGTATCCACCAAATATGGGGTCATAGCTCAGTTGGCTAGAGCGCCTGCCTTGCAAGCAGGAGGTTAGGGGTTCAAATCCCCTTGATTCCACTGATGGTGTCTGAAGCCAAAGTGGTCGCGGCGCTGGTTTGTGGAACCAGTCATTAGGGAGTTCAAGCCTCCTCAGATACCCCTTACATGGAAGATGCCGCTAAATGGTCGGCAACCGGTCTTGAAAACCGGGGTGGGGTAACACCCAGGAGTTCGATTCTTCCATCTTCCGCCTTCCACCAGAAGCCGAAAAGTGAGGCGCTGTGCTGATAACACAGATACAGGAGGGGCAGTACCTCCCTGGTGGATTCTCCTTGTGTAGGTGCTTAGGCTGCCGTAGGCATCGCTTAGGCTTTTAACTAACGATTTTTCTTAGAGGAAAAGTGATCCGGTCACTGTGGCTGCGTTAGCGATGTCTTAAACAAGGCATCGCCTTATTAATTTATATAATTTTTGCGATCGCCAGGTTACATTTTTCTACGTCTAGGAATTCGGTTGAGAAAGTGATCCATACTCCGTTCTGCTAAAGCTGCAATAGTCAGCGAGGGATTAGAGCAGGCTGTTGAACCGGGAATAAGCGAACCATCAACAACAAACAAATTAGGATAACCAAAAACCTGCCCATGAGTGTCGCATACTTTCCCAATTGTTGCACCACCAAGGGGATGTGCTGTAAAACTGTAGTCAGGCGGTGCAGCGAGACTTGTACCATTAGCTTGGTTGAGCCGTTGGAGAGTAGACAGGAGAGCCTGAGTATTTCTTTGACTATCGGCAGAGTTGTTAGGCCAGAACAAATCCGCTAACTGAGTAGCGCTATTGTAGGTAAGATTGCCCTCTGGCTGAGAAATTCCCTGACCAAGCACAGGAAGAATACCTTGTGGTACAAAAGGAAGTCCGGTAAATGCTTCAAGTATTACTGGGGCAATAGGGTTGTCGAGATGCTCGACTGCGATTACACCTGGATTCCCCGGTGTGGGATTCGTCTGGCCAGCATTAATCATTGCAGTGCTTGAATCGGAATTCGTTCCCCAAAACTTCCCTAACTGATTATTTAGTCGGCGCAAAGTACGATTGGTTTTAGCACGCAGCAATAGTTCCGTAGTGCCAATCGAACCTGCCGCCAAAAATAGATAGCGACAAACAAAGGATTTTTGGACAAGTACAACTCCTTGCTCGTTGATTTGATTGCAAACAACTCGATAACGCCCACGATCTGCTTCCCCAATCGTAGTAACTATATGTAGAGGCCGAATTTCCACGTTCCCAGTCGCCTCTGCCATACTTAGATAGTTGCGATCTAAGCTGTTTTTAGCACCACTATTTGTACCGTAGTACACTTGACCATTAATAATGGAAGCAACCTTTTTACCCGCAATTTCTTGACGAACAATACCCCAATCAATGGCTGCGTCAATCTTGCGTGTATTTAAACCAGCCTTACGAGCTTGCTCCATCAGGATGCGGCTTGCTAAGTAGTATTCAGTTTGGAGAATATCGTCTGGGATGGGAGATGCTTTGAGAATGGAACGCACCCGTGGGTAATAAATCCGATCCAGTCTGGTGTAGTTAATAGTGCGTGGAAAAACTTTATAGAATAGTTCTTCTGTTGGTTGATAAGTGATAGCACCGTAAACAAGCGAACCACCCCCAACACCCGCGCCTCGATATACATTGATACCACTACCTCTCTTAATATCAAGAACGCCAGTAAATACATCAATGGGGATTTCTGGAACTGGTGGGGGTAAAACCGTAGTGGAACTTAGCCACGCAGCACGACCATCTGGGTTATCTGTTGTAGAGAAGGTATCGCCTGCATCAGTAATTTGCCATCTTCGTCCTCGTTCCAGTACGATTGTTGCGATTCCTGCTTGACCAAGGCGCAATGATGCAACTGCACCGCCAAAACCACTACCAATTACTATCGCCTCAACATACTCGTCAACACCAGCAGCAGAAGTGCGGAGCGCAGACACACCTACGCTGGCCGCTGCCGCCGCCGATGCCTGAAGAAATCGACGACGATTTAGCATTTGGGACATACTTTATCTCCTCTTTTTTGTTTGCCTGCTATGTTTGCGTCGTTGTAAATCTTAAGTAGTTAGTTCAGTGACTTAGCAATTTTTGGTAGTCGCCGCCGAAAATTTTTGATTTGAGAAATTTTAATTGATTTACAACAATCATTGATACAAGTATCAGATTAATACTCAGTCAGCAATAGTGCTTATTTCAGTCAAATTTTGGGGGCTTTTTACTAAAAAAAGCTTAAATTTTGGCAATGTCTCATCTTTATCTAAAGAAGCGATCACCTACGGTGGAGCGTAGCTCATCGCCTCCAGTACTTCGCTCAATCACTATCCTCTAAGAAAATTCCCAAGATAAGCAGTTCTGACTACAACCATCCACTATTGTTTGTCAAGTCCTGTTGACTTTTTGTAACAATATTGTTAAATTAGTTTACATAAGGTAACAAATACAGGAAAACATTATGTATACCACTATTAATGAAGACGGCGTTCTCAATAACTATGCAACTCAACCCCAGGTATACTGCGCTGAATACCCGGCAATTTGGGAACAACGTAACTACGTTATACAAGGTGCAATTGCAACTATGTTTGTTACCGCTCTAGTCTTGGTTGCTTTTGCGGTTAGCTAAGATTTTTTAGACAACAGTTACGGTATATCTCATTGTCATTCGGACTTCTTTCATTGACCTCGGTTAGTTTCGCCGGGGTTTTTTGCGTTTGAAGGTGCGATCACCCCACCAAAAAACCCAGTCATTATGACCGGGCAATTGTTGGGCTATATTCCCCTGTTATTTATAGAAGTTATTTATACTTGAGCATTCTGATAATTACTACCACTTCGGTGCCGGCAATTTCGGAAAAGTGCTAAATACTTTCCCTGTATGCGCTTGTACCCCCTCTGCAAATGAAACACTCAATAATATTTAGTTTTAAACTATACAAGCAAACAAGAAAAAATGTTATTCACCATATAAATAATGTACGAAGCGGGACAATTGGTGGATAATAGCCATGCTGGCGACCTCGCGGCAATAAAAAAGAAGCACAAAAAGCATTCATTATCATGATTGTCGCCTTTACCAATCAAAAAGGAGGCGTAGGCAAATCAACTGCTGCTGTTCACATGGCGTACTGGCTTAGTCAACGCCAAAAAACACTGATGGTTGATGCCGATGCTCAACAAAGTAGTTCCGTCTGGACTAAATCTTTAGATTTGGCTTATCAAGTCATCCAAGACCCAGAAGATTTGTTTGAAAAAATTCCTGAATTAGCCACCCAATATTCAACCTTGGTCATTGATGGGCCAGGTTCCCTATCTGAAACCACTAAGGCAATATTGGCTCGTTGTGACCTTGCCTTAGTTCCCTGCCAAGCGTCTGGGTTAGACTTACATAGTAGTCATAAGATTTTACGGTTTATCAAACACGCCACTGAACTGCGTTCTGGTTATCCCAAAGCTGCTTTGTTTTTAAGCCGAGCTACCAAAGGCACAGTGTTAGAGAGAGAAGCAAGAGTTGCTCTCAGTGCCACGGGAACTCATTTG
The DNA here is from genome assembly GCF_000317205.1 of Fischerella muscicola PCC 7414. Taxonomy (GTDB): domain Bacteria; phylum Cyanobacteriota; class Cyanobacteriia; order Cyanobacteriales; family Nostocaceae; genus Fischerella; species Fischerella muscicola. The sequence continues at coordinate 14,929 of NZ_AJLK01000125.1, read as the reverse complement.
ATGAAAGCTGCTATTTACCAAAAACAGTGCATTGCTGATGCTCCCGGTCAAGGATGCACGGTGTTTCAAATGTCAGGTAAAGCCGCCGCCGAAGCTGCCACAGATTATGAGGCACTGTTTACAGAAGCCTTGGAGGTGCTAAATGAGCGCTAAAAGGCGAGAACTCAAAGACTTTGTATTTGATGATTCCGAACCACCTAGTAACTCACAGCAGCCAACAGCAACGGTGGCATTATCTGCTATTACTCTTCCCGCCCAGCAGCCACGGCGCTACTTTGACCCGCTTAAAATGGAGCATTTGATCCAATCAGTCAAAGCACATGGCATTTTGGAAAACCTGCTCATTCGTCCGATACAGGGTCAACCAGGGCAGTATGAATTAGTAGCCGGAGAAAGACGCTATCGGGCAGCCCAAGCTGTGGGATTAGTAGAAGTCCCTGTCACCATTCGTGAATTAACTGACTCAGAAGCCATTACCACTGCCCTAGTCGAAAATCTCCAACGAGAAGACCTCAACCCAGTAGAAGAAACAGAAGGCATTTTACAGTTAGTGGCACTGCGGCTAGAATCCACTCAAGATGAAGTCACAGCCTTGCTTTATCGGATGATTAACGACATTTCCCGCATGACTAATAACGTTATTAGTCAACCAGAAGCTGAATCAATCAAGGCGATATTCACGGAATTGGGGCTGATGGGCTGGGAGTCCTTTGTTAGTAATCGTCTCCCCCTATTAAAGCTGCCTACCGATATTTTAGAAGCACTCCGCTCTGGACAAATCGCATATACCAAAGCACGAGCATTAGCCCGACTTCAAGATGAGGATACCAGAAAGCAACTTTTGGAGGATGCGATCGCCTACAATCTTTCACTAAGCGAAATCAAGCGCAAGATTAAAGAAATTGAGCAGCAGCCTAAATCAGCAGAGACTCCATCAATAAAAGACCTAGCTGATGAAACCTTTCGCCGCTTAAAGAAATCGCAAGTGTGGGATGACCCAAAGAAAAAAGCGAAGGTAGAGAAGTTGTTGGCCCAGTTAAACGCACTGATAGAAGATGACAAACCAATAGCTTAATATTCTGGTTTAATTTGCTGTTGGAAGTAAGTTCGCAAACCATCTGCCAAAGCTGGAACCTGAACAGCGCGGCGTACTAAATTGTCATCGGCTTCACGCACATAAATTTTCACAATATCGGCAACTGTGACATTATTTTCATCCCGACTTACCAGTTCAATGTCATCCCCTACACCAATTTCACCTTCTTGGACTACTGAAAAGTAAATACCACTCAACCGACTCTTAAGAAATCGTTTGACTATATCATCGCGTCCAAACTTGAGATTGAGCTTGAAGCAGGGAAACCGAGGTTGCGTCACCATCACAATAGCCGTGCCAATACGAAAGCGATCCCCGATATTCACGAACGTTTCCGACAAGCCCTCAGTCGTTAGGTTTTCGCCAAATGCACCCCAAGACAAATCCTCATCTGGTAACTCCTGCCGCCAATAGCTGTAATGCTCCATTGGATAAGCGTAAACAGCTTTCTCCACACCCCCGTGAACAGTCAAATCTGCCTGTCGATCTCCGTCTAGATTGAGTGAGTGCAGCATCACTCGTCCATTCACGGGCTGCTTAAAAATGCCAGTTGTCACAAACTTTTCTTTCCATCTCACTTCACGCGGCAGTCCAACGCAAACAGAAATCAATTTCATAATTGCTGCCTTTTTGTACTACACATCTGACAGCCAGTATATGGTAAATTCGACTTGCGGCTACTTGGAATTATTTAGTTGTTAAAAATCACTCATCATGAGCTTTAAAACAGTAGTATTTTATGGTTCCTACAGGAGCAATCGCCAGGGAATTAAAGCAGCCAGATTCATGATTAATCAGCTCCAGCAAAGAAACCATGAGGTGATTTTTGTGGATGCTCAGGAGTATGACTTTAGCATCTTAGACCGGATGTATAAAGAGTATGAGCAAGGTCAGGCTCCAGCAAAGATGGAAGAATGGGCAGAGTATATCCGAACAGCAGACGGTTTTGTAGTTGTTGCGGGAGAGTATAACCATTCCATTCAGCCAGGGTTGAGCAATCTCATGGATCACTATCTAGAAGAATACTTTTTCCGTCCGGCGGGTATTGTTTCCTACTCAGTTAGTGGCTTTGGAGGAGTGCGGGCAGCCATACAGTTACGCGCTTTTCTGTCAGAGATGGGAATGCCTACTATTTCAAGCATTTTTGCCATCTCCAAAATTGGGGAATCTTTGGATGAAGCAGGGACTTCACGCGAAGCAGCTTTGACGAAGAGAGTCGGTCAATTTTTGGATGAATTAGAGTGGTACCAAGAAGCATTGCAACGACAAAGAAAAGAAAAAGGAAACCCGTTCTAAGGGACTTCCAAGTAAATAAATATCCCATCACTAGGGGGAGCAGGGGAGCAGGGGGAGAAAGAGTCTATCAATCATCTTCATTTTCTAAATGGAATAATTTAATTTCTGGAAGTCCCTGAAAATAGGCAATTTATGAAACAAGGCTTATTCTTTCGTTCTCTAGCAGCTATTTTGATGATGCTGCTATTTATCACTATCTCTGGTTGTAGTAACTTATCCGGTGCAAATTCACTTGTGGGAATCAGTGGAACTACACAACAGCCTGGTGCGGCAATTTTTGTATCTCAACAAGCACCAGTGATGATATCAATCCTGGTAAATCCCGATAAATTACAAGCATTGGAACGTGAGGGAGAACTATCCAAACTTAAAACCAGCTTATTAGCCAATACTAGCATAGATTATAAACAAGACATTCAACCTTGGCTGGAGAATGAAATTACCTTAGCTGTCACAACCCAAGACATCGATCGCGATCCTAGTAACGGACAGCAGCCGGGATATCTAATGGCACTAGCAACCAAAAACCCCGAGAAAAGCCGTGAATTTGTGGATTTGTTATTTTCCAAACGAGCGATCGCTGGGTCAAACTTAACTACAGAACAATACGAAGGCATCAAGTTGATTTTTGACTCTCCACAACTAGATCCAAAATCCAAAATCCAAACTTCTTTGGCTGGTGCTGCTGTTGGTAATGATTTTGTCCTGTTTGCCAACGATCCCAAAGTACTAAGAGAAGCAATTAATAACGTCCAGGCTCCTGACCTCAATATAACTACCTCTAGCCAATACCAGCAAGCTGTCAAACAAATACCCAAAGGTGCTTTAGCCGTAGCGTTTCTCAATCTTCCTAATATCGCCCAATGGCAAGGTTTAAAACTGCCAGAACCAGCAACTTATGACAGCGAAATAGTATCTGTAGTCCTAACCAACAAAGGATTACTAGCAGAAACTAGCTTACTAGCACAAGCCGAAACAGCACCACCTCTAGAGCCATTATCTCAGCCTGTAGGAGCATTACAATATATTCCTACCTCAGCAGGTTTAGCCATCGCTGGCAAAAATTTAAGTAGTTTACCGAACAGCAATTTAACTCAAGTCTGGGAACAAATCAAAGTTGCCATATCCGGTTCAGAAAAAGATGTGGTTTCTGGCTTAATCAAACCTGTGGTAGATGTGCAAGCAGATTCAGACATCAACTTAAAAGAAGATATTTTTAGCTGGGTACAGGGAGAATACGCTATTGGATTATTACCCCGTCCAGGACAAGCAAATCCCGATTTTGTGTTTGTAGTTGAAAAAACTGAAACCACACCAGCAGGAATTGCTCGTTTAGATGAAATCGCATCCTCAAAGGGATTGTCAGTAAATACTTTTGATATAGACAAACAAAAAATCTCAGCTTGGACACAATTAAAAGCCACAAAAGTAGCCGATCCTCAACAGCGAGAAAAATACACAATAGAAGCGAAAGTTTCCGGAGTGCATATTAGCCAAGGAAATTACGAAATTTTTGCTTCTAACCTTGAAACAATGAATGAAGTTCTCAATACTAAGAACTATTCCTTAATTAGCGATCGCCAATTTAAAAATAGTATTGCTGCCATTCCCCAACCAAACCAAGGTTACGTGTATCTAGATTGGGCAAAAAGCCGAGAAATATTACAAAGTCAATTCCCAATTCTCAAACTAGCAGAAATACTCGCAAAACCCATCTTTGAGAACTTGCGATCGCTCACCATTAGTAGTTACGGTAGCGACACAGGAATATTCAAAAGTGGCGTGTTCTTTCAAATAGGTAAATAGTCAATTGTCATTTGTCAATTGTCATTGGTCATTGGTCATTAGTCATTAGCTTTTCCCCTTGTCCTCCTTGTCCCCCTTCCCCCTTCCCTTCCCTTGTGTCACCTTCCAATGTGGCACAGCACCGAAATGACTACAAGGTGATTGTTGTTACCATTATGCATACAATATAACTATAATTTCTGTGTTGGAGGGCTTCTATGGATAAATGTTGCCCCCGACTTCTCTTAACAGGGGGTTGGATTTTAGCTACACTGACATTTCTAACTCCCAAACTTGTATCAGCAGATACTTCTAATTTTGGTAAAATTACTTTATCACCCAACTTTGAATCAGCACAAGGGACAGTAACAGGTTATACTGGTGGTTCTTATTCTCTATCAGCAATTAGCAATCGCGATCGCCACAAAAATGCCTGTATTGGCTTTGCCGACCCGACTCCAGATCACATCTTAATTTTGAAAAAAAACTTTCCCCATCTGAAAATAATCGTCAACAGTGGCGGCTACGATACCACTCTACTTATTCAAGGGCCAGACAATAACACTATTCGCTGTGGTGATGATACAGGTAACAGTAAAGATGCCAGTATCGACGACAAAGACTGGAAAGCAGGAACTTATAAAGTTTGGGTAGCAACCTTTAACTCTCAGGTAAAAAAGAACTATACGCTTTCTGTAGAGGAGTAGGGATTGGGGAGTGTGGGGAGTGTGAGGAGTGTGGGGAGTGTGAGGAGTGTGGGGAGTGTGAGGAGTAATGTAGAGACGCGCTGTTTGAAGCGTCTGGGAGTGTGAGGAGTGTGGGGAGAATAAATAGTAACAAATGACAAATGACAAAAAACCACTAACAACCAACAACCAACAACCAACAACCAACCACCAACAACCAACAACCAACAACCAACAACCAACAACCAACAACCAACAACCAACAACCACCAACCAGCAACCAACCACCAACAACCAACTACCAACAACCAACAACCAACCACTAACAAACAACAACCAACAAATATTAAGATAGAGTGTAGCTTGTTTGGCAAAACAGAGGGTACATTGAGCGTGCTGTCTACACTCCTTGCTGATTTTCGCATTATATTTGAACGTGACCCAGCTGCCCGTAACTGGTTGGAAGTATTGTTTTGCTACCCTGGTTTACAAGCTTTGCTATTTCATCGGCTGGCTCATTGGCTGCATCATGTTGGTATTCCCTTTATCCCCCGCTTGATCTCCCATCTTGCTCGGTTTTTAACCGGAATCGAAATTCACCCCGGTGCTGTGATTGGTAAAAGTGTATTTATTGATCATGGCATGGGGGTAGTGATTGGCGAAACAGCGATTGTGGGAGATTATGCGCTGATTTATCAAGGCGTCACTTTGGGTGGTACTGGTAAAGAAAGCGGTAAACGCCACCCGACTTTGGGTGAAAATGTTGTAGTTGGTGCAGGTGCAAAAGTATTAGGTAATATCCAAATTGGTAACAACGTTCGTATTGGTGCTGGGTCAGTTGTTTTGAGGGATGTACCTTCTAATTGCACTGTTGTGGGTATACCCGGTCGCATTATTTATCGTTCTGGAGTGCGAGTCGCCCCATTGGAACACAATAACTTACCAGACTCGGAAGCAGAAGTAATTCGCGCTTTAGTAGACCGAATTGAATTGTTAGAACAACAAATACAAAGCCTACAGCAAAATCAATCTGACACCAAAACTCTGGTTTTTGTAAATCAATTGCCCGTTAACAAAGAGGGTGAAAAATTACAAGATGGTCTGTCTTGTAATCTCAGAGATAAGGCTATTCAAGAGTTTCTGGATGGGGCTGGAATTTAAGACTTTGTTGGTAGTTGAGCAGTAGGCTTATCTAGTGTTTGGAGGACGCTACATGCGTCCTCTTTTGACTAGCTGCTTAGCCTCTCGTTGATTCTTCTGGAACGATATCTATTACTAGCTTGCGATTGTTACGCAAAACAGTGAGTTGCGATCGCACTCCCACACGTTCTGGTGTTAAAAACTTCTGCAAGTCTTCGATACCACGCAGTGGTGAATTATTAAAACCAACAATCACATCCCCTTGCAGCAAACCAGCTTTTTTAGCCGGACTGTTGGGTTCAACATGCATAACGAAAATGCCAGTATCCACAGCTAATTCGTTAAATAGCATGATCCGGCGAGAAATTTGCACATTTTGTCCACCAATACCAATGTAACCACGCCGTACTTGACCATACCTCATTAAAGTCGGGATGACCATTTTGGCTGTGTTAATAGGTACGGCAAAACAAATTCCTTGTGCTGCCATCACAATAGCAGTATTTATACCAATAACTTCAGCGTGGGACGTAACTAATGGCCCGCCTGAATTACCAGGGTTTAAAGCAGCATCAGTTTGGATAATATTTTCAATCAGCTTACCAGACCGGGATTGGAAAGAACGTCCTAGTGCGCTAATCACTCCAGTTGTAACTGTAGTCTGGAAACCGTAGGGATGACCGATCGCGATCGCCAACTGGCCGACTTTCAATGCTTGAGAATCACCAAAACGTGCAGCTACTAAATTTGGCGCATAAATTCTAATCACAGCCAAATCTGTATCAGGATCATCACCAATAATTTCCGCATCGTAACTGCGACCATCAGACAGTGTCACCTGGATTTTCGATGCACCGTGTATGACATGACTGTTAGTGAGAATGTAGCCATCCTGAGTGAAGATAAATCCAGAACCATTACCACGTACTTCTTGTGTGAAGGGTTGATAATTGCGGCTACGTCCCGTCAGCCATTTTTTCACATCAATATTAACAACCGTAGGACTAACTTTTTCCACTACATTGATGACAGCCTGGGAATAAGCATCAAGAAGTTGTTCATCAGTTTTTGGGTTGTTTTGTGGCGATCGCGAATTATTGGGAGCAAAATTATCGTTTGATACCCATCCCAAATTTCTGAACATAATTTTGTCAATCCTATCATTTCACAGACACAGAGAAAGGTGGGGAGATGGGGAGGTTGGGAGGTGGGGGGAGTGTGTGGAGTTGAGGGGTGTGAGGAGTAAGTAGTTTAAAGAATTCACTAACTACTAATGTACAGACGCGAGGAACATCGCGTCTCTACCCACTAACTACTAACCGCCAACCAACAATCAACAACCAACCATCAACTACGTCCTTATTTCCCGATTTTGACAAAAATTTTGTAGTTTTGACAAAGGGGACGCTTTTAGAAATGATTTTGCGATCGCCAAATAAACCTTAGTGTCTTGGTGTCTTAGTGGTTCAAAAATCATTTATTCACCACCAAGTCACAAAGACACCAAGCAAATCAAAATCTCAAACCCACACCACCTTGTAAAGAGAAAGTTGTACCGCCATCACGCAAAGCATCAAAACCAATAATGGCATTACCAAAAAGCACAGTATTACTATTAGGTACAACATAATCAATACCCGGCTGCAAGGCAAAGCTAATTTTATTACCAACAGGTGAAGGCGTATCACCACCAGCAAAAATTAGCCCAGCTCCTATATAAGCATCAGTTTGCCAGTTAAGGGGAAAATCATAGGAAACAGTTGGTACAATCGCTATGTTATTAGCCAAAAAAGCTTGAGCGCGAAAAGAAACTGGTGTTTCCAAAAGTTTGTAACGGAAGGCTACAACCCCACCAATTTCAGCCCCATCTGCAAAACCAATGGCAGGCCCAACACCAACGTAACTACCATAAGCTGCTTGAGCATGAGCAGGTTGACTAAATTGGCTCAAACTCAAAAATGAACTAGCCAAAAGCACAGATATTAAATATTTAAGACGCTTCATTTGCCGACTCTCCTCACACTGATTTTGTTGGTTGTTGGTGGTTAGTGGGTAGAAACGCGAGGAACATCGCGTCTGTAAATTAGTAGTTAGCGGTTCTTCCTCCACTCCTCACACCCCTCACACTCACTTCCCACACTCCCCATCTTACGGACAACGCGGATGAATACCACCTTGAGTACAAATGTAAGCCAATTGCTTGGTATCTAAATTTTTTGCTTGGCTAAAATCCACTCCTTTGACTACAGCAGATTGTGAACCTGTTGATGGAGTTTGCACAAATTGATCGGCTGGATCTTGTTTAGCAGGGAAGAGAATAGCACCTTGAAAATCAGCTTCTGTGAGATTTGCGCCGCGTAAATCTGCAAGACTCAAATCAGCGTTGCGGAAGTTAACACCCGTCAGGTTAGCAGAGCGAAAATTAGTATTTGTCAAGCGAGTTGCGCTGAGATTGGCATTGCTTAGATCCGCACGCTGTAAATTTGCTCCTGATAAATCTGCTGCTTGCCAGTCGGTTTTACTTAAGTTGGCGAAGGGTAATTGTGTACCGATCGCAATGACGCGACCCAAACGAGCAGCATATAAATCAGCGTCGTTAAAAATAGCTTCGCTCAAATCTGCCCCGGTGAGGCTAGCATTTTCTAAAACAGCACCACGTACATCGGCTCCCATTAACTGGGCGCTGCTTAAGTTGGCACTAACTAGACGTGCGTTGGTTAAGTTTGCTTTTCTAAGGTTAGCGCGGCTGAAATCTGTACGCACCATCAAGACACGACTGAGATTTGTATCGCGCAGATCAGCTTGTTTGAATTGAGCGTTGCTCAAATCTGCAATCGAATCATCGAAAGTATCCCAGCGTCCATCCTCACCTACTCCCCGGAAGCTACTACCCCTCAAACTAGCAAAGGATAGATTCGCTCCTTTAAAATTGATTCCTGATAAATCAACTTTATCTAGTGCCAAGTTAAATATAGGGCTATCTGCTGCACCATTTTGGAATAATTGAGTGCGGCTGAGGTCGAGGTCATTAACTTTAGCGCTATTAACCGCAATAATCTTATTGATTGCCTGCTGATTGCTCTGCAACCGCTTCTGTCGCAATTCCCGCTCTGGAGATGGGTTGCTGGTTGATTCCAAATCCTCAGCCAAGGACTGATTCATGCGTTTTAAATCAGGAATAGCCGACAGACCAATATTTGTCAGAGCCTGCTGTATTGTTTCGAGTTGACTGGGGTCAGTTTCTTTAGCCAACAGTTCTACAAGATATTTGGTCGCTTGTGGGTCATTAAGAGTACCCATTGCCAGAATTGCACTACGGCGCTCTTCATTGCTGACGCCAGAGTTAGGACTCAATTGTTTGACCAGAGCTAGGAACTGTTGGCTGTTACGCTGCTCTGACACTCGGCGATTCTGCTGAGTTTGAATGTATACTTGAGTACCTACTAGAGTTGTCAATACACCAGCCATACTCAACAGTGCGATCGCTAGCAGGGTGATACTTGGATTACGCCGCAACCATTCCCACGGATGAGCAGGTGGTTGAGTGGTTTCTGATGGTGTTATGACAACTGAGGCAATGGCTGCGTCTTCGTCTGCTGCTTCTGTCCACTGCGTCTGTTTTTTATCCTGTAGCTGCGAAGGTGTAAACGGTTGATTCGCGTCTATGGTGTAAGTACCTGCAATAATGTCGTGGATTGCGCGCCTTTGTCGTAATGGTAAGCCCCTCGCTTCTAAGAGCATTATTAAACCAGACAGGAAAGTGAAAACACCTAAGTTAGGAAAAGTTGGACTGTTACGCCAGAGCATATAAGCTACAGACAAACTCAATGTCCAACGCCCAGCACCTTCTCGCAGCAAAACAGCCCCCAAACCAGGAGGTTTGCCTTGAGAATTGACAACCCGAACACCAAACCAGCGCTTTGGCAGGGTGCTACCTGTTTTTGCTAGTAAAAGCAATTGCCAACCAGAAAGTGTCAGAGGCGCTAGTATAGCTACTGTCCACAAAAAATTTGTTGGCCATGCTACATTACGAGTGCCGTAGCTTACAGGTAGAGCTAGGGGACGAGCGATTTCTCTTTCTGTTACAATCAATACAGGGTTTAGTGGTTCTCGGTTCAGATCAGTTCTAGTGTTAAGATATGCACCAAGGCTAAAAGGAACTAAGCCACTGATCACTAGTAGCGTCATTTCCGTCGCCCAAGCCGCTACACGCCTAGTAGCTAGAGGCAGTGCTTTGGGCTTTCCTGGTTGATTAGACTGACTGGAACTAGATTGATCATTACTTCTCCTCACAATTGGGGTTGCCATTGCAATATTTCCCTTGAACTTTTATATATATGCCACTCCAGGCGTGTCAAAATATACTATTGGTTGCGTCGCGAACTACTAGACACAATAAATTTGTATCCAAAGTAAACTAGTCCTGCCAAGAGTGCCAAACTAATTGCAGAAGCAACAAATTTAAACACTGCTTGCACCACCGCAAAGCCTAATAAAACACCCACACTCACAACAACTACCTTTCCAGTCCCAGATAGGGTATTAAACCAATTCGACAATTGCTGTAGTTGCGAATTGGCACTTGAAAAACCAGACTGAGACGATTGCTCAATTTGCTGTGACTTAGTTTTTTTCCCAGAAGAGGAATCAATTTCTGCCTCCAGTCGGCGGAGACGTTGCTGCAAGTCTTCTTCAGGTTGAGGATTCATATTGTTTTACCTCAGCTAGCAAACTTATTCAACAACAGTCCAAATATATCCGATAGTTAACTGTTGTCTTAGTGATTTTAGCGAATGTTATTGGTTTGATCTGAGGGCAGAAGGGGTTCCCCACAAATTCGCTCTCCGAATCGCGAATTTGTGGGGGCCCCGCAGAAGGCAGATGGCACAGAGAAGTTTGTAGGCGCATAGCGTTAGCGTCTACAAAGCAGCGTCCGGAGGGAACCTCAAAGCTTCAAAGAGGCAGAAGGGCAAAAGCATTTTACGTTTAATTATGTCCACCTGTCTTGAAAATAGGGATCGGGGATCAGAGATCGGGAATTGGGCATTGGTCATTAGTTATTAGTTTTTCTCTGTGTCTCCCTTGTCACCCTTGTCTGGCTTGTCCACGCCAGGTGCTACAACGGAACGGACTTCCATAGCCGGAGGAAACCTCCGGCTTCAGTCCTCGGGAACCGGAACCTCCAAGGGCGCACTGGCTCCCCTTGTCCCTGATTCCCCCAAAGGAGTGGGGATTAGGGGCGAAGGGGAAAGGGGAAAGGGGAAAGGGAAGAACTATATTTAATGACGAATTTAAAAAATTATTAAAAATAATATTTACCCCTTTTCAAATACTCGAAATTTTTCATATTTTAAGAAAAATACTCTTATAAACTTTAGCACTCCATGCACCTCACTGCTAATTTTTTGATGGATAAGCTTTAGCACTCAAAATAGGAAAGTGCTAATTAATTGAGCATTTTAATACCTCTGATATAGAGCGCAATAACACTTTTCTCAGATACATTTTCAACCAATTTGTAGATATACATAGTTTAAAAAGTTTCATATTGGGTTAACAGCAATGAAATACACTTTTGATATTGTTGGAGTATCTCAAGTTTTACAGTTTTTTAATCACCAACAAGAAACTTTGCAGAAACCACAACATCAAGGTGTGGAATATATAGCAACGCATACATGTACATTAGATGCACTGCTAGAATCTGTGGAGCCAGTACCACAAAAATGGAATTGGGATAAAGATGAAGTTGTAAGTACAGTCATTAATTTTTGGATGCAGAATTCCGATAGTATTCGTTATTGGAAAGCACGTTTAATTGATGCTGGCAGAGATAACTTACTAGTAGCAAGAGTTGCAGATATTAAAGCGTTAAAGAAAGAATTGGAATATCTATTAGGTGGAAATTTTTAGTTAGATGTAATCCTTCGTTATTGGGTATTGGGCATCGGGCATTCGGGAAGAGATTTTCCCATTACCAATTACCCATTACCCATTACCCATTACCAATTACCAGCCTACGCGACAGCATAAGTATATGAGTGAGCATGATATAAATTCTCAACTTCTACGAGAAGTCCGAGATCCGGGTAGCTGCGACCCCAGATAAAATAGTTAACAAATGATGCTCGCTAGCTGACTCATGACGCCTTCACAAGACGCAAACACTGTAACTGCTCCGACTGCTCCCGATGTTGATTTAGAAACCAACGAGCAAAAAGAAATCGATCCTTTAGATGAATTGCCAGGAGAGGTCGAAATGACCCTTTTTGAGCATCTAGAGGAGTTACGACTGCGGATTTTTTATGCGCTGATTGCTGTAGCAGTAGGTGTGGTTGGCTGCTTTTTTGCTGTCAAGCCTATAGTTCAGTTGTTGGAAGTGCCAGCTCAAGGAGTAAAATTTCTCCAGCTTGCACCCGGAGAATACTTTTTTGTATCTCTGAAAGTAGCAGGCTATAGTGGTTTGCTCCTTGCTAGTCCCTTCATACTGTACCAAATCGTCCAGTTTGTGCTGCCAGGCTTAACTCGCCGAGAACGCCGCTTATTAGCTCCCATAGTTTTAGGCTCAACTGTGCTGTTTGCAGTAGGTTTAGTATTTGCTTATTTCCTACTGATTCCAGCTGCTTTAAAATTCTTTATTAGCTACGGTGCAGATGTTGTAGAACAACTATGGTCAATTGACAAATATTTTGAATTTGTCCTGTTGTTACTATTCAGTACGGGGTTAGCATTCCAAGTACCGATTATCCAACTTTTACTCGGTAGTTTAGGAATTGTCTCGTCAAAACAAATGCTTTCTGGCTGGCGTTATGTAATTTTAGGTGCAGTAGTTCTAGGGGCCGTTATTACGCCTTCTACAGATCCCCTTACCCAAACTCTCCTTGCGGGAGCCGTACTAGGGCTGTATTTTAGCGGAATTGGGCTAGTTAAGCTTATAGGTAAATAGAAGACACAAGGGAGAACAAGGGAGACAAGGGAGACAAGGAAGACAAGGAGGACAAGGAAGACACGGATAAAGATTTCTCCCACACTCCCCACACTCCCCACACTCCTCACACTCCCCGCACTCCCCCACTCCCCCACTCCCCCTACCTTGGTGCAGATAGATATTTTTAACCAATTTGATGTTTTAGTAGTCGGCGCTGGTGCAGCTGGACTGTATACGGCGCTTTGTTTACCACAGTCCTTACGAGTTGGTCTGATTACGAAAGAAACTTTAACCTTGTCTGCTAGTGATTGGGCGCAGGGTGGTATTGCTGCTGCGATCGCTCCTGATGATTCACCACGGTTGCACATTGACGATACAATCAAAGCGGGTGCGGGTTTATGCGATCGCCCCGCAGTCGAATTCCTCGCCGAACACGCCCCAAACTGTATTAAATCTCTGGTAGAGCTTGGTGTTGCTTTTGACCGTCACGGCAGTCATTTAGCTCTAACTTTAGAAGCAGCTCACTCTAAACACAGGGTTCTTCACGCTGCTGATACTACAGGTAGAGAAGTCATCACCACTCTCACTGCTCAAGTACTGAAACGGAAAAATATTCAAGTTATTCAGCAAGCTTTGGCATTGAGTTTGTGGATAGATCCTCAAACGCAAACCTGTCAAGGAATTAGCTTGTTTTATCAAGGTGAAATCACCTGGGTAAAAGCTGGTGCAGTTGTACTAGCAACAGGTGGTGGCGGTCAGGTATTTGCTCAAACCACCAACCCCGCCGTGAGTACCGGAGATGGAGTCGCGATCGCAGCTCGTGCTGGGGCAATTCTCAGAGATTTAGAATTTGTCCAATTCCACCCTACCGCTTTGACAAAACCAGGGGCAGAACGCTTTTTAATTAGTGAAGCTGTACGCGGTGAAGGGGCGCATTTAATAGATAATGAAGGGCGGCGTTTTGCCTTTGATTATCATCCTGCTGGTGAACTCGCCCCCAGAGATATCGTCAGTCGGGCAATTTTTAGTCATTTACAAAAAACTACTGCTGACCCCGCCACCGCCCACGTGTGGTTAGATATGCGCCCTATCCCTGCTGACAAAATTCGTCACCGTTTCCCTAACATCATTAATGTTTGTCAACGCTGGGGTATTGATGTTTTTTCTCAACCAATTCCCGTTGCCCCTGCTGCCCATTACTGGATGGGTGGTATTCTCACAGATATGATGAATCGCACCAATATTCCCGGTTTATACGCTGTGGGGGAAACTGCAAGTACGGGGGTACATGGTGCTAATCGCCTGGCTAGTAATTCTTTATTAGAATGTATTGTTTTTGGCGCCCAGATGGCCCATCTAGAACTAAAGAACGAATTGATGAGTGAAGAACCACTCCCAACAGTGCGAGAATTTGTTACAGATGTAGATAATTGGCATAAACAACAAACATATCTAGAAGATTTACGCCAAAAAATTCCCCGTTTAGTCTGGCAACACGCTGGTATCTGTCGAGAACAGTCAGGATTAGAAATAGCGATCGCCACCGTAAAATCTTGGCAGCAAGATTTTGCTGATTTACAACTAAGCCAATTTTTACTTTGTTTACCCCCCAAACAAAGCGTTAGTTTCCAATTGCCAGATGTAGAACAACAATTAAGACTATGGGCAGAAACTCGCAATTTATTGGATGTAGCTTATTTAATCCTCACCAGTGCTGCTTTTAGAAAAGAAAGCAGAGGGGGACACTATCGCCTAGACTATCCCCAATCAGATCCTAATTGGCAAGTTCATACACTGGTACAGTACGACAATTGGTGGAAAGCACCTGTGTTGGAATAGGTGTTGGTTGTTAGTTGCTGGTTGTTTGTTAGTGGGTACAGACGCGATGTTCCTGGCGTCTGTACATTAGACTTCTCCGACAAATAGTGTACCAGACGTGCCATGGCACGTCTGGTACAAGGATTTTGGGTAACGCATAATTAATTTCTGGAGATGTGT
>NZ_AJLK01000124.1 GCF_000317205.1 Fischerella muscicola PCC 7414 | reverse complement strand
CCTACTTAGTAGATATGGCTTCTATGAAGAGAGTGTGTCACAAATTATACTATTTTTCAAATATTAGCTTTTTTACAGAAGCGATCGCTCTCCATTACTTGTCATTTAATTAGTAACTGTTAAGTAAATATTAATAAATTTTTAACCAAATCTTAACCTGTGAATATATCATCCTTTAAGTCTGCGATTTTAAACTACAATAAGCCATTAAGTGTTATTAGACAAAAATTTCTCCATTCGTTCTCTCTTTTTCTTTATCTGTTTAAGAGGAACAGCTTCAGTTTGAAAAATTTTATCTGGTTTCTATTTCTTATTTAGTCTGAAATAGATGATTTTGAGCTAAATATGTAAGCCAAATATACTGTGTATTTTTGTCAATATAATTGATAAAAAAATAGACACAATAAGAAGAGGGAGGAAATTAGTTAAGTACTGATTTATAGAGTTTATGAGCAACTATTTGCTTCAGCTTGTAGGTTAATAAATTCAATAAATCATTATTTATTAATTAGAAAATATTAATTAACTAGTAGACTAAAAATGTAAAGTACATAAAAAATTACTACTTCATAAAGTGAGGAGATAGATACTACAAAATCTCCTGCAAGCAACTCCCACTTTAACTTTTCCTATAACTCACTCTTTTCGAGAAATATGCAAGTACTTGGTCATATAAAGTTACGGATACATTCACCATGACACAGGACACAATTCGCTTTGCCCAATTCAACGCTTCCTTGAACCGGAGTACGGAAGGGCAGCTAATTGAAGATTTATCCACACCAGACAATTCTCAAGCCAAAGCCATTGCCGAGATTATTCAACGCACAAATCCAGATGTCATCAGTGTTCAAGAATTTGATTATTATGCAGATGACCCGACCAAAGCAGTTGATTTGTTCCAGCAGAACTACTTAAAAGTCAGTCAAAATGGAGCAGATCCCGTTGACTATCCATACTTCTACATTGCTCCTTCCAATACAGGTATTAGCTCTGGCTATGACCTCAACAACGATGGCAAGATTATAACCACACCAGGAGAAAGTGGATACGGGGACGATGCCTTTGGTTTTGGCAATTTCCCTGGACAGTTTGGAATGCTATTACTGTCTAAATATCCAATTGACACAGAGAACGTACGTACTTTCCAGAATTTCCTGTGGAAGGATATGCCCGATTCTTTATTGTCAATGATCGCTCTCCCTAATTCTGATACTCCCTGGTATTCTCAACAAGAGCAAGAAGTTTTACGGCTATCTTCCAAGAGTCATTGGGATGTGCCAATCGAGGTGAATGGTCAAATAATTCACGCGTTGGTGAGTCATCCTACACCCCCTGTATTCGATGGTGCAGAAGACCGCAATGGCAAGCGAAATCATGATGAGATTCGCTTTTGGTCAGACTATATCACTCCTGGAAGAGGCGATTACATCTATGATGACAACGGTAACTACGGTGGACTGACAGAACAAGCAGCCTTTGT
The DNA here is from genome assembly GCF_000317205.1 of Fischerella muscicola PCC 7414. Classification (GTDB taxonomy): domain Bacteria; phylum Cyanobacteriota; class Cyanobacteriia; order Cyanobacteriales; family Nostocaceae; genus Fischerella; species Fischerella muscicola. The sequence continues at coordinate 115,469 of NZ_AJLK01000124.1, read as the reverse complement.
AATTCTGGGCGACCAAAACGCTGATCCTAATGATGGCGACAGTTACAAATATGCAATTCGACAGATATTAGAAAATCCTCTTGTTAATACCAGTGTCACACCAAGCAGCCAGGGTGGTTCTGAACAAGCTGTTTTGGATGGTGGAAACAATACCACTCATATCAGCGATCCAGCCTATGACACAGCAGATTTCAATGACAATAATCCAGGAAATCTCCGCGTTGACTATGTTCTACCGTCTGAGAACTTAAAAATTCAGGACGCCGAAGTCTTCTGGCCTACCACTAAAGATCCACTGTATTCACTAGTAGGCGATCGCCAAGATGCAACTACCACACCTTCTTCAGATCACAGTTTAGTATGGACGGATTTGACTATGAAACAACCCTCTTTAGTTGGATTTTCTTCCTTACCTGCTGATACCTATGCCGAAGGCCCGCCATCTGGTCAAAATGATGGTAATGGCAAACCCATTTCCAATAACGGGCGTACAGGGCCATTTCCAGGACAACCTGTACAAGGTTTTAGCGGTGTGCAGTTTGCCGATTCAGATAGCTACTGGTTTTTGTCAGATAACGGCTTTGGTAGCCAGACTAATAGTGCTGATTATCTACTGCGGATCTATAAAGTCGATCCAGATTTCAAAACCGCAGACAATGGCAGTGGTAACGCCGAGTGGACTGACTATATCCAACTATCCGATCCTCACAACCTAATTCCTTGGCAAATTGTTAACGAAACCACAACAGACCGATTCTTGACAGGGGCTGACTTCGACCCTGAATCTATTGTTTTGGGGAAAGACGGCACAATTTGGATTGGTGAAGAATTCGGCCCCTATCTACTGCATTTTGACAGTAACGGCGTCCTCATAGATGCCCCTATTTCCACCCCAAATATTTTCCCGCTCAATACCCTCAACGGCCAAGACCCAATCGTCATTGGCCATCGGGGTGGTGTGCCTGGCATTCGTCCAGAACATACGATTGGCGATTTAGGCGGAGATTTGCTTGCCTCTAACAACTTGGGTGCGGAATTGGGAGCAGATTTCCTGGAACCAGACCTAGTTGTTACCAAAGATGGAGTTCTAATCGTCCGTCACGAACCTGTATTGGCAGCAGTGGAGACGGATGAAAACGGCAATATTGTTTACGACGAGAACGGTAAACCCGTTATCAGTGAAGCGACAACTAACGTCGCGAATTTTGCGAAGTTTGCTGATCGCCTGACTACCAAAGTTTTAGATGGAGACAGTATCACAGGCTGGTTTGCCGAAGACTTCACCCTAGCTGAAATTAAAGAACTGCGGGCAGTTGAGCGTATTCCAGATATCCGCCCTGAGAGTGCGAAGTATGATGGTTACTTCCAAATCCCCACACTGGAAGAATACATTAACTTCATCAAAGACTACGAAGCCGCAACAGGCGTAAAACTTGGTATATATCCTGAAACCAAACACCCCACCTACTTTGCTAAGGAAGGTAAATTTTTAGATGGCACTCCCATCAACTACAATACCTCACAAATTTTAATTGATACCCTAGTTGCCAACGATTTCATCGATCCTGACCGCATTTTCATTCAGTCCTTTGAAGTCTCCAATCTCAAAGAACTCAAAAATGAAATCATGCCTAATGCTGGGGTGGATATTCCCTTGGTGCAGTTAATAGATGGTAGCGGCGCTCCCTACGACTATGTGTTCCAGGGAATTGATAAAACCTACGCCGACCTAATTACTCCCGAAGGATTGACAGAAATTGCCAGCTATGCTATAGGAATCGGCCCCAGCAAAAGGCTGATTGTACCAGCAAAGACCGTCGATGAGAATGGTGACGGTCAACCAGACGACATCAACGGCGATGGTCAAATCAGTGATGCAGATCGCTACCTACAGGAACCAACTACCCTAGTGTACGATGCTCACCAAGCAGGCTTGTTGGTGCATCCCTACACTTTCCGCAGTGATAAATTTTACCTTTCACCCGACTATAACGGCAACCCAGAACTAGAGTATGAGCAGTTTATCCGCTTAGGAGTAGACGGCTACTTCAGCGATTTTGTCGATGATGGGATAGCAGCAAGAGACAAAATCACCGCCAATGATGTTGCTTCTCCCCAAAACCCAGGAGTAGAAGAAGACGAAGCGATCGCTAATCTGGCTAGATCCCGTGGTTTTGAAGCCATGAGTTATAGCCCAGATCGCCAAACCCTCTATCCGATACTAGAAGGATATGTTGCTGGTGATCCTACCGACTCCCGACGTGTTTATGAATTTGACGTTGCAACAAAATCCTTTAGCGATGATTTAGTTGGCTACTATCAAGTAGATGATCCAAGTCATGCGATCGGCGATGCTACCCCAATCAACGATACCGAATTCTTGATCATCGAACGAGATGAAAAATCGGGAGCAGAAGCAGAATTCAAGAAAGTCTTCAAAGTCGATATTTCCCGAACCAATGAACAAGGCTATCTCTACAAAGAGGAAGTCATTGATTTACTCAACATTGCCGATCCTAACGACCTCAACGGCGATGGTAGTAACACCTTTACTTTCCCCTTCCTCACCATTGAAGATATCTTGATTCTGGATGAAAATACTGTCTTGCTTGCCAACGACAACAACTATCCATTCAACGCGATCCGCAATCCCTCACAACCAGATAACAATGAGTTTATCAAGGTTGAATTGTCCACTCCCCTCAACCTTGATTATCGGCTAGGAACGCCTAAATCAATCATCTACGGTACATCAGAAGATGATTATTTCGATGATTATCTCTACGATCCCAATTCCGATAATGCTGCTCTTTATCCAGACTTATTCTTTGGAGATAATCAAACCCTCTTTACCGGAGATGGCGATGACATCGTTGATGTAGCTGTATTTGGTAGCGGCAACCAAATTGATACTGGCAATGATGATGACATCGTATTAGCTGGTACAAAAAATACCATAAACGGCGGTGCAGGTAACGATGAATTCTATATTGGTATTGGCGGAGGCGAAAACATTGTAACTGGCGGTGAAGGAGCCGATCAGTTTTGGATTGTTACCGATGAAACAGACTTGCCAGCAAAGCCTAATACAATCACGGACTTCAACAGTGGAGAAGAAGATGTGATTGGCTTTGCTAACGTCAGTTTTGCCTATGACTATCTCGGTAGTGATTGGACAACTCGCCAAGAAGGCGATAACACCATCGTGGGTGTTTATGGACAAGATGTTGCTGTGTTACTGGGAATTCAAGCTACTAATCTGACTCAGGCAAACTTTGCCTTTGCTTAAGGCAAGAATCAAAATCCTTTGCGTCTTTCGTGTCTTCGCGGTTTAACAATTATTTTTAACCGCGAAGACACGAAGTGGCTTCCCGTAGGGTAGACGCTAAGAACACGAAGGTCAAAGCAGTTAATAATTTATTTTGATATGAGTGTTGTTTTACAAGTTCGCGAACAAAAAGTTACGGCTGAAGAAATTGTGCCTTTGCTGGCAAACTACCAGTTATTACCACAACTGTTGCGAGAAATGATCATAGATCAGGCGATCGCACCATTTGATTGCACACCAGAAGAAGCAGAAAAAGCCTGTCAAGCATTTTACTTACAGCAACGTTTAACAACACAGACTGAACGTCAAGCTTGGTTACGCCGTCGTGGTATGACTCCCGAACAAGTCCGTAAATTAGTGACACGGGCATTACGGCTAGAAAAGTTTAAACAAGCCACCTGGGAAACTCAGATTGATGTTTACTTCCACAGGCGTAAACCGCAACTAGATCGGGTAATTTATTCCGTCATTCATACCAAAGATAGTGGTATTGCTCAAGAACTTTACTTCCGTTTGCAAGCAGGGGAACAATCTTTTGCGGAACTGGCTCCCAAATATTCTATAGGGCAAGAAGCCCGCACTAAAGGTATTGTTGGGCCAGTAGAACTAGGTAAACTCCACCCCACCTTGGCAAAACTGCTAACTGTCACCCAGCCAGGACAGCTTTTACCACCCACACCCATAGACCAGTGGTTTGTCATCCTCAGGTTAGAAAAGATACTTCCTGCTGAGTTAAATGATGTCACTCGTTGGCAGTTGCGCCATGAATTGTTTCTCAAATGGCTGGGACAACAAGTTGCAGAATTAAACCCGATGAATAACAGTCAAGAGGATGGAAATTTACTGCCAATGTAACTCAGTGATGAAAAAGTCTTTTTTTTGGAAATCGACCACCGATGCACACCGATGCACACAGATAGACACAGATAGATTTTTCGTTGGTGGGTGATTGGTGATTGTAATTCATTGTTGTTGGCACTTTGATAATTGCTCCTCGCTTTATGACTCAAACTCCCACTGCAATCCCAACCTTCCTATCAGGCATCGCACCCTTTGAGCAACTATCTCTTGCCAAATTGCAGCAATTGTGCAAAAGATTGCAAGTGCGGCGTTATGGAATGGGACAAGCTATCCTACCACTACAAGAGTTACCGCCTGATGTCGCAATCATCTATACAGGACAGGCGCGACTGATCGGCCATGACCCCCAAAGCAATATACCCGTGACATTGCAACGATTACAACCGGGAGAGATTGTAGGGTGGAAAAGCTTGTTGCAGGGTGTTCCTTGTGAAAAAGTCATGGCTTGTGAGGAAGAAACCCTCTGCCTTGTGCTTCCACATGAGGAATTCTTGACTCTGCTAGAAGAAGAACCAGCCCTAAAAGCTTATTTCATGGAGTCAACTGTCAACAAGGGTCAAGACTCAAAAGTTACTCCCCCCACTCCACCCTTACGGAAAGCCCTTCGGGTTCGGGAGTTCGCAATCGTGACGGGAACCGCCAAGACCGCGACCCCCTCACCGCTACCGCGTCTACACACTCCCCCTACTCCCCACACTCCCCCCACCTCCCCACTGCCCCTAATCCCCACTCCCTTGGGGGAGTGGGGGCCCCGAGTTCCCCACCTCCCCACCAAAAAATACCCCCACGTCCGCGAAGAGTCGCACAACGCTACTCTCGCCTGTTTACAGATGGTGAGTCAGTATTTCGGGATGCCGTTTCGCCGGGAGGCTATTCGCAAAGCGATCGCCAATAACCACAAAGATTTAACTAAACCAGTTTCTCTGCAATTATGTGGAGCAATTGCTGATTTCATGGGATTAAAGGCGCAATTGGTGACTATACCAGCCAAGGCGATGAATCGTTTACCGACACCAGCGTTGATTCACTGGCAAGATAGCATGGCGGTGGTTTATGAAACTAGCGATGCAAAAGTGGTTTTGGGTGTACCAGAACGTGGTATTGTTCGTCAAAAAATGGCTGAGTTCCTCAAAAATTGGGGTGAACAAGCACAGGTACTTTTACTAACAAAAACCGCAGCAACACCGCAACAGAAATTCGGCTTGAGTTGGTTTTTGCCTTCGCTTAACCGTCACCGCACAGTTTTATTGGAAGTTCTGGTAGCTTCGTTTTTTGTGCAGTTGTTTGGACTTGCCAACCCGTTGATGATTCAAGTGATCATCGATAAGGTTTTGGTACAAAACAGTATCGACACCTTGCAAGTGTTGGGTATATTTTTACTGTTAGCGGCAATTTTTGAAGCAGTTCTCGGTACTTTGCGGACTTACTTATTTGCAGAAGCTACCAATAGAATTGACTTAGCCTTGGGTTCAGAAATTATCGATCACTTGTTGCGTTTGCCTCTGCGTTACTTTGATCGCCATCCGGTGGGAGAATTAGCAACTAGGGTAAATGAGCTAGAAAACATTCGCTCTTTTCTCACGGGTACAGCTTTGAGTGTGGTGTTAGATTCTGTCTTTTCGGTGATCTACATCATTGTCATGTTAATTTATAGCTGGGTGTTAACACTGGTATCTTTATCTACCATTCCTTTGTTTGCCTTGCTCAGTTTGATAGCAGCACCAATAGTCAGGCGACAACTACGGGAAAAAGCCGAACGCAATGCCGAAACCCAATCTTATTTAGTAGAAGTACTTTCTGGGATTCAGACTGTTAAAGCCCAAAATATAGAGTTGCGTACCCGTTGGCAATGGCAAGAACACTATGCCCGCTATGTTTCATCTGGGTTTAAAACTATAGTGACTTCTACTGCTGCTGGTTCGGCAAGTAATTTTCTTAATCAGCTTTCTGGATTACTGGTGCTGTGGGTCGGTGCATACTTAGTACTCAAGGGCGAACTCTCATTGGGTCAATTAATTGCTTTCCGTATTATTGCGGGGTACGTTACTAGTCCATTGTTAAGATTATTGCAATTATGGCAGAATTTCCAACAAACAGCCCTGTCTTTAGAGCGTCTGAGTGATATTGTTGATACGCCCCAGGAAGTCACACAAGCCGACCAAGATAATATTCCCATGCCCCCCATTCAGGGCGCTGTCACTTACGAAAACGTTTCTTTCCGGTTTTCTGCAAGTGGTTCACTGCAATTAGACAATATTAATTTAGCGTTTCCGGCTCAAAGGGTGGTAGGAATCGTCGGGATGAGTGGTTCTGGTAAAAGTACGTTGATGAAATTGCTACCGCGTCTGTATGAACCAAACGCAGGTCGAATTCTTATCGATGGTTACGACATTAGTAAAGTCGAATTGTATTCACTGCGATCGCAAATTGGCATTATTCCCCAAGACACGTTGTTATTTGACGGCACAGTTCTAGAAAATATTGCCCTCACCAACCCCGACGCTACCAGCGAAGAAGTGATTACTGCTGCCAAACTAGCAGTCGCCCACGACTTCATCATGAACTTGCCCAACGGTTACAAAACACGTGTTGGTGAACGCGGTTCCGCACTTTCGGGAGGACAAAGACAACGGATTGCGATCGCTCGTACTATCCTACAAAATCCCCAATTATTAATTTTGGACGAAGCAACTAGCGCCCTCGACTACGACACCGAACGGCAAGTATGTACTAACTTAATCCAAGCCTTCCGAGGACGAACAATGTTCATCATCACCCACCGCCTCAGCACAATTCAACAAGCAGATGAAATTGTAGTCATGCACCAAGGCAAAGTAGCAGAACGCGGTACTCATACCCAACTCATGCACAAACGTGGCCGCTACTACCACCTGTATCAACAACAGGATGGGTTAGTAGTTAGTAGTTAGTTGTTGGTTGTTTGTTGTTTGTTGTTGGTTGTTTGTTGTTGGTTGTTTGTTGTTGGTTGTTAGTGGTTAGTTGTTACTAGTTAGCAGTTAATTTATTATTGACTCCCCCCTCTCCCCACACTCCCTACTGCCCCTAATCCCCAACGCCAGGTGCTTTATGCCGGGAAACCCGTCCACCGCACTGGCTCCTCCCTGTCGGTCGCGGGGGCCGGTGAGTTCCCCATTGCCCCCCAACCCCACAAAGTGGGGACCCCTAGCCCCCCATCACCCCACCTCCCCACCTCCCCATGAATAACTCAAACGGTTCCCATCCTGACTCTAATGGTCATGGAAACAACGGTAAAACTGCTGTTTCGACTCTAAATGGCACATCCTTAGCAACTCCTTCCCTTGATGTATCACCAACACTTAAACGGTTTGATCAGCCTGTGGTGTTGCGACAGTCCTCGATTTTACCGAGGGCAGTAGTATGGACTTTAATCGGCATGACTACTGCTGGGGTAATTTGGGCTTCTGTGGCACAGTTTGAAGAGGCGATTCCTGCTCAAGGTAAACTCGAACCAGAAGGGGCTGTTACCCAAGTGCAAGCACCTGTTGCGGGTGTAGCCAAAAGGATTTTGGTCAAAGATGGGCAACAAGTCAAACAAGGTGACTTATTGCTTGCTCTTGATCCAACGGTTGATAATGCCGAACAAACATCACTGCGAAAAATTCGCGCTGCTTTGCTGGCAGAAAATCAGTATTACCAAATGCAAATGGGTGGTAAAACTTCCCCAAATACGCAACTGCTGACATCGTTACCTTCTGAACGAGTTTTTTTGACCAAACACCGGGCAGAATTGGTTGCCGAAAATCGACTGTATCGCCTGCAATTACAAGGTGCTGGCACTGGTGCAGGATTAACCCCAGAACAACAGCAACGGTTGCAGTCTGCCCAATCGGAAGTGCGATCGCGCATTAGTGCTGCTAAGTTGGAAGTTGATCAATTGCAAAAGCAGTTGAAACAAACTCAAGTTCAGTTGGTTAGTGCCAAAGAATTACTGGCAGTCGAAAAAACTATTCTCACAGACTTGACTGTGTTGGCAAATGAGGGAGGAATTGCTAGGAATCAGTATTACAAGCAGCAGCAGCAATTCCTTAGTCGACAAGCAGAGGTAGATCGACTTTTAGAAGAAGAAAAACGGCTCCAGTATGCAATTACACAAGCTGACGAGAAGGTAAAGAATGCCATCGCCCTCAGTAAAAATGAGTTACTAACTAAAATTGCTGACAATCAAAAGCGGATAGCAGAAATTGACAGTCAATTAACTAAAGCTATCGTTGAAAACGAACAGCGCATTGCCCAAATTGATAGTCAAATCAGCAAGACCCAGCAAAACCTACGCTACCAAGAACTAAAAGCCCCCGTTTCGGGTACAGTGTTCGACTTACAAGCCCGTAACCCTGGCTATGTAACTAACTCTTCGGCGCCAATTCTCAAAATAGTTCCCAATCAATCCCTTGTTGCCAAAGTCTTTATTACCAACCGCGATATCGGCTTTGTTAAAGAAGGTATGAATGTCGATGTAAGAATTGATTCATTTCCTTACAGTGAATTTGGGGATATCAAAGGTAAACTAGTCTGGGTTGGTTCCGACGCCCTACCCCCTGACAATATTTATCCCTTCTACAGATTTCCCGCAAAGGTCGTTCTTGAACGACAGTATTTAATGATTAATGATCGCCAAGTTAATCTGCAATCAGGGATGTCAGTAAGTACTAATATCAAACTTCGCAAACGCAACGTTGCTAGTATTTTTACTGACCTGTTTACAAAGAAAATGGAAAGCTTGAAGTTTGTTAGGTAAGTAAAGGTTTATTCTTTCATTCCCCGCATCGCCAATAACGCTGTTCCATAAGCCGCCTCTGTATTCACAGAAGGCATCACTGGGACTTTTAAATACCGCCCCCTAATCGCCGTCCAAGTGTCATTTGCCGCACCACCGCCAGCTGTATAAACACGAGTTAACTTATCTGCCCCCAATTCTTGCAATAACTCGTATCCGCGTGCCTCAATCCTGGCAATACTTTCTAATAACCCATGTAGAAATTCCACAGGATTATCTGGACGTGGTTCTAATCGTGGCGGTAAATTGGGGTCATTAATCGGAAAGCGATCGCCCGGTTTCAACAAGGGATAATAATCCAAAGCGCTTGCTTGGCTGGCATCAATTTCCCGACTCAGATTTTCTAATTCGGCCTTAGTAAAAAATTGCCGCAGTACAGCACCACCAGTATTAGAAGCGCCCCCAGTTAGCCATAAATCCCCTAAACGATGGCTGTAGATACCATATCTGACATCTTCTACACGGGTACGGCTTAAAAGCTTCAGCACCAGTGTAGAACCAACAGAAGTCACCGCCTCTCCTGGGGATTGTGCACCACTAGCCAGAAATGCCGCGATACTGTCTGTTGTACCAGCACACACCAAGCAATCTTTGGGCAAATTGTACTTAGCAGCAATCTCTGGGCGTAGTTCTCCGATGGCACTACCAGGAATCACTACTTTAGGTAGATGAATAGAAATTTGCAGTTTCTCTAACCATTCTGGATATTGCAAAGCTTCTACGTCATAACCCAGTTTTAAAGCGTTATGGTAATCGCTAATACCCAATCGCCCATGCAACAGAAATGCTAGCCAATCTGCTTGATGCAGAAAATATTTAGCTTGTGTGAAAAAAGCTTGTTGTGACATCCACAAAAGCTTTGCCAGGCTTGAGGTTGTACTTAAAACAGTATGATTTGGGGGTGCTGCACTCTTTAACCTATCCATCACCACAGCACCCCTTCCATCGTTGTACAGCAAAGGCGCATCTACAGGATTGCCGACAGCATCACACAATAAGACAGTTGAAGAAGTACCATTGATCGCGATCGCCTTAATTTCTCGCCTTAATTCCCCAGAAATTTGCTCTAGCAGGTTAAATAAAGCCATCTGCCAGACATTGGTTAAGTCAACGCCAGGGGACATCTCAAACGGGTATAGCACCCGTTGTTGCACAATCCCTACTTCATCAACCACCACACCTCGTGCGCCAGATGTCCCAAAATCAATACCCAAATAAAAACCCATCTTCTTAACAATCCTTGACTAAGTTAGGGATACAAAGCTTTGCCTCCCTACCAACCACCAACCACTAACAACTAACCCACTCGTTTTGTTTCATCTTGTAACAAGCTATTCCCCATTCTTGGCAAAACAAGGAAAAGTAGTAAACGTAATCAAAATTTATTCAGATTAGGAGGTTTGAAACCATGAGTATATCTGATACTCAAGTCTACATCGCTCTGGTTGTGGCTCTGCTCCCAGGATTTCTGGCTTGGCGGTTAGCAACAGAACTTTATAAATAAACCATTGCCGTAACCAAATACAAGTCGGAATTGGGGAGCAGCAATTCGGAATAATCCTTCATTCTGAATTTTGCCCTCCTAATTCCGAGTTGTTGTATAGTTCGTACTTATTCCCTTCAGCATCACTGTTTTCTGCTTTATTCATGTACTTTTAAAATCGATATAAAAGCCAATAAACCTGGTAATACGGGTACATTTGCCGGAAGTTAACGGTTTAGTACCGTGAATACTTTATGTGTAGATACGTACGTATGCTAGGTTTATTTTTAACTAACTGCATACGTGTAGCAATTGCCGAAAAATGAAGTAATATGACAGCTAAATAAAACCGTAAACAGCCCTGGAGCATTGTTGCGGTGCATCAATATTAATCAGCGAGGTTCTTTATAATTATTATGAATGCTATTCAACCATCCAGACCCCCGCTACAACCAATACCAAGACGCCGAGTTGCTCCTCGACCAAAGCGGCATCTACGTCAACGCTCTTATCAAGTGATGGCGTTGGAGACAACAGTCAAGATAGGGGTTAATGTTGTGATTTCTGTAGCAGCAGTAACTGCACTGGTAAAACTTTTACCTTATCACTGGTCGCGACAAGCTAAGTTGCAAGAAATTAACACGGAACTCAGGCAGGTAGAGGCACGAGTAAACACTCTGAAGGTAGAATTTAGCCGTAATTTTGATCCGCGTCAAGCTAAAAGCATTATGCAAGAGCAGGGATACCGATTTGATCCAAACCAGCGTCCTATTATGCTTATAAAGCCGAAAGCGCTAGAAGTTGAACAAGCAGAATCTTCTCCCTAATCAGTTATCAGTTATCAGTTATCAGTTACCAGTTATCAGTTCATCTCTACAACTTAAAAGTTAGAGAATTTAAAGTAAAAATGTTAATTTGAATGTTTATACAGATGAAGTCACTTTTCTATTCTTTGTTCTGACTATTCACTGTTCACTGATAACTGTTCACTGGTAACTGTTCACTGAATTTTGGTTAACTCGTTGAACCAATTTTCCACTAGTAAACGCAAGCGCGAACCTGGAATATCCTGTGTAGTGTCAAACGACGGTAGTAAAAGCAAAGCACGACGATAATCAGCGATCGCACAATTCCAGTCACCCCAGAGATGGTAAGTTCTACCACGTTCTGCTAAAATACGACCTTCTAACTGACCAAACAGCAGCGCTACCTCAAAATTATCAATAGCCTCTTCATATTGTCCCAAGTCGCGTAAAGTAATGCCTCTGTTCAACCATGCTCGGACATAACTAGGGTTCAAATCCAGTGCCTGATCATAGTCCGCGATCGCTGCTACTAATTCCCCACGAGCAGCATAGTAATTAGCTCTATTATTATAAGCACTAGCCAACTTAGGATTGAGTTGCAAAGCTGTATTGTAATCGCAAAAAGCTTTTTGGCTTTCGCCACATTGAAAATAAATTAGTCCCCGGTTGTTGTAATCAATTGCATTTTGGGGATGACGGTTGATCAGCTGACTCAACAGTGCGATCGCCTCAGTATAGTCTCCTCGTTGGGCTGACTTCAAAGCACAAGAGCGTAAGTAGCTGTCACCGAAAGCATATTCGCCGCTACCGTTATTTTCTCGCTGCTGAAGAGTTTTGGTAGTTTTTAACACGTTATTGTATCTGTGATTTTGCTGTTCCCCAGATGCTAAAAATGAGTGGCTGTTCATATCTTCCTGCCTGAGCTGCTTGCTCTGTGAATCAACTTACAATATTTTGTAGTGTTTGTGGTTTTGCCCCTGTGTCACTTACAAAGGTGTCTATGAGTACATAGATAAGCACCCTATATGAATATTACCCATCACTACACGATGAGTAACGTCATATTTAAATTAATCCTTGAGTTTAATAGTAGATACGTCATCCCCAAGTTCAATTCCAGAAACAGGAAATATCAATCTAGTAGACTAGTCAAGTAGTAGGAGCAACAACTTGGTAAAATGCCAACAAACCATTCAGACTTTTTTAGTTGAACTTATAGTTTTGAAAATAAATTCCTATGACAACAGCAGTTTCTTGCCCCAATGCACCTGATCTCACAACCGAAGATTACATAGTCATCGGTTTAGCTACCTGCTTCATCAAAGAAGACGGAGAAGTTCATCAAGTCGAAGTTATAGAACCTATTCCCTCAGCCGCTTTAGAAGCCCTTGTCAAACGAATTCCTACTTCCTACAAATTTGCTTGCGCCACAACTTTGGGAACTGTTGTGGATGGTCATACACTGCAAAAGCCATCAAATTTTCCAGAGACAGCCCAGTTTAGTGATGAATTTGTGCAACGCGCTTTTGCCGCTGCACGCACCTACAAGCGCAAGGAAAACGCAAAATCCTTAATCCCCATTGGCACTACCTATACAGATTTTCAATATTCCACCGAACGCAAACGCGTACTGAACGCTACTCGAGTTGTCACAAAAGAAGACAACGTCAAGCAGCATTCCCACACTCATAAGGTTCTTTAGTGGAGGTGGGGAACTCACCGGCCCCTGGTGGGGATTAGGGGCAGTGGGGAGGTGGGGAGATGGGGTGATGGGGAGTGTGAAGGGTGTGTAGACGCGCTTTGCGCGGCTTAAGGTAGGATGGGGTGTGAGGAGTAGTGAACAACTACTAACCACTAACCACTAACAACCAACAACCAAAAACTAACAACCAACAATTATCTATGCTTAAACTTTACGGTGGCGCTCGTAGTCGTGCCTCAATTGTGCAATGGTATCTCGAAGAATTGGGAATTCCCTACGAGTTTGTCATGCTAGACATGCAAGCTGGAGAACATCGTCAACCAGCATACTTAGCAATTAACCCAATGGGGAAAGTGCCAGCAATTGTTGATGGTGATTTGCAACTGTGGGAATCAGGGGCAATCTTACTTTATCTGGATGAAAAGTATGGTAAAGTCCAGCACTCACCAGAAGAAAGGGCAAAAATGGCTCAGTGGGTATTGTTTGCTAATTCCACCTTGGCTACAGGCATATTTGTAGAAGCCAATCGTGAGCGAGAAATGCCTCGTCTGATGACTCCCCTCAACGAAATTCTCCAACGTCAACTATTCTTGGTAGGTGGTAAATTTTCTGTTGCTGATGTTGCAGTAGGGTCAATTCTATCTTTTATTCCCCTAATGTTAAAGATAGACTTGAGTTCTCACCCAGCTGTATTTACCTATATGAAACGCCTGTCTGAACGCCCTGCTTTTCAAGCAACTATCGGTTCTCGTAAATAAAGATTTGGTTGGTTGTTGGTTGTTTATCTATCAACTAACAACTAACAACTAACAACTAACCAATTTAACGATAATTTGTGAATTGCAAAGCGACAGGAAAGTCCTCTTGTTTTAAACGTTGAATAACTGCTTGTAATTCATCTTTACTCTTAGCACTGACACGCACAGCATCACCTTGAATTGAGGCTTGGATTTTTTTAAATTCGTCGCGAATTAACTTAGAAATTTGCTTGGCAATTTCTTGACTAATGCCTTTTTTCAATTTGATTTCTTGGCGAACACGGTTTCCACTAGCTGACTCAACTTTACCAAAATCAAAGATTTTTTGAGAAAGGTTACGCTTGGCGGCTTTTTCTCGCAAGATATTGTGTACAGATTCTAAGGTGAACTCGCTATCAGTGTTAACAATTATGCTTTGTTCACCCAACTCTATTGTAGTTTGAGTATCTTTGAGGTCGTAACGGCTTTTAATGTCTCGCGAAGTTTGATCGACAGCGTTAACCAATTCTTGTCTGTCAAAATCACTCACAATATCAAAGGAATACGTAGAAGCCATAAGAAAAAATTAGTAGTAGATGGTCAGTAGTTTGTGTTGGTAGTTGATAGTTGCTAGTTCGTTGTTAATGATTCTTCCAAACAACAAACAACAATCAACAAACAACAAAAAATAATTAACTTGTAGCTTTGATTATACTTAGCACAAACAGAATAGCAGTACTCAGGGAACCGATGGCAAACATGAGAGAGCGCAAAATGGCAATATTTAAAATATAAAAAGCTGAGTACAAAAATCGTGCTACAACAAAGACAATAGCTGCTCCTACTGCTGTGGGAGAATTGACATTTGTAATATATGCCATTAATGCTGCGGCAACAAATATCATAAATGTTTCAAAAGAGTTCTGATGGGCCCAAGTTGCCCTTTGAGCATAGGGTGGCAGTTTATCAAACATAGCACGGGGAGCATACAGATCATAGCCTACACGCGCCCGGGCATAACTCACCAATAGAAACGGTAGATAAATCAGTACAGCCGCAGCAGCGATCGCATACAGAAAAATTGCAGAAACTGGAGACGGCAATAATTGCATCAACATAAATAAAATTTATAATAATTATTTGAAAAAATTAAATTCCCAATCTTAAATCCAAAATTCAGATTAGCTGCTTATATTGCTAACAGCTGCACAAACCCAAGGACACCTGCAAGACAGTTGTTCTGACTCGCAATGTGTCCATAATGTTTAAGCTTAGCCATTACTCAAGAGTCACTAGTCTTACAGTTGACAAAACTCACTCCTAATAGTTTTGGAGGGAATGTACCGCTGGCATAACGACTAATAACTAATCGAAGTAAAATAGCGTCACCAATTTTCTATTTTCTTCTGCTTCTTGACAAGTTTGCAATAGAGTACCACTGTCATGAAACGCAAAGCAAATTAATTGCTGGCAACGGGAGACAATCTCCTTATTGCACAGGTAACTAGCCTCTGCGAGGGACAAATGATCGTTACTAGGATTTTCCACCAAATGCATAACTTGTTCTAGTTGCAGGCGGGATTCATAGGGCTGGCGTTCCAAGCTTTGGGGCAGAATCACAGTTAACAATTTGGGATCGGCCCGCATTGCTCCCTTGATCGCAGCTGAATTTGTACCCGTTGCACCAGAGGTGATGATCTGGTTGCCTGATAAAACCAGGGCGTAAGTCATCATCTCAATAAGATTTTGATGCGTAATCGGGACATGACGGGAACCCAATAAGGCGATTCGTTTAGAACCAGTTTGCTGGATGGTCGCCAGTTCTTGGGCTAATGTATCGATATTGATAAGGTCTATTGACTGACTCAAAGACGGACGGAATCAGATTAAACAACCTAGATATTCTATCAGACTGAGAGCAAACGCAAAGCTGCTTTAAGTTATATATAGCTGTATTAGTATTATTGCAACATTAGTCTGACTTGAAATATGGGGATCGGGGATTGGGAAGAGATTTTCATGCGATGGGATTCCTATTTGATTTTTGCGAAGCTAGTGGTCTATCGCAAAAGTTATGAGAAGTTGTGAGGAGTCAGATCCCCGACTTCTTGAAGAAGTCGGGGATCTTGAAGTCGGGGATCTTGTAGCCCAGCAAAATTAATGCGATCAACCACTAGGTACACTTCCTGTTAAGAGTTCCCCAATCCCCGATCCCTATTTTCAAGCTAGACACTCATGTGATAAATCACACAATGAGAATATGAAAATTTAACTCCTCCTACACCCCTACAGCCTTATACCCCCATACCCATTTTCAAGACAGTTCCTTGGGGAAATACCCATAAACTACTGAGGATAGTGCTGTGCCAAAAATTTTTCTGCTTGAGTGCGATCGCGAATCTCTCCATCCAATGTCGCAGCTAGTAGATCATCTAGCATTTGCCGATATTGTGGCCCGGGTTTGTAACCGAGTTTCTTCAAATCATTACCATTTAAGATAGGCTGAATATTTGCCCAAACTGTCAAGTAATGCCACAGGATTTTTCTAATAGCCCGAGAACTGTGTAAAGCCACTAAAATCAGCATCGGCAAATCGTAGGATCTTAATAATTTCACCACCTGGCTCTTGAGTTGGCAAGTGGGTAAAGCATCTGTGATCTCAGCTTGTGCTTGAGCTAATTTCTCCAAGCGTTCAATACTATCTTCCTGTAATTGCAGATTCTTTGCGACCTTTGCCCGATATTCTGGAACCAGGTGAGCGATAATCGCTTCTAGGCGCATTTGCCAATGAGTCAGCAGAGTTTGTTCAGCATCAAATTTGCGTAAACAACGTTCTAGCAACCGTAATTGCCGTAATAACTCTTCATCTAGTGTTTTCAAACTTGGATGAATACACTGTAACGCCCCCAAATCTCCGAGTAACTCTAAAGCAGCTTGCCAATAGGTTGCTTCTAGAATGTGTTTAATTTCTGCTTTCAGACGGGTTTGCAGTGCAGGGGTTTTATTATTTTCTTTGGTAGTGCGATCGTAAACACCACTGTTGATGGCATAACGGATATATTCTTCTGTTTGCGGTTCAATTTTAAATCCAAAACGCACGGCAAAGCGCACACCCCGATAAATCCGGGTGGGATCTTCTATAAAGCTGTTGGCGTGTAAAACCCGAATTTGCTTTGCTTGTAAATCCAGCAAACCACCAAAAAAATCCAGGAGTTTCCCAGCCCGAGGAGGCGTAAGTCTTAGTGCTAAGGCATTGATGGTAAAGTCACGCCGATACAAATCTTGGCGAATAGAACTAGCTTCGACTTCGGGGTTTGCGGCTGGGTAAGGATAAAACTCTGTTCTGGCAGTGGCAATATCTACCCATAAAGAGTCTAATTCTGGATCTTTGTGCCAAAGTAAAGCAGCAGTTTGAAAAGCACCGTGAATCTCTAACCGTGCTGCTGGGTAAAGTTGCTGGAGTGCCTTGGCTAACTCTACACCCGCACCGACATCTGCGGCTTTGTGAAACCCATCGACTACTAAGTCGATATCTTGAATTAACAAGCTACCAGATGCTTCTTTAGCTAGGAGTAAGTCGCGTACTGCTCCCCCTACTAAATATAAATGCCAACCCCGTTGCTTGGCTTGGGCAGATGCTTTGGTGAGTAATTCCCAGAGTTTGGGATTAAGGCGATCGCGCAATTCTCCCAATGTCGGAATCTCAACATCATCTTCCCCCTCTGTTCCCCTTTCCCTTCCTCTGCCCCTCTCATTATCATTTTGCTGATGCAACTCCCGCAATACATCAGTGCGGGTGACTATACCTACTAATTGCCCGTTTTCTAATACAGGCAACCTTCCAATATCATAAGTCACCATAAATGACTCAATTTCTGGCAGGGTAGTATCAGGGCTAATTGTTTTCAAGTTGATCGTCATGTAACCTTTGACGGGTGCATGACTAAAGCCGTGGTGCAAAGCAATATCTATATCCCGACGCGAGATAATACCTAGTAATTTGCCTTGGGCATCGACTACAGATAAACCAGAGTGTCCGTAGCGTAATAAAATCCGCTGTGCTTCCTCGATTGTGGTATCTGGACGAATCGTACGAACTGGCGATGACATTAAATCCCGTGCTGTCGGTGGATAGGGAATTTGCGCTTTTAACCCTTCCAATAGTTGATTGAGTATTTCTTGGCAATTTACACCCCGCAGATTCAGTGATGTTGCTTGCGAATGTCCACCACCACCAAATGGTTGAAAGATTTGGTTGAGGTTCACACCACCAATTCGCGATCGCCCAATTACTGTTAAGCGTGAGTCTTCCTCGCCGACAGAATATTTGTTTGCCAATAATAAAGCATCTATTTCTGTCAACTCCATCAATTCTGAGGCTAGGCTCGATAAACCTGGTACATAACTATCAGTTACTAGTGTTACCCAAGCTAGGGTAGAACCTCTTATGCAGAAATATTGCAAATTGTCAAGAGCTTCTGCTAATAACTGCTGTAATTGTGGAGACAAGCCAGGTTCTACATACTCAGCAACAACTGATAAATTTGCTCCTTGCTGCATCAACCAAGCTAAGGCGAGAGCATCTCGTGGTGTAGTGTGGTCATAGGTCAGCGAACCTGTATCAACGTGGATACCCAGCGCCATAGCCGTTGCTTCTGCTGTCGATAGGGGAATTTGCTGTTTTTGCAATTCTTCCACTATCACAGTTGTGGTAGCGCCTACAGGAGCAATGTGTAATTTTGTTGCGGGGATATCACTATGTTGCTCAAGGTGATGATCATAAACTATGATTTCTTCAAGATGCGGTAAATCTAACCATTCTGCCGCTTTACCCAAGCGATCGCGATATTGAGTATCTACTACAGTCAAAGAACGAATTTTTTTGGGATTGACAGAACGCCGTTCAATCAACTGATATTCATCTCGGTATAATGCCAAAAAATCCCGCACTGGTGGATGAGCGCCGGCAGTTAACACAATCTTGCTACCTGCAAGCAAACGCGTCAGCCCTACCGCCGCCCCCAAGGCATCAAAATCAGCTGTTGTATGGCAAAGAATTAAATCCATAGTTTAGTCATTAGTCATTAGTGATTGATCATTGGTCATTGGTCATTGGTCATGGGAGCATATTTAAACCTAGAGGCTAAAGCAAATGAACACAGAGTGTTAATCTAAGCAACTTCGTTTTATATTTTGAAAAAATTGGAATGCTCTCCCAATCATTGGACAAATGACAAATGGCAAAGGACAAATGACTAAAATGTTGCAATTTCTGCTAGCTTAACAATAAGGAAGAACGTTGGTTTAACCCTGTAGATATTCTATCTTTAAGAATCTTCGTTGTCTTGGGAGAAGGGAAAATGAGTATTATATTCCAAATTGCTTTGTTAGCTCTGGTACTTGTGTCTTTTGCGATGGTGATTGGCGTTCCTGTTGCCTATGCCACTCCCCAAAACTGGAATGAGTCGAAAAAATTGCTGTGGCTTGGTTCTGGTGCTTGGATCGGTTTAGTACTTTTAGTTGCACTCTTGAGCTTTTTCGTAGTTTAAGCAACTGCCGCCACACACAACTAGTTAATAGCATAGAAACAACAGGGGCAACAGGAGTTACAAAAGGATACAGGGGAAAAGGAGGACACGGGAGACAAGGAAGACGCGGGGGATAATGGAGACAAGGAGAACATCTCCACTCCCCCATCTCCCCATCTCCCCATCTCCCCATCTCCCTATACCCCCATCCTCTTTGCTCCTGTTGTCTTTATGGAAGAAATGTATATAGTGGCAAGAGTATAGTTGATTTAGAGGCGGTCATGGCAGTTTTCGAGGGAACTTTTACGCAGACAGAACCTTTGCGGTTTGCATTGGTAATTGGACGATTCAACGATCTAGTTACCACCAAGCTACTAGAAGGGTGTCAAGATTGCTTGAAACGCCACGGCGTCGATGTTGATCCTCATGGTTCTCAAGTAGATTATGTTTGGGTTCCAGGGAGTTTTGAAGTTCCAGTAGTAGCGCGCCAACTTGCTCTTTCAGGACGCTACGACGCCATCATTTGTATGGGTGCTGTCATCCGGGGACAAACACCTCATTTTGATTATGTTTCCTCTGAGGTGGCAAAAGGTATTGCTGCTGCTTCCTTTCAAACTGGTGTACCAGTGATTTTTGGCATCTTGACAACTGATACCATGCAACAAGCTTTAGAACGGGCTGGTATCAAAAGTAATCATGGCTGGGACTATGCTATGTCAGCGCTGGAAATGGGTAGCCTCATGCGTCAGTTGCGTTCTAACCTAGCTCAGCCATACGCTGGTAATTCTCAATCCTTACCTGCTTCACTCAAAAGTGCCAACATAGGCGAACTTTCGGCATCTGGGGAAGAAGTAGGTTAACAGTTATCAGTTTTATCTGAATCGCTGTCATACCCCACCAGGAAATTACCCTGAATTCCTACTTTTCACCTCACCTCAAACCTCTGCGCGAGTTCACTGGAGGATGTCATAAGACGGGTGAGGTTTTTTATCGCCCTTCAGGCAAGATAGGAGGCTCATACCCTAACAGGATTTTGGATTTGAGATTTTGCGAAAAGTTTGTAGACACGTAGACGCGCTCATAGGCTTCAAGGCAGAGTAGCGTCCCGGAGGGAACTTCAAAGCTTTTGAAGACGGATTATGAAGCACTTATCCAATAAATGTTTCAGGTTTCCATCTGTTGCAATCATTTTTCAAATTGGTATAATACCGCGTCGTCTACACGGTGTCTACAATTGGTTCGGGTTTAAATCCCCCCATACTCTTCTTCTGCCCTCTGCCCTCTGCCTCCAGCATCGCTGTCCCATTTTTAACTTACCTAAGTACTACTTAAGTGCAAACACTGAAATATTTGCTAAAATAAGGTAATCAATGTAGGATATATATCTATTTGAGTAGCAAGATCGCGGTAAATAGAGTAAAACTCGATTTAATGATAGAAATAAAAATCTATGCCGCATAGCAATTTGACAGCAAATATACGCACAGATACCAATGGTACATTGGCTGTAGGCAAGCATATACTCCAAATCGGTTCCAGTCAAGGTGCGATCGCAGAATTAGCAACCATACCACAACAACCGAATTTGCTAGAACGCTCTACACCAGTGTTGATTCGTCAGCCCCCTAGCGAGAAACTTCTAGAGCGTGAAAAACCGATCAATGAAGCGATCGCAGCTTTAAAATCTGGACAATCGGTAGAATTTTATAGTGCCGTAGGTTTGGGCAAAAGCTTTTTATTGCGTTACTTCGCACAAGAACTCCAGGCTGATTCTGTGTTTAGTGATGGTGTCATCAGTTTATCTTCCCATCACCCTTATGTAAGTGATTTACTGCAAATAATTTGGGAAGCTTTCTATGGATATGAAAGTGATATCCCTTATAAACCTACAGATGAGCAAATACGCCAGCAAATTCAGAATAAACACGCACTAGTTATACTCGATGACGGTGATCAACTCATACTCGATGAAGTGCAAAAGCTGAGAAATGCTGCTAGCAACTGTACCTTTCTGGTTGCTTCTACAAAACAGCGTCTGCCAAAACCAGCATACTCCACTGCACTTGCTGGATTGTCTATTCAGGATGCCTTAGTTTTTTTAGAAACAAAAATGCAACGTTCCCTCAAAATTGAGGAACTACCTGCTGCTAGATCCCTGTGCATCATCCTCAAAGGAAACCCAATGCATCTGCAATTAGCGATCGCTTACATCTTAGCAGAAGAGCGATCGCTAGCGGAAATTGTCAGTCAACTACCTAATTCTCAAGCTAGTATTTATCTCATTCAACAAATCATCGAGTCGCTACCACATACCCACAGAAATATTTTGGAAATTTTGGCAGTGATGGGTGAAGTAGGGTTATTAGAGGAAGAGGTTGCAGCGATCACCCAACAACCAGATGCCTCTGAAATTTTAAAGAATTTGCAACAGCGTTATCTTATTCAACAGGAAGATTCTCGTTATCGCATCAACAAGACAATCAGAGAAATTTTACCGCCAGCATGGAAATTAGGAACACCATTAGAAAACGCGATCGCTTACTTTATTAACTGGACACAGTTGTATCTCCAGCAGCCACAAAATTTACTAGCAAAAATTGATGCGATCATACAGATTTTAGAAGTAGCAGTCAGAGCTAGCCGTTGGCAAGTTGTCTTACACTTAGCAAAAGCAGTGGAAAGCTTACTAGCTTTGAGTAAGCGCTGGGGTTTGTGGGAACATGTGCTACAACGTGGACTGCAAGCATCTCAAGCCGAACGAGACAAAGCCTCTGAAGCTTGGGCTTTGCACCAACTTGGTACTCGCGCCCTATGTTTAGAAGAAAATACCGTCGCGTTTAGATACTTTACCAGAGCCTTAGAATTACGAGAATCTTTGAGTGATGTCACAGGATTAGCCCTCACTCGCCAAAATTTCAATTTACTTCCCTCATCTTTATTAGTTACCCAGCCTCCAAATATACACAATGGTGGCAGTGAATCCCACACTCTCCCGAAAATTGAGAAAAACCCCAACTTTAGTAACCATGTTCAAAAATCAAAAGTTGAATCGCCAAAAAATGGTTATCAGCCTGTAGTTAATCACCAATTTGCTAGCACTATTCAGGCAAAAGAAGCCAACCCTTTGCCCCCTTCCTCAGTGTCACCCCTAACTCGGATGAACATAGTAGAGGGACATACTTTACCTCCACAGCCTTTGCGGCAAAACTTTTTACTTTCACAAGGAGTTATTACCACCGGAATTTTGGTTTCTGGTGGATTATTAGCTTGGTTTTACTGGGATCGTATTGCACCCCAACCCAATCAATCAGATACTAGCAAGCCTCAAGCGACAACCACACCATTAGCCCAGCCCGAAACCGAAGCAACATTCACACCATCGCCCATTGCTAAACCCACAACCTCAGAAATCCCCACACTGTCACCCATAAAACCCTTAAAGGAAAGTAAGCCCAGAATAGATCCAGCATTGACACCACCAACATTTCCTGAACCAACATTCGTCAAGCCAAAACAGCCACAAAGCAAACCTACATCTGCACCAGTACCAACATACTCACCCACACCCACTCCAGAACCAACACCGACAGTAGAAACCGAGCCAGGCTTTAATTTTACACCAGTACCTAGTCCGGCATTCGGCATACCATCTCCGACAACTTCGCCAACACCAACTTTTGAGCCACCATCACCGGAAACTACATCTGAACCTATTTTTACCCCGTCACCAACTCAAGAACCAACATCAAGTTCAATAACCATACCCTCTACTTTTACCCCGTCACCAACTCAAGAACCAACATCAAAATCAATCACCATACCTTCTACTACTCCAGAAGTGACAGTGACGCCAATTGAAGAACCATTTAATCAAAATTGATGGTTGTTGGTTGTTGGTGGTTAGTAGTTAGTGGGTAGAGACGCGAGGAACATCGCGTCTGTACATTAGTAGTTAGTAGTTAGTGGTTATTCCTCCACTCCTCACACTCCCCACACTCCTCATACTCCCCCCATCTCCCCATCTCCCCATCTCCCCATTGCCCCTTCGCCCCTAATCCCCACTCCCTTGGGGGAGTGGGGGCCCCGAGTTCCCCAGAGGGGACCCCCGCCTTCCCCATCTCCCCATCTCCCCATCTCCCCATCTCCCAGTCTAAAATCCAAAATCGCTAGTCAAAGTCCTAACTTCTCCAACACTGGGCGAGTAGAAACAATGTGCCTTTCTAAACCTAGTTCTTTCGGACTAATCCCGATCGCTAAGGCAACCAACTGTGGTAGATGCAAGACTGGCAAGCTTAGCTTGTGTCCAATCACCTTTTCTACCTCTGGTTGACGAGAATCAAGGTTGAGGTGACATAAAGGACAAGGTGTCACCATACAATCAGCGCCTGCTTCTATGGCTTCTTGAATATGCTTACCAGCCATTTTGAAGGACTCAGTAGTAGCATAACTAGCAAGAGGCCAACCGCAACATTGCGTACGACCTCTGTAATAAATAGGTGTAGCTCCCACTGCCCTAAATAGATTTTCCATCGTTTCTGGCTGAAAGGGGTCATCATAGGGCATGAATTTTTGGGCGCGCAAGAGATAGCAGCCGTAAAAAGCAGCACATTTGAGTCCAGACAATTTACGGCTAACTCGTTGTTGAATTTCCTCTAAGCCATAATCTTTTGCGAGGGCATAAAGCAGATGTTTAACTTCTGTGCTTCCCCGGTAAGGTGAACAGCCTTCTTTTTGGAGCAAACTGTTAACTTGCCCAACATAAGCGGGATTTGTTTTCTGACATTGTTTGAGGTGTTCATCAACATGGCCAATTACACCTTGACAAGTACTACAATGAGTCAGCAGGGGCAAGTTTAATTCTTCTGCTAAAGAAATATTCCGAGCATTAACAGTATCTTCTAAAAGTTGGGAATCTTCCTTAAAAGTACCGGAACCGCAGCAAGCAGCTTTTTTGAGTTCAATAAGTTCAATGCCCAATGCTTTGCTCAGGGCAACTGTGGATTGATGAAGTTCCCGACAAGCCCCTTGAGCAACACAACCTGGGTAGTAAGCGTATTTCAACGTATGGGATAGCATATAAATATTGTTGTTAGATAATCGACACAAATTGCGTACACTAGAGCAGATGAAAAAGGTAATTGGTAATTGGGGAAAAGGTAATTGGGAAAAAGGTAATAGGTGATGGGGAAAGAGGTAGTGGGAATTATATTCTATGATTTTCCTCCTGCCTCCTGCCTCCTGCCCTTTGCCTTCTGCACAGCTGCCTGTAACTGTTTTATCATCGCATTTCTTAGTGTCGGTTGTCAGACAATAGGTACTGGGGTGTATATTCTGAAAAAAAAATTTAGTAAGAATTGCAAAACAGAATCCTTTAAAGAGTGTATGCGATCGCGCTTTCAGATAAGATGTATATGCTCAAAACCATGTAACCCATAAAGAGCGGATTATAGCAACTGGTTGAGGAATTTAATCTATGAGCCAAGCGGACATTTTTGATAGAGTTAAAAAAATCGTTGTGGAGCAACTGGGTGTTGAACCCGAAAAGGTTACACCACAGGCCAATTTTGCCAATGATCTAAACGCTGATTCCCTGGATACAGTTGAGTTGGTAATGGCTTTAGAAGAAGAATTTGATATCGAAATTCCTGATGAAGCCGCTGAAAAAATTACCACAGTTCAAGAAGCATTGGATTACATTACCAACAAAGTTGCCGCATCCGCATAAGAGAGGTTAGGGCATAGGGTATAGGACACAGGGCGTAGGGCATGGGGCATAGGGCATGGTGCATAGTAAAAATTAAATGAAGCCCAATTCCCAATTCCCAAATCTCAATTCCCAATGCCCAATTTCCTATTCCCAATGCCCTGTGCCCAATTCCTGTTTTGTCCTGCCGGAGAGCCACCTGTAACTTAGTCATGACAGATTTGATACGTAAACGCGTTGTAGTAACTGGTGTTGGCGCGATTACACCGATTGGTAATACACCAGCCGAGTATTGGGAAGGATTGGTAAGCGGACGTAATGGCATTAGCGAAATTACCTTGTTTGATGCTTCGCGTCATGCTTGCCGTATTGCTGGCGAGGTAAAAAACTACGATCCGCACGATTACATGGATCGTAAAGAAGCCAAGCGCATGGATAGGTTTTCTCAATTTGCCGTTTCAGCGGCAAAACAGGCTCTAGCGGATGCGCGGTTAACTATTAATGACCTTAATGCCGAACAAGTAGGTGTGATCATCGGTTCTGGCATTGGTGGTCTAAAGGTAATGGAAGAGCAGCAAACGGTTTATCTTGACCGTGGACCAGACCGCTGTAGCCCGTTTATGATTCCCATGATGATTGCCAACATGGCTGCGGGGTTAACAGCAATTCACACTGGTGCAAAAGGGCCTAATTCCTGCTCCGTAACAGCTTGTGCTGCCGGTTCTAACTCCATCGGAGACGCTTTTCGCCTGATTCAAGGCGGATATGCCCAGGCAATGATTTGTGGGGGAGCAGAAGCAGCTATTACACCCCTATCTTTTGCTGGCTTTGCTGCATGTAAAGCACTGTCGTTTCGTAATGATGATCCTGCTCATGCCAGCCGTCCCTTTGATAAAGACCGTGATGGATTTGTCATGGGCGAAGGAGCAGGTATTTTAATTTTGGAAGAAATGCAACACGCCATCAGTCGTGGTGCGAGGATTTATGCCGAAATCGTGGGTTATGGTATGACCTGTGACGCTTACCATATCACATCCCCCGTACCTGGTGGTGAAGGAGCCGCCAGGGCTATACAGTTGGCACTCAAAGATGCAGGAATCACTCCCGAAATGGTGAGCTACATCAATGCCCACGGTACTAGCACCCCAGCTAACGATTCGACTGAAACCGCAGCCATGAAAAGAGCCTTGGGTGATCATGCCTACAAAGTAGCAATTAGTTCTACTAAATCCATGACAGGTCACTTATTGGGCGGTTCTGGTGGTATTGAAGCAGTAGCAACAGTACTCGCGATCGCTAACGACCGACTCCCACCGACAATTAACCTAGAAAACCCTGATCCAGAATGTGATTTAGACTACGTACCCAACGTTAGTCGTGTTGCACGTGTTGAGGTAGCACTGTCCAATTCTTTTGGTTTTGGCGGTCATAATGTGACCCTTGCTTTTAAAAAACATGTCTAGGGATAAAAAGGGGATAAGGGATCGGGAATAGGGAAACTCACCGGCCCCTGGTGGGGATTAGGGGCAACGAGGATCGGGCAGGGGGAATTGGGATAAATTCTCCGTTGTCTGCCTTGTCCCCCATGTCCCTGTTCCCCGATCCCCTTTGTTGATCCCCACAAATAAATAAGGTATTGTCTCTGACACCCTGCTCAGATCATTCCGTCCCTTTAACAACTGAATATTTAGGCCAATCCTTTCTAGAATAATCCCAAAATCCTCAATCAAAAATCCTCAATTTTACGGCTTGTTTGTCAACAAGCACCAATGGGATGATGATACTATCGTGGGGTAATTTGATCCCCAGCAGGCGAAAGAAGCTGAAATCAGTGAACAGTAAACAAGTTATCAGTGAACAGGCGTATGGTGGGAGTCACAGTCCGCGCCATCCAAAGCTTTCGACCAGTTAGTCGGGAACTTAAACCCAAGTGAAGATGGGTTCTTAACTGATAACTGACAACTGATAACTGTTAAAAGAGTGCTAACCCGTCGTTAACAACAATCTTATTATGGCTGTTGCAACCCAAACCCTTGAAGAACTTTGTATTAACTCGATCCGCTTTTTGGCAATTGATGCTGTAGAAAAAGCCAAGTCTGGTCACCCAGGACTGCCAATGGGTGCTGCACCAATGGCATTTGTGCTGTGGGATCGGTTTATGCGGTTTAACCCAAAAAATCCCAAGTGGTTCAACCGCGATCGCTTTGTCCTGTCTGCCGGTCACGGCTGTATGTTGCAGTATGCCCTACTCTACTTAACAGGTTACGACAGCGTCACGCTAGACGATATTAAACAATTCCGTCAATGGGGTTCTAAAACTCCTGGTCATCCAGAAAACTTTGAAACACCAGGTGTAGAAGTAACTACTGGACCCTTAGGACAGGGAATTGCCAATGCGGTCGGTTTAGCGATGGCAGAAGCCCATCTCGCCGCAAAGTTCAACAAACCCGACGCCAAAATCGTTGACCACTACACCTATGTGATTTTAGGTGATGGTTGCAACATGGAAGGTGTATCTGGTGAAGCCTGTTCCTTGGCAGGACACCTGGGCTTGGGTAAACTTATTGCCCTGTATGATGACAACCACATCTCTATTGATGGTTCTACTGATATTGCCTTCACCGAAGACGTGGGCAAGCGTTTTGAAGCATACGGCTGGCACGTGCAAGCTGTTAGCGATGGCGACACCAACTTAGAAGCGATTCACAAAGCGATCGAAGCTGCGAAAGCAGTCACCGACAAGCCATCTTTAATTAAAGTCCGTACCACTATTGGTTACGGTTCTCCCAACAAAGCAAACACCGCAGGTGTTCACGGTGCTGCCCTTGGTGGTGATGAAGTGGCTGCTACTCGTAATAACTTGGGTTGGGAACACGAACCATTTGTCATCCCAGAAGATGCCCTCAAGCACTTCCGTAAAGCCGTAGACCGTGGTGCTGAGTACGAAAGTCAATGGAACAAAACCTTTGCTGACTACAAAGCTAAGTATCCGCAAGAAGCGGCTGAATTTGAGCGGCAAATCAGTGGCAAACTGCCAGAAGGTTGGGAAAAAGCACTACCCACCTACGAACCAGGAAGTAAAGCGATCGCCACTCGCAAAACTTCCGAAATGACCCTCAATGCCTTAGCACCCGTCCTACCAGAATTGATCGGTGGTTCTGCCGACCTCACCCACTCCAACCTGACAGAACTCAAGGGGGCAGGTGACTTCCAAAAAGGACAGTACCAAAACCGTAACCTCCGTTTCGGTGTGCGTGAGCATGGTATGGGTTCGATTTGTAACGGTATTGCTTTGCATGGTTCCGGGTTAATTCCCTACTGTGCCACCTTCTTGGTTTTTGCCGACTACATGCGGGCTGCAATTCGCCTTTCGGCATTGTCTGAAGCGGGAGTCATCTACGTCATGACTCACGACTCCATCGGTTTAGGTGAAGACGGCCCCACCCACCAACCTGTAGAAACCTTGGCATCTTTGCGGGCTATTCCCAACCTGACAGTCATTCGTCCCGCCGACGGTAACGAAACCTCTGGTGCTTACAAAGTCGCCATTGAAAATGCCAATCAACACCGCCCCACTTTGCTGGCATTGTCGCGGCAAAACCTGCCCCAATTAGAAGGAAGCAGCATTGAAGGTGTTACCAAAGGCGCTTACATTCTTTCTGATAGCGAGGGTACTCCCGACATTATCCTCATCGGTACAGGTAGCGAAGTACCTCTGTGTGTCGATGCTGCTGCCAAACTCCGCGCTGAAGGTAAGAAAGTTCGTGTAGTTTCCATGCCTTCTTGGGAACTCTTCAATGCTCAAAGCGAATCCTACCGTGAGTCAGTATTACCCAAAGCAGTTAAAAAGCGTTTAGCTGTTGAAGCTGCTTCTAGCTTCGGCTGGTGTCGTTACCTGGGTGACGAAGGCGCCATGATTAGCGTAGATCGCTTTGGCGTTTCTGCACCTGGTGGTGTGATCATGGAAAAATTCGGCTACACCGTTGATAATGTAGTCACAAAGGCGAAAGAATTGTTGGGTTAATTAGCAACAGAATAATCTTTGATAAATTTTAGCGAGGGTGGGTGAAATCCACCCTTTTTTATTTTATGAACCGCATGGAGAGTACTTGAAGTAAGCTTTTCTGTACCGTTGAGTAAAAATATTTCTAGCGCTTCTCTTTATCGGTGTGTATCGGTGTTTCTCTGTGGTCGAGTTTTTCAACAAGATTGTGGCGAAGTCGCAGGGATGGTAATGATCGTAGACGCACTCATAGGCTTAAGGCAGGTACACCGATGTAGACGCGCAAGCGGTGAGGGGGTCGCAGTCTTGGACGCCACGTGACGCCACCTGCTACAACTGTTGGAACCCCCAAGGGCGCAGTGGCTCCTTTATGCCGGGAGAAGAGTCCACCGCAGTGGCTGGGCTTTGGGTCACGTAGACGCGCTCATAGGCTTAAGGTAAGGGTATGCGAACCCCCGTAGACGCGCCAAGCCCGGCTTCTCGTACGCCGTAAGGCGTGAGCGTAGGGTAGAGTACCCGAAGGGCTTCGTGTAGGGTACACACATGAGACGCCCCAAGGGTGGGTTCCCATAGGGTACACGGATAGATTTTCAAAACAGATTTTATTGTCAAGGGTTCTTTGTGAGCGCTAAAGCGGCTGAAATCAAGCGTTCAAACCTAATTGTTATGCAAAACGCCTTCATCAAGAAATTCAGTAAAACTCAGATAAATTCAGACAACTTCTGGAAATTAAGCTTTGCCTGCGTAAATATCTGAGAAGCGACTGATAAATCAACAGTCGAATAATTCCACCTATCACTCAAGACATTTAAGCCTCAAATTCTCAAAGATTCAACTATTCAACTATTACAATGACTAATATTAACGACGATAAAAGTAGTAGCTTAACAAGCTAACAGAATAAATAATATCTGACGATTAGTTACTAAGAAGTAGTAATTATATAGCGGTTTGTAGTTGGGAAAGGTGTAGGAAAAACGAACACAGATTAACACCGATGCACACCGATATAGTTGTAATTCATCTAAATGTAAGCGCTATACTTGTTTGAATATGTATCTATAAAATGTCCTAGATTTAATGCAATCTAGGATAAATTAGCATGTTTTTAATAACAACTTGTGTTAATACAAAAAACTTAAAAATTACCAGTTTTTTCAGAAATAATCAAAAATTAGTTTGTAGATAAATACGAAAACAAAGAGTAAAGATTGGCAAACAAAGAAAAGCTCTGAATAAGTAATAATTTCAACTAAGGTGACAGAAACATGAAATCTACTACACTGGCAAAAGAAATTTTAAATCTGCTCTTGCCTCACCGCCGTCTATTACCTAGCGAGGAAATGAGTCAAACAGATTCCTGTGGTCCCTGGCTAATTAGCCATATTCAAAAAACTATGTTTTTTATTGAACAGGAAAAGCCAATTCATTTCACCCTCAACCTTACCACTCAGAAAAAATAGGTATTCACATGATTAAAACATCTGATCAGTGGGGAACACCTTGGCATAACGCCACCGTTTTTGATGGCAAAGAATATCGACTTATGAAACGTAGCCAGATTGAAAGTATCGGTGGATTACTGGTTTACGAAAAGGGTCGTCCTAGTCATTACGTCCTATCTCGTCCTTTGCAAGTATCTGACATTTATTCATTAGAGGAGGCAGCCTGATGGTACTTTCTAATTTGTCTTTGTCACCCGTCTTGACGCAACTCAACAGCCAAATTCTCAATCCTTTTGGATTGGTGCTGAATACCAAAGAAGAATTCCGTGATCTTCACCTACTTTCAGTTGCAGAGTTACGCAATCTAGTTTGGGAGCATCGTTTCATCATTCTGCGCGGTTTTTCTCAACTTGAGCTAGAGGAATTATCTAATTATTGCCAGTCTTGGGGAGAACTATTGACTTGGGATTTCGGTACAGTCCTAGATGTCATTGTTCAAGAAAATCCCCAGAACTACACCTTTACCAACGGTAATATGCCATTTCATTGGGATGGAGCCTTTGCTAAAGTTGTGCCTAGCCTCATCTTTTTCCAGTGTGTGGTAGCACCAACTCCTGGAAGTGGTGGTGAAACGACATTCTGTGACACCACCAAAGTTTGGGAAAAAGCAACTCCACAACAGCGCCAGATTTGGCAGCAAACCAAGATTACCTATAAAACTCAAAAGCTAGCTCATTACGGTGGACAAATTAGCACTAACCTAGTCAGCCAGCATCCGGTCACAGGCGTTCCCATCCTGCGTTTTGCAGAACCCCTGAACGAAGAGAGTGTAAATCTCAATCCACTATTTTTAGAAATACCAGGATTATCACTCCCAGAACGTGACCAATTAATCGAGGATTTGCAAAAAAGACTTTACAATCCCGAAAACTTTTTCGCACACCAATGGCAGACGGGAGACATCTTGATTGCAGACAATCATGTCTTATTGCACGGTCGTAATCCTTTCTTTTCTCATTCCTCACGTCATCTCCAACGAGTTCACATTCTTTGAAGTTAGTGATTGGGTGATCACCAAAACACCCTACTCAAAATTCTGAATTTGGTGTAATTACCCAGTTCTTAATTCTTAACTAGTTATCTATTAAACAAAACATTTAGTTCATTACAGGAGTCGCTTCATGAATACTGCTGTCCAATCATTGGAATACGATGTAGTGATTATGGGAGCCGGATTTGCCGGTGTTTGCCAAGCACGTCATTTACTGCTGAATTTGCCTGGTATCCGGGTTGCGATCGTTGATCCTCGCTCTCTAGAACCTGATAAAAAAGAGCATAGATTGGGAGAATCAACGGTTGATAT
Organism: Fischerella muscicola PCC 7414; assembly: GCF_000317205.1. Lineage (GTDB taxonomy): Bacteria > Cyanobacteriota > Cyanobacteriia > Cyanobacteriales > Nostocaceae > Fischerella > Fischerella muscicola. The sequence continues at coordinate 83,693 of NZ_AJLK01000124.1, read as the reverse complement.
TGCCTCTGTCTTTCTCATTAAAGAGTTAGGTCTTCACGAATACCTGATTGAAAATCATACGCCTAAGGCTGGGTTAAACTTTCACTGGCCCAAGGAATTCAACAAGACAGAGTCCATTGATGACTATTTCAACGTCTGGGTCAACCAACAATTAAAGACTCCCGCTTTCCATCTCAACCGTTCCAAGTTTGACCGTGACATTCTCAAAATGAATCTGCAAATGGGAGCGCACTTCTACAACGGTCGCGTTGTGGATGTGGAACTTACACCCAAAGATAACTTGCATATTGTTCAGGTCAAGCTGGATGACAAATACCTAGAATTAAAAGCCAAACACCTTATTGATACCGCAGGTCGAAAATTTATCATTGGTCGGAAGACTGATAACCTGATGTTTGACCCTAAAGATTTGTATGGCATCAATTCTGGTAGTGCCTGGGTATGGGTTAAAAATGTAGACCGTACCCTTTTGGATAATGGTTGGCATCCTAACGAAGGCTTAGTTACTCGTTACTACTGTACTAATCACTGGATGGGTCACGGTCATTGGTTGTGGATGATTCCCTTAGATAAAGACTCAATGGAGTTGTCTGTTGGTGTCATTCATCATAAAGATGTCATACCCAGCGAATATCTCAACAGCAAAGAAAAGTTTTACGAGTTTCTCAAAGCTAATCACAACCTGCTTTACCAAATCCTCGCTAGTGGTGAACATATGGACTTCAACTACTGGTCTAGGATTGCTCACAAGAGTAAAATCATGTTTTCGCCTGATAACTGGTATGTTATGGGTGATGCTGCCAACAACTTTGATGCTCTTTACAGCATGGGGACAAGTATGTCAGCCTTGGCAATTGAGAGTGTTACAGAAATTATCCGCGCCAAGTTAGCTGGGGAAGCAGATGTAGAACAAAAGCGCGAAGCTTACAATCGGTTTAACGTTGCCTTTGCTGATTTCGCCAATCACCTAGTATGCAATCAATCGCAACACATGGGTAATGCCAGTATGTGGAAACTCATGTAGGTTGGATTCAAGATATTGCAGAAACAGAGAATGTGATCGTTGATTATCCAATTCTGGCAGATACCGATCGCATGGTTGCTAGTCTCTACGATATGATCCACCCAAATTCTGATGCTAATGTCACGGTTAGAACTGTTTTTGTCATCGATCCCAACAGAAAGTTGAGGCTTTCTTTGACATATCCTCTCAGTACAGGTCGTAATTTTCAAGAGATATTGCGCGCTATTGAAGCTATGCAAATGACCGAAAAACACAAGATAGTTGGTACTTGTTGGGACCCAACTCTGCCACGTGTGTTGCGTTCTGGTTGTGGTTGTTCTTGAATTAATAAACACAACTAAAGATTGGCTCATTCTTAATGAGCGATCGCAAGCAGAGATGGTGTTAACAGTAGCATAGAGGTCTCCAAAACTTCTGGTCTGGGTGCAAATCCTAGTCTCTGCGTCTCCAAGATGAACAAAATTCAAAATTTTTAGTGTATGAAGTCATGATTGTAGTTATCAAACCTGACACACCACCAGAGGAAATTGAACGCATTATCCAAGAACTTGATCACTGGGATGTCAAACCAGAAAAATTAGTAGGTAAACATAAAGTCGTAATTGGTTTAGTGGGTAATACAGCAATTTTGAATCCTGAACACATCCAACAAATAAGTCCTTTTATTCAGGAAGTTATACGCATAGATAAACCTTTTAAACGAGTTGCTAAAGAATTTCGACATGGAGAACCAACTGAGGTAGTTGTCAAAACTCTCAAAGGGCCTGTGAGGTTTGGTCAAAATCATCCTGTAGTTGTTGTTGCTGGGCCTTGTTCTGTGGAAAATGAAGCAATGATTGTGGAAACAGCATTGGCAGTCAAAGCAACAGGAGCAAAGTTTTTGCGCGGTGGTGCATACAAACCCCGTACGTCGCCTTACGCTTTTCAAGGTCATGGTGACAGTGCTTTGGAGTTGTTAGCTATTGCGCGTGAAGTCACCGGATTGGGAATTATCACAGAAGTTATGGATACTGCTGATATCGAAAAGATCGCAGAGGTAGCAGATGTCATCCAAATTGGTACTCGCAATATGCAAAATTTCTCTCTGCTGAAGAAAGTAGGAACTACGGGTAAGCCAATTCTGCTGAAGCGGGGATTATCAGCGACTATAGAAGAATGGCTGATGGCAGCTGAGTATATTCTGGCTACTGGTAATCCAAATGTAATTTTATGCGAACGCGGAATTCGCTCCTTTGACCAAAAGTATACCCGCAATGTCCTAGATATCTCTGCTATCCCAGTACTACGCTCTCTAACACACTTACCTATTATGGTTGATCCCAGTCACGCTACTGGAAAATCAGAATTTGTTAGACCTATGGTAATGGCAGCGATCGCATCGGGTGCAGATTCGGTGATGATTGAGGTTCATCCCGATCCGGCTAAAGCATTATCTGATGGGCCTCAATCTCTGACACTGGAAGAGTTTGAGTCAATTATGCAAGAAATAGCTCAATTTGCCCAATTCTTTGGTCGTTGGAATCAGTTACCGTTGACATTGACAACACCTGCTAGATTTCAATCTATAAATTTTTCTACAAGTTGTAATATCATGTCCGCTTGAACACTTAATGTTACCGCAGGTAATTGATAAGTGGTAAGGTATACATCGAAATTGACACTCCTCCGCCAAGCTTGACGCTGTGACGCGATCGCATGATGATGTTCCAAAATTATTCTCTGCTGCCTTGGTTAACAGCTTGGGACAATGTAGCGATCGCAGTAGATAAAGCAATGTCCCACAAATCCAAAGCCGAACGCCATCGCATAGTTGCAACCTACCTGGAAATGGTCGGTTTAAAGGATGCAGCGCGCAAGAAACCCAGACAACTTTCTGGTGGGATGAAACAACGAGTAGCGCTAGCACGGGCCTTAGCAATTAAACCAAAGCTGTTGCTGTTAGATGAACCATTTGGAGCCTTGGATGCACTGACTCGCAGTTCTCTACAAGTGGAGTTAATGCAAATTTGCGAGCAAAATCATATTACTGCAATTATGGTTACTCATGATGTCGATGAAGCTTTGTTACTCTCTGATCGGGTAGTGATGTTAAATACTGCTGCTAGTGCTTCGGTAGGGCAAATTTTCGTCAAGAATCTGCCATTCCAGCGAGTACATCACGAGGGATAGAAAAATTCTTCAATGGTTTAGAGTTCGATCCAGAGAATCCCCAAGCTTATCTCAATGCACCAACAATTCAACCAAGATTCTAAGATTACTTGATTTCATTTTCAGATTTCCACAGTGCTGCTGGTAATCGCCAGTAGAAACCCTTTTCTCTTTCCATCAGTTGATAACCAATCATTTCCCGCCGTAGTGTCGCGTAGTCAGAGTGATGCTGAGAAATAATTTCGTTGACTTGGCGTTCACTATAAGTCACTTTTTCTTCAAATTTTCTGACTAACCACCTCAGTACAACTAAGCGTTTTTTACGAGAGGCAGGGATTTTCTTTAATTGTGTACCATCAAGATAATTATTCAGTACTTTTTCTTCCCAATTTTCTAATTTATTGTTGTTCATAGTTCTACTTGTTGAAATAATGTTTAACTAATTCTTCTGAGGCTTTTTGCAATTGACTTAGCATATTTTGTTGAACCTCATTTTCGAGTAAACAAAAAATACTGCCATAATCTTCGTGAAATGTTTCTAATATATCATTCATTAATTGTGCTACTAATTCCTGAATTATATTTGTATCGTTTTGAGAAATCCTCCCTAATTTAGAAATAATGTTATTTAATCTTGTTGGTGTAACTAGTGCTAACATTTCTTGAGTTAATTCCTCTTCTATACTTAGCTCTCGCTTTTCTGGTAGCAGTTGTCGAAAGTGCCATTTTTTGGCTTGATGAAAGCGACAATCTTCTGCAAATTCAGGAATTTTTTTCTTAATTACTGGACGAATTTTACCTTTAGAAGTTTGTATATAAATAGTTTTTAAAGGTTTAATAACTATTCCTTCAGCTTTATTGGCAAAGGTTAACTTAGGCAAACCCAAAATATCTGGAATTTTAGATTCAAACTCAATGGGATATGCCATAGCATCTTCATATTTTCCAATAAATAATGGTTCAGCACCCATCATTCCTACTTGGTAAAATAAATCAAGTGCGTGGTCATAATTTAAGTAAGTTTTTTCTAAAGATGTTTGATTTTCTAAAATTGCTATATCAAAAGCACAATATTCAATTTGAGGTGAATAATAAACACCTGTTTGTATAGCTTGCAAACCAGCCACAGCCTTTACTTCTGGGTGAGGATACTCACCACCAAATAATTCTCCATAAATATATATTCTCTGCAACTGCATGGTAGACTGCAAGAGCCGGAAGATTTCTTTTGCTTGCTGTGCTAGTTTGGCTTGTAGAGATAAATAATTGAAAAAATCTTCTCCTGGCTGCAAAAATTCCTTTCTCTTGGCAAAGCGTACCTCTAAACCATTAGTAGATATACCAAAGTTTGCACCATGAATTTTTTCTGTTACTACCCAATCTGTTTTCTTAAACAACCGATAATCTGATTCTGTCAGTTGCCATTGATGAAGATTTTCTGGTATTTTTTCGTAGGTGATATATTTCCACTCTGTGGGATCACTACTTACTACATCCATGACAGTAAACAAACTTGTAACTATTATTGTATTATAATGTAATTCAAAAGGCAAAAAGACTTTGATTTGATAATTATGTTTAATATCAAATCAACAGGCGAAATGTTTAAAAAAGCGAACACCGACACATACTCTTAATTGACATGTGTGTTCCATGAGTGTACCCTGCACCAAAGCCCTTCGGGTACTCTACCCTACGCTCACGCCTTACGGCGTACGAGAGAGAAGCCGGGCTTCGCCCGTCTACGGGGGTTCGCATACCCTTACCTTAAGCCTATGAGCGCGTCTACGTGACGGGAAGCCCAGCCACTGCGCCCTTGGGGGTTCCAAGAGTTGTAGCACGTGGCGTCCAAGACTGCGACCCCCTCACCGCTTGCGCGTCTACATCCGTGTTCGTTTTTTCTCTACTGGAGTTAACCGCAAGCCACTATAATTTTGAAGAAATCGACCACCGATACACACTGATGCACACAGATAGATTGTGCGTTGGTGTCAATCGGTGTTCATCTGTGTTCATCCGTGTTCGTTTTTTCTCTACTGGAGTTAACCGCAAGCCACTATAATTTTGAAGAAATCGAACACCGATACACACCGATGCACACAGATAGATTGTGCGTTGGTGTCAATCGGTGTTCATCCGTGTTCATCTGTGTTCGTTTTTAAAAGCTTGAGTTTTGTTATAATCTCAATCCACGCCAGATGTTAATTGGCAGCTAGAGTTTATACAATAATAGGAAAACCCTTTAAATTTTAGTGCTTAAGTGTAATTGCTCATGACCACTTCACGCCGCCATTATCACATAACTACTTTCGGTTGCCAAATGAATAAAGCTGACTCAGAGCGTATGGCTGGCATTTTAGAAGACATGGGCTTTGAGTGGTCAGAAGACCCAAATCAGGCAGATGTAATACTCTATAACACCTGCACCATCCGAGATAACGCGGAGCAAAAAGTATATTCTTATCTAGGTAGGCAAGCAAAGCGCAAGCACGAACAACCGGATTTAACATTAATTGTTGCTGGTTGTGTTGCTCAACAGGAAGGAGAAGCCCTACTACGCCGAGTACCAGAATTAGATTTAGTTATGGGGCCGCAACATGCCAACCGACTGCAAGATTTATTGCAACAAGTGTTTGACGGCAATCAGGTTGTGGCCACAGAACCAATTCATATTATTGAGGATATTACCAAACCACGCCGAGATAGTAAGGTTACGGCTTGGGTGAATGTGATTTACGGCTGCAACGAACGCTGCACTTATTGCGTAGTGCCGAATGTCCGGGGTGTGGAACAGTCTCGGACACCAGAGGCAATTCGCGTCGAAATGGAGGAACTAGGGCGTCAGGGTTACAAGGAAGTTACACTCTTGGGTCAAAATATCGACGCCTACGGGCGGGATTTACCAGGAGTAACACCGGAAGGCCGTCACCAGCATACATTGACAGATTTGCTGTACTATGTGCATGATGTTCCGGGCGTGGAAAGAATCAGATTTGCTACTAGTCATCCCCGTTATTTTACTGAGCGCTTGATTCGCGCTTGTGCAGAGTTGCCGAAAGTATGCGAACACTTCCACATTCCATTTCAATCTGGGGATAACGAAGTTTTAAAACGTATGGCACGGGGTTATACCCATGAAAAATATCGCCGGATTATCAACACAATCCGCGAGTATATGTCAGATGCGGCGATTAGTGCTGATGCGATTGTTGGTTTCCCTGGAGAAACAGAAGAACAGTTTGAGAATACACTCAAGTTAGTTGCAGATATTGGTTTTGATCAGTTGAATACTGCTGCTTATTCTCCCCGCCCGGGAACACCCGCCGCAGTTTGGGAAAATCAACTCAGTGAAGAGGTGAAAAGCGATCGCCTCCAAAGATTAAACCATTTAGTGGCGACGATTGCAGCCGAGCGATCGCAACGTTATATGGGACGCTTAGAAGAAGTGCTAGTAGAAGACCAAAACCCCAAAGACAAAACCCAAGTCATGGGACGTACCCGCACTAACCGTCTGACTTTCTTTACTGGTGACATCAACGAACTCAAAGGTAAGTTAGTAAAGGTAAGAATCAGCGAAGTTCGGGCTTTTAGTTTAACGGGTGAACCAGTGGAGGTAAGGGAAGTGGTATCAGTTTGAATTGTCTGATTTTTCTGTGTCATTACTATTTCCCTGTAACCTCATGGAACCAAAAGCATAGCCAACAGCTACTTTGGCAATATCAAAATATGCAGGACGATTTTCTTTATCAAGGATGGCCAAGGATAGCGATCCTGTCACTAAAATGATTAATATTGGTGGAAGCACCCCTCCCCAAAGGGTGCTATTTTTTTTGTTTGACATATTTTTCTTCTCCAAAGTGATGATGAGTTAGTAATAAATGGTTCTCCCAAGAAGTGTTTTGAAACGCAAAGGGACGCGCAGTCAAAGCAGAGAGAAGTTTGATCGCCGTAAGCCGGCGATCAAAGCTTCGGTGGGGACGCAGAGTTTTTCCTTTTTCTTCCCCTACACCCTTATACCCTTACACCCCCACACCCGTGTTTGTTGAACCTAACGTAATGATTCAATGACGACGGTTGTTGCTAGTAAGCACAACAGAATAATTGCTGCTCGCCAAACCAATCCTCTAAACAATGGCAAGATCATAATTAGAAGATGTTGTGCGCCGACACTCATTGACATTACATAAGCGATCGCAAAACCGACTAAAGTCAGCAAAAAGTATTTCAGGAATTTGGTAACGAACCTAAATAAAGCGCTGTATTGATCTTTTTTCATAGCCATATAATTTCTCTCCTACATGACAAAAATTGGCTAAAAAATAAGACAGGGAAGTATACTAGATACTTCTTCCTGCCTCGTAAAAAATCACAATTTATCAGGGCGAGGTGATCAAATACTTTCGAGTATTTCCTTGTTCAAGCTGCCAGTCATCGCAACTATGCAATCTCTTTGGAGAGTTAGATATTCAATTATTCAATTAGTCGTTATTCAGTTGTTCTTGATTCAATTGTCTTCTGATTCAGCTTTTCGCCCACTCTCCACCACTTTTTCAAATCTTCATCGCTGATGACATACCGATAATGAGTAGAACCCAAAATCGTGACTGCGATTCGGTCATGTTTAATTTTCTCACTCTGGATTTCAATACGACCAAAACCAGTTTCTTGCCAACTGCCAATGAGAATTACTAGTAGCTGAACCAATAATTTGTCAACTTCGTTAAGTTCGTTGCTCTCTTTGGGCATAGATTGAACCATTTACTAAGCTTTCGCTGTATTCTTAGTCAAAAGTGGTAAAGGTTATGACTATCCCAAAACAGACAGATGTTCTACCTGTGTGACTAAGAATTAGACCGATTTATTCGCCTTTTGTGACCCTATGAAAAGTGACTGCGGAAACTATTTGTCGTATTTAGTGACAAGTATTGCACGCCTGATATCTGGATGTCAATAGCTTTTGAGGTAAAATATTACCAAGAGTGACTGCTATAAAGAGAATAATAAGTATAAGTGACAGGTGTCACAGATGTTTTTACGATGTAAGCTAATAATCGGTCACTAAAAGCGTATGTAAAGTTGGCAAAATGCCAAACAACATGAACCAACAACAGTTAGATGATGTTTTGAAACAGCTAACACCACGACGACAAGAGGTATTACGTTTAATCTTGGCAGGAGAATCTAATGAAGCGATCGCTGATGCCTTGAATATTAAACCTGTGACAGTGAGAAAATATTTAGAGCGGCTCTATCAAACATTTGGTATCAGCAAACGAGTAGAGTTAGTGACTTTGTTTGCGATCCACAAACCAGATTTGATCGGGAATCATCCTCATGTTCAAAAATCACAGGAATTGTCTGTTGAGCAAGGCGACAATTCCCGACCTGAAAGCAAATTAGATTTAGGAGATGCACCCGACACAATCATTTTCTATGGGCGTACAAATGAACTAAATACCCTAGAGCAATGGATTATTGGCGATCGCTGTCGTGTAGTTGCTCTTTTGGGTATGGGAGGATTAGGGAAAACAGCTCTTTCTGTGAAGCTGTTGCAGCAGTTGCAGTCGGAATTTGACTACATTATCTGGCGTAGTTTGCGTGAGACTCCGAAGTTGGAAACAATATTGGATGACGCAATCAAGTTTCTCTCAGACCAACAAGTGATTGATGTTAAAGGTAGTATCAGTGATAAAGTTTCACACTTACTTGATTACCTACGTTCTGCACGTTGCTTGTTGATATTAGATAACTTTGAATCAATTCTTGCTGATGGCGCTCATGCAGATGAATATCGAGAAGGATACGAAGATTACAGTATCTTAATTCAGCGTATTGGACAATCATCTCATCAAAGTTGTCTGCTGTTGACTAGTCGTACCAAACCCAAGGAAATTGCTCTTCAGGGGGGCGAAAATTTACCGATCCGTTCCCTATTGTTGCAAGGTCTACAACAGCCAGAAGCCATGAGAGTTTTGGCAGATAAAGGGCTTTCTGGTTCGGTAGATGAAATGCGCCAACTAGTGGAACTCTACAGTGGTAATCCCTTGGCACTCAAAATCTTATCTACGTTTATTAAAGATTTATTTAATGGCAATGTTTCTGAATTTATCGCCCAAGAAATCACCCAATTTGTTGGGATTGAAACTTTATTAGATAACCAGTTTGAGCGGTTAACAGAATTAGAACAAGAAATTATGTACTGGTTAGCAATTAACCGCGAACCAGTGTATGTCAAAGACTTATATGAAGACATGGTGGAAAAATCCATGTTTTCACAAATCATTGAAAGTCTAGAGAATTTAAAAAGGCGATCGCTCATTGAAACCGTAGACGGCAAATTTACTCTGCAAAATGTCGTCATGGAATACATGATTGCGCTATTAGTACGTCAAGTCAGCGAGGAAATTAACTCTGGAGATTGGCAAATATTTAATACCTATCCCCTGATTAAAGCAACCGCTAAAGACTATGTCCGCCATTGTCAAACAGAATTAGTTCTTAAACCTGTAGCCAAAAACATCACCGATGTTGAAAGTAAACTAGTTCATCCCCTGCGGCGTCGAGATCCGAAATTACACAGAAAAGGATATGCAGTCGGCAACATCTTAAACTTACTGCGTTACTTAGACTATAGTTTATCGGGGCTTGATTTATCTGGTTTGAAAGTTTGGCAAGCCTATCTGCGGGGTGCTGATTTACGCGGTGTTAAATTTATTGGTGCTGATTTAGATAAATCTCGCTTTACTGAAGCCTTTGGCACGGTTTTAGCAGTAGCATCTAGTTCTCGCAAATCTCTAATTGCGATGGGCGATACCAAAAGCAAAATTCGCCTCAGACATGCAGATGGTCATCAATTTCTTACTCTCGAAGGCCATACAAATTGGGTTCGCTCAGTTTACTTTAGCTTTGATGGTGAAATTTTAGCCAGTGCCAGCGATGACAAAACCTTAATGTTGTGGAACACCACGACAGGTCAGCGTCTCAAAACTCTTACCGGACACCGAGAAAGAGTTTGGTCGGTGGCTTTTAGCCCGAATGGTAACACTTTAGCTAGTGCGAGTGAAGATCGGACAATCCGACTGTGGGATATTCACACTGGCGAATGTACCAAAATCTTGGAAAGACACACAAGTTGGGTGCGGTCAGTCGCCTTTAGCCTTGATGGCAGTTTTTTAGCCAGTGGCAGCAGTGACAAAACTGTGATTTTATGGAATGCAAATACTGGCGAATATTTGACAACTCTCAAGGGACACACTGCTAGGGTACGCGCAGTCACCTTCAGTCCAGATAGCAAGACCTTAGCCAGTGGTAGTGATGATTATACAATCAGACTTTGGGATATCCCTAGTGGACAACACTTGAGAACTTTAGAGGGACACACAGGTTGGGTACGTTCAGTCGCCTTTAGTCCTAATGGTAGTATCTTAGCTAGCGCCAGCGAAGACCATCGGATCATTCTCTGGAATACTCGCACTGGTCAGCGTCAACAGACACTATCAGAACATACTGCAAGGGTTTGGTCAGTCACCTTTATTGATGAAAACGTATTGATCAGTAGTAGTGATGACAAAATTGTCAAGCTGTGGGATGCTCATACTGGTCAATGTTTGAAAACTTTGCAAGGACATACTGATTGGGCTTGGTCGATAGTTTTCCATCCAGAAGGTAATATCTTGGTCAGTGGTAATGACGATAAAAGCCTCAAGTTCTGGGATATTGAGACTGGCGAAGCCTACAAATTTCTATCGGGTCATACCAACCGGATACGCACAATTGCCATGAGTCGGGATGGTAGCATGATCGCCAGTGGTAGTGATGACCAAAGTGTTAAGTTATGGGATGTGCAAACAGGTCAACTCCTGAAAACTTTGGTGGATCACACTGATCGAGTACTCTGTGTTGCTTTTAGTCCCGATGGCGATCGCCTCGTCAGTGGTGGTGATGACAAAGCTTTGCGAATTTGGGATATCAACACGGGAGAATACCGCCAAACTCAAGAAAGTCATAAAAATTGGGTCTGGTCAGTTACTTTTAGCCCAGATGGCAGTGCGATCGCCAGCGGTAGTGAAGACCGCACTATCAAACTCTGGGATGTAAATACTGGTGAGTGCTTCAAAACTTTGAGAGGACACAATGGTTGGGTGCGATCGGTGCGCTTTAGTCCTGATGGCAAGCTTTTAGCTAGTGGTAGCGAAGATGAAACTGTCAAAATTTGGGATGTAAATACTGGTGAGTGCCTCAAAACCCTGAAGGGAAAAACTTGTTGGGTAAGGGCAGTAGCCTTTAGTAGCGATGGTCGTTTCCTCGCTGTTGGCGGCGAAAAACCGATTGTCGAGGTCTGGGATATTAATACTGGTCAAATCCTTACCACGTTCAGAGGACATCAGGAACGGATTTGGTCAGTAAACTTTAGTCCAAATTGTAATATTTTAGCTAGCAGTAGTGAAGATGGAACAATTAGACTTTGGAATGTGGAAACGGGCGAATCCCACAAATTATTAAGAGCGCCGAGACTTTACGAAGGCATGGATATTACAGGTGTAGTTAATCTCACCAAAGCCCAAATAAATACTCTCAAAACTCTAGGAGCAACTAAAAACGATGAGTAGAAAGTCGAGACCAGCTTTAATCGGTATTACAACCTATGGTCGTCAAGAAGCATTGCCCTTTTCTTTACCTCCTGCTTACCTAGATGCAGTGCGATCAGCAGGTGGTACACCAATTCTATTACCTCCTGGAGAAACTGATCCGGCGATTCTTTTAGAACCTCTCGATGGTTTGATTATTCCTGGTGGTGGAGATATCAACCCCAAGTGTTACAACGGATCGTACCATCCCAGCATTTATTCGGTAGATTGCGATCGCGATGCTTTTGAACTCAAATTAGCTGAGTTTGCTTTAAAAAATCATCTACCAGTATTAGGTATATGCCGAGGTTTACAGATATTAATAGTGTCTGGTGGTGGTAGTTTGATTCCTCATGTACCAGATGTATACGGTACTTCCGTTTTACACCGTCTTGATCCCGAACCAGGCAAGCGTTTCCCTACCGAACATAAAGTCAAAATCCATAAAGATAGCCGCTTAGCAAGTTTTATCCAACAAACTCACATATCCGTAGTTTCTTGGCATCATCAAGCAGTACAAAAATTACCTTCTGGTTGGCGTGCTGTGGCTCATGCAGTGGAAGATGGGTTAATTGAAGCGGTAGAACACACAGATCATCCTTGGGCGATCGGCGTGCAATGGCATCCAGAGTTATCTAAAGATGACCCCAATCATCAACGTATTTTTCAAGCTTTTGTAGCAGCCACCCAAAATAAAACTCAAAAAGGTCTAATAGAAAGTATGAATTACCGTTGATTGTAATATAAAATTTTCTTTTTTTAAAATGCTCTTACTCACTATCTCTTAATAACTTTTCTAAACCCGACCAAAGCATATCTAGCCCAGCAGCTATCATCTTTGCACCTTCCATAGTTGGTGTTAGTAATTCTGGCGATCGCATCAAAATTATCTTGGTGAGTTCTCGCGCTTCCTGGGCATGTCTTTCTTCCACACCATCGGAAAAACATTCAGCAAAATATGGTTCTTCTTTAATAAGAGGAAAACAATGAGAAAGACTATTCATTAAAGCCCGCATCCAATCATCTGCAAACATTTCGATTACGCACCAAGGCCCTAAAGACTTGGGGTATATATTCTGTACTAAAGAAACGAAATCAGCAGTCATTGGATCGAGTTTTTTTTGCAAATCATCTAAACTACCAAAATCTTCATCTGCAAGCAATAATTCTGCTCCCATATTGCTAAAAGCCCGGCTCAATTGATAATGATGGGTATCACCATCTTTGAGACTATCATCATCACTAATAATTCTCAGCTTCCGCACCCGTAAAGCTGGACTATCAAGGTGTGGAACAAAATAAACCATGACCCGAGTAGCATGGCAAGCTGCTTGATATCTGATATATAAATTTCCTAATAAATTGGGAGAACGGAGTTTTTCTGGTGGAAATTTTGCTAGGCAAGAAAAAAAAGAATGTTTAGATGGTAAGTGTGCTTGATAAAGTTCATCTAAGAATTGATAAAATTTTATTTCTACATCCGGAATTTGCATAATTTAAGTTAATTTATATTTTAATACATTTGTCATAAAAACCATATGATAATAACTAATAAAAATTTTTGTTCCTGGAAATTTATAATTATTTACGTACATCTCATTTTACAAATAGTGAAATTAGCTTTTTTCTAGGTTGAAATTAGCTTTTATTAATGAAATTAATACACTGCTTATATGTATTATGATTTTCCTATTTTGATATTTCATTCCATTCTATAGCGTTCCAGACAAGACCCCGACTTCTCAAAGAAGTCGGGGATCTAAGCTCTGCGATTCTCACAAATCATATAGGATTACTATAGTTATTTTTTACTTCACTCTTGCTTCATAGAGTAAATAAATCAACTGTATTTAGTGAAAAAAATGAGATAATAAGTTGCAAAATCTCAGTTACATATTATCAAATTTTATTTCCTGTCTTACTCTGCGTTCTCTGTTGAAAAGCTTTGAACGCCCCAAGCCCTAGCACCCTACACCGAAGCCGCAAAGCGTCTACAAACTTTTCGCTGTGCCTGGTGCGGTTTAATAAGTAAGTAGACGGGAATAAATATAAATATGTTACAAAAAGTAAACATGCCTGTAAGGGCAAAGCATTTGTATGTGATATTGACATCAAAACTGAATCTACTAGTACAAATGCTTTGCCCCTACCCAATGACCAATGACAAAGGACTTTTGACAAATGACGACCCCAACTGGTAGAGACGCTTCAAACAGCGCGTCTCTACATTTTTACCGACTTACTTATCCTCTCAATGTCTGATATCCCATATTTTTCTTGAGCTATAAAAAATTAGTTCACCCATCAACAGCTTGTGTTAGGCTATCTGCATTTAAGGTGTGGAGGTATCTTAAGATGACAAAGTTGCGGGTAGGGTTGCTGTTTGGTGGTTGTTCCGGAGAACATGAGGTATCAATCACCTCAGCAAGGGCGATCGCAAAAGCTTTGAGTTCAGGGCAAAATACCAGTAAGTATGAAATTTTGCCTTTTTACATTCAAAAAGATGGACGCTGGTTAGTAGGAGATGCACCGCAACAAGTCTTAGCATCAGGAAAACCACTGTCATTGCCTAACTCTGAAACTGCAAGTTCCCAATCTCTCAGTCGTTGGCAATCTCCTCCGCAAGTTGGGGAAGTCGATGTCTGGTTTCCGATTCTGCATGGCCCCAACGGGGAAGATGGTACAGTCCAGGGTTTACTAACTTTAATGCAAGTGCCCTTTGTGGGTTCTGGAGTCTTAGGTTCAGCACTGGGAATGGATAAAATAGCCATGAAAATGGTTTTTGCCCAAGCTGGATTGCCACAAGTCAAATACAAAGCGGTGAACCGTTCCCAAATTTGGTCAAATCCTTGTGTTTTTCCCAAACTTTGTGATGACATTGAATTAACTTTGGGTTATCCCTGTTTCATTAAACCTGCAAATTTAGGTTCATCGGTGGGAATTGCCAAGGTGCGATCGCGTCAAGAATTAGAAACAGCGTTGGATAATGCAGCCAGTTATGATCGCCGCATCATCGTAGAAGCAGCAGTTGTTGCCAGAGAATTAGAATGTGCTGTTTTAGGAAACGATCAACCCAAAGCTTCAGTGGTAGGTGAAATTACCTATAAAAGTGAATTTTACGATTATGAAACTAAATATACAGAAGGTAAAGCAGATTTAGTCATTCCCGCAGCAGTGCCAAATGCAGTTACTCAGCAAATCCAGGAAATGGCCTTACAAGCTTTTGCAGCTGTTGATGCTGCGGGGTTGGCAAGAGTAGACTTTTTCTATGTAGAAGCCACAGGCGAAGTATTAATTAACGAGATTAACACCCTACCCGGCTTTACAGCAACAAGTATGTATCCCCTACTTTGGCAACACAGTGGTGTTTCTTTCCCAGAATTGGTTGATCAATTAATTCAACTAGCTGTTGCAAGGTACTCTCCTGGAGAAGTAGCAGCATCAGAGTAGTAATTTTCCTGGTTTTTTAAGTACTAAATGACACTGAAAATGTAAAAATAATTAGGTTTGAGTAGTCTTTTTCTTTATAAAAAGGCTACTTAAATCGGAAAATTTTTTACGGATACGTGATCGCTGACTCCTCCAGTACAATTATTGACAAGAGGGGTACACATTTGAAAGTAGTCATGGAAAATACTCAAGATGTACAGCAGCCATTGGAGGCAAAAGCACCCGTAACTGAAGCTGTAAAAAGTGGATCTGAACTACAAACAAGCAAAAACTCTCTACTACATCTGTTAGTCCAACACCCTTGGTTACTATTTGTTGGAGCGTTACTGACTTTGCTCAGTACTACTGCTATAGCAGTGTACAGTATTGGTTACGTAGGACGTGTAGAGCGTGAAGAACCAGAATTCATACAACTTGAAGCAGAATCACCGCTTACTACAACCCCTCAAACCACCAAAGTATCCAATAGTCCCATTTCCTTACAGATGATAGCAGCGATCGCTCTGAGTTGCGCCAGTGGATGCTTTGTTGTTTTTCTCTTGCTCAACCGTCCGAAACAGCAACAAGCTCAAAAAAATCCTCATCACCCTCAATTACGCTGGAGACAACGCCGTCAAAAGCCGCAAGAACCACTTCCTACCAATAATTTACCAGTGTTTTTACCACCAGTACCCGAATCTGCTCAGACACCTCCAGAACCAGAAAAACCCACAGTTACTGTTTTGCCGCCAGAAGCAGAATTTAATAAAGATGGCAAAGACTCTTTAGCAAGCATGATGGATATTCGTAAACAGACTTCTTTGTCTGCATTGTTGCGTGAGTAAATTGTTGGAATAGTCTTTGAAAAGTAAAAAGAAATGTGTAGAATCTCAATCAATAAATTGAGGGGATTTTATACGGATGCATTATATCTTGCACCAGCTTTTCATTCCGCCAGGAAATAAATTTTAACTAAAACCGCGAAATTCCCCATCCCTCTATACGGTGGGGATGGTGCTTCGGAGAAAAATTAGGGGTTCGATGCCCCTAATTTTTCTAATCTCTTTTCCAGCGAACGAACAAACTCCCTAAAAACATCAGTCTGTGTCCTGCCTGTCAGTTCACAGTACTTATGCACAATTTCTTTCTCTTGTTCAGTTATCCGAAAGTTCATCATTTCTTTACGTAGAGAATTACTGCACTATTTTTGTCGTGTCATTCCACTACTTAATATTTACTATTATTGCCATTCGTATGAAATCTTAAAGAGGAAGTTTCAATCATGCTCCTCTATTGAAATTATGTATATTTTCCATAAGATACTAGGGATTTGAACTAAATAATTGCCATTCTGCCAAAATCAAATCCTCAGATAAAAAATTATATTTACCTACTACAAATACCAACCATTATATATAGGGCTATAACTCATGAAGGGTCATACCACTCACCCTAGATATTAGCTAAAAGTTACAAAATTCAGGTAATTATCTAAACAATATAAAATTAACAAATATCATTTTTAGTCTTTATATAGATAATCATAAACAATGTTCAAGACGCTACACAATTCTGGTAAAATTAGCATTTTTATGTGATTAATAGGTATTTTTTCAAAATTTTTCTGATGAGAAATACTTGCCAATCTGGCAACTCAGCTACGATTTATTCAGCTAAATTAAATCCAAGATAAACGACTTCAAGGGTGTTGTTATCAGGGTGTACCACAATAAAATATCTTTTATGTGGTATACCTCTACTGAATTATTTAAAGGCAATTTTCAAATATATCTAAATATGATATATGCAAAAATTGCCTATTTAAATAAAAATGATTTACACGAAATTAAACTTTATTAGAGAGGGTACTATTGATAATTTATTAGTTGTTAAATGTTGGTTTTTTATTAAGAACAATCAACAAACAACAAATACCCAATTAGATTTGACATTTACCGCACCAGGAAATTACATATGTATTGGCGTTGTTGTTCCACACTTAGCCCCCTAAACAAATAACAACGCTTGTGCATATTCCTGTTCGCTTCAGTGGTAAATGTTTGGGTGGGAGTCAAAAGCGACTGGTATGCTGACTCCCACTCTTTTTTTATAGGGAGGTGAGGAGGTGAGGAGGTGGGGTGGTGGGGAGGTGGGGTGGTGGGGTGGTGGGGAACTCACCGGTCCCCATGAGCGACTGCCGTAGACGCGTAGCGGCTTCTGTAAAGTAAGGGTTTCCCGGCATAAAGAAAGAGCCGTGCGCTTTGCGCGGCTTCGGTGAAGGGTGGAGTGTGAGGAGTGGACATTGGAAATAACCAACAAACAACTACTAACTACTAACTACTAACCACCAACAACCAACCACCAACAACCAACAAACAACTACTAACTACTAACCACTAACAACCAACAACCAACAACTAACCACTAACTAACAGAATTGTGTATCCTGCAAAAATTCTAGGATTGCTGCATTTAAGACTTTGGAAGCACCAGTGGAAGCATCATGACAGCAATTAGGCAGAATTTCTAACCTAGAATTAGGTAGGTGTTGATGCAATTTTTCTCCATGAGTGGCAGGAAACCAACTATCTTGTTTTCCCCACAAAACTAATGTCGGACAGTGAATAGAACTAAGATTATTTTGGATTCTGCTCAACAAATTGGGTTTATTTGCTTTTAGGTTCTCAATTTCCCGTACTGCTATTTGTACCTCTTCGGCTACTTTGGTAAGAGTACCCCTGAGTTCAATGTATGGATAAGTCATCCAGTAAACATCTTCCTGTGTTAAAACAGATGGATCAAACAGCACTCGACGCCGTTCTATTGCCATTACTTCTCTTACCAATGGAGCTAGTAAATTTGCTAAGGCTAATGTATCTATCGCTTGTATAACTTCTAGCGGAGTTTGAGCAAGCAGTGACATGCCCCAATGGGGAAGACTTTCGGCAAAAATTGGTACATTTACTACTACTAACCGTGCTATTAGTTGCGGGTATTCTTGAGCTAAAGCTAGAGCAATTAATCCACCTAAAGATTCTGCCACAATTGCCACAGGCTCATCACTTAGTGATTGAATAATTCGCTCAAATTCTATAACTTGATGACCACTGTGTTCTCTGCGTAACAATGGTTTTTCGGAAAATCCATACCCTTTGGCATCAAAACAAATTACCCGAAAGTGTTTAGATAAAGGCTGAATACTGTGACGCCAATTATAACTCCAGCTACCCATGCCATGTAAAAAAAATAGAGGTCTACCAGTACCTATTTCTCCATAAGCAATTTGTACAGGATAACCATGAGCATCAGAAATTGTAATACTTTGTCGCCCTTTGGGAAAAGTAACTTGCCACCAATCTTTCATTCTTTTTGTGAAAACTCATTTAACTACCGGTTAAGGCTCCCCACAGCAGTCTCATTATTATCACAGGCAATGCTACTAACACAATGGCAACAAACAGTAGTCCAATCAAAACTGCGAATACAAACCACTTATTAGCACTTTGATTTTGACTAGGAAACCTTAAATATTCTTCTAGTAGTCTGATATTACGCTCGTTTGCTGTCCAAGCAAAGTCAAACAAATCTCCCAATACTGGCGCAGCACCCACCAAACCATCAATGATGATATTAAACACCATTCTGCTTAAAGTTCTGGCTGGCACACCCAAGCGTGCTGATTCTAGGATAATGTAAGCAGAAAGCATGACACCTAAAAAATCACCACCAACGGGTATTAGTCCTAAAATTGGATCTAAACCAATGCCAATACGTGTTCCGGGTATAACAATGGCTTTATCTAGCAGGCGGCTAAGCTGACGTAGACGCTTGAGGGTAGGTGCTTTAGCTTCAGGATCAATAGTGGAAAACCGACGAGATGGCTGAGACATGAAAGCGATCGCGTGTCTGTGATAAAAATCCTAAATATCTTACTCCTATACTGGGAATTTGCAAGTAGTTTTTGCTATAAGTAACGATATTTACAAAAATATTTTGTTTGATGTTGATTGTTGGTTGGTGATTGTTCCAAACTACAAACAACACACAACAAACAACTATCACCCATTAAATATGAGTCAAGAATTAACACAGCAGTGGTTAACTGAAATCCAAGCACTGAAACAGCAGGTAGCACATTTGCAACAAGAACGGGATGCAGCTTGGGAAAGTTCTGAAAAATGGCGAAAACTCTATAACACTGAAGCAGAACAACGTCGTACAGATGCTCATCTCTCCAAACAGACGATCACATCGTTGCAAGCACAAATTCAACGTTTGCAAGGTATTGAAGCAGCACAACTTAACGATGGTGCAGCTACAGCAGCTATTGAGCAAGAAATAGCCCAAATTAAATCAACACAAGAATTAAAAGCGAAATTAGTGGCTGCCATCAAAGAACGCGATCGCTTACAACAGGCGTTGCAAAAAGAACAAGATGAACACGCGCAAACTCGTAAAAGCCTGACTACTGCCTTGGGTGATGCTATTGATAGCTTAACGCGCCAGCGTACAGAAACTCAGTGAGGAATTTTGACAGTAAATGTCGTACCAACTCCTACTTCACTTTCCACAAAAATTTCTCCTTGGTGGAGTTCCACACATTTTTTCACAACTGCTAATCCTAACCCAGTACCAACTATATTTTCAACATTTTGACCTCGATAAAATGGCTCATAAATCTTCTGCTGTTCATGCTGGGGAATGCCGATTCCTTCATCTTTAACTTGGAAAATCGTAGCTTCTACTTCACACTTTAAGAATAAATATATATTCCCTCCTTGGGGTGAATACTTGATGGCATTCAAAAGCAAATTACTGAGAATAGAATATAGTAGCTTCTCATCCATATTTGCCCGATAACAGCGGCCATATTTAATAAAATGTATTACAGTCTGTTTAGTGTCAAACAACTGGAAATCTTCTAGTAAATTTAAACAAAAAGTTTCTAGATTAATCAACTGAGGATTAAAATCTAATTTTCCTGCCTCTGCTCTTGTTAAAGTCAACAGATCAGTAATCAATTGATTCATTAACTTAGCAGAAGATTGAATGCGATATAAATTTTTTAATTTATTCTCATCAACAGATTCCTGAAGAATTTCCTTTAATAATTGAGATGAAAGCAAAATCACACTCAAAGGTGTACGAAATTCATGAGAAATCATCGAAAAGAGACGAAGTTTTAGTTCATTTAATTCTTTCTCTTGAGTTAAGGTTCTTTCCAGTGCTTCAACTTCATCATGTTTTACCCATTGACGATAAAGTATAAAACACAAACTGGAAACTACCACAAAGCTTAAAACTGTACCCAGTATTTCGATAGTTGTTCTATATTGAATACTGTACTGTGATTGTTGAAGCGAACTTTTTAAATAATCTTGTTCTTCTGCTTTGATTTCTTGTAGTATCTTGAGAATATTTTCTCGAATATCAATACTTTTTTTGTAATTAAAGATTGAGCTTGAAATGCTGATTTATCTTTCATATACAACGCTATTGATTGCTGCAATAAAGCTAATCTTTGATTGACTAGAGAGTTAAGGAGTGCTAATCGCTGTTTCTGACTATAACTAGCATGTATTTGATGCTGCAATAACTGCATTTCAGATTGCATATTTTTGGCGGCAGTTTGGTAGCGCTCTAACTCTTGTGTACTTCCTAAAAAGATATATCCTCGCCGCCCTGATTCCGCAACTGACATAGCAGCATAGAAATCAGTCAGTGTATTAAGAGCTTGATAAGTATGTTGTACTTTATCAGCACTTTCCCTAATTTCAATAGTGTTTTTATATGAAGCGAAGCTAACTAGTGCCATCAATAGGAGAGTTAAGCAAAATCCTCCTGCTATCCATTTACCTTGAATAGACCACTTCATAAAATTTTGAGTCATGATAGAGTCAAAGAACCTCTCTTCTACTTCTCTGTGCCTGAACAAGAGTATGGTGGTTAGTTTATGCGTATTCTGGTAGTTGAAGATGATACCCAATTGGCGGAGGTACTGTCAGAAGTATTAACTAGGCGTCAATATGTAGTAGACATTGCCCAAGATGGGGAAGCAGCCTGGAACTCAGTAGAGTCAATTAAGTATGATTTGCTATTGTTGGACGTGACGTTGCCAAAATTAGATGGTATTCGCTTTTGCCAACGTTTACGCACTATTCAAGCCAATAATCCAGCACATCGGAACTCTGCTGCACCCGTGTTGATGCTAACGGCTCGTGACACTGTAGCAGACAAAATTACCGGATTGGATGCAGGAGCAGATGATTATGTGGCAAAGCCATTTGACTTAGAAGAGTTAATGGCTCGTATACGTGCTTTGCTCAGAAGGGGTAGTTCTGCAACCACATTAAGTTTATGTTGGGGGAGTCTGCTTCTCAATCCCAGTACTTACGAGGCTACTTACGATGATAAACCTCTGAGCTTGACACCGAAAGAATATGCGATTTTGGAATTATTGGTGGCCAATGGCAGACGGGTGTTGAGCCGTTCTAGCATTATAGAGCAAGTGTGGTCTATGGACGACTCGCCTGTAGAGGAAACCGTTAGGTCTCACATCAAATCTCTCAGGCAAAAGCTCAAATTTGCAGGTGCTGCTGAAGATTTTATAGAAACGGTGCATGGGTTAGGCTATCGTCTCAAGTAGGAACACACGACTGTTATTTGCCCTGACGACTCCACAATTTCTGCACAAATTCTACACGGAAATTGCATATGTAGGTTTTATATTCTTCAGGTATTGGAGGGGAACATTAAGCAGTAAATCTATTGTTCCAATCAGTCTACGATCAAAAAAGCTCAGAAGGAAATTGTGGATGAAATCGAAGCAGTCTTATCATGGCTGGTTGATTGAAATAATACCAATGCCCAAAGGATATTTATTTCAGTGTTGGCTGGCGGATGAAAAGACTGGATTCAGCGATCGCCAAATTTATCCCACTTTCGCTCAAGCTTTTACGGCAGCCAAAAAACGGGCTGATTTAGAAGCTGTTAGTTTAGCGTTAATCCGTTTTCTTAACCAAGCTTACAAGCCGTGCAATCTTAGCTCTAATGAATATAAGGCTTTGGAAACATCTATAGTCAACTTTGTTCAACAAGCCAGTAGAACCCAAATGCACAACTCTCCAACATTGCTGACACAAAACCAAATTCTGTGTTTCTACAAAAACACAACTAGTCAAATTCAAATCCTTCGCATCTCCCACAGCACTAACTGTGACTTCGAGCAAATTGTTTTTCCTGGAGAACAAATGCTATTTGAGGCTTTTCCCCAAGCAGAGCTAGAAATCCATATGGATAGCACAACAGGTGCAACTTTAACCAATAAAATTCTTTGTTCCAATCTACAAGTTTATGGCTGATTTTATACATTCTTGTCATGAGTTATATAGCAATCCTAAATCATTTGTGAAATTATTTGCTTGTCTTCCTCTCCTCTTGTGTGTCTCTCTTGCCTCTGTGGTTTGTTACTCACAATTCATTTTCACAAATCAGATAGAACTGCTATGTAAGTGGAGCGATCGCGGTTCCGGGAGAGCTATACATTTGCTGTCATCAGCACTGTAAATCTAAATTAAATCTGCGTAAATCCCGGACGCGATAAAAACCAATCTACAGCATTTTCCAGAGCCACACTTAAGGGAGACTGAGGTAAACCCAATTCTCGCACAGCCTTGGAAGCGTCATAATACATCGTTTGCGTTGCCATACGTACACCATCTAAAGGAACAGATGGTGTTTTGCCAAAGCGAGTCAGAATTTTTTCATCAAACCAGGCAACACTAAGAGGTAAGCAAGCAGGTATAGACCTTTTCGGGGGTTGCAAGCCTGTAATCTCAGCAAGTTGATCGAGTAGTTGTTTGAGCGTTAGATTTTGATGTCCTAAAATGTAGCGATCGCCAGATTTACCTTTTTGCAAAGCTAGCAAATGCCCCTTCGCCACATCCCGCACATCAATAAAATTCAGTCCTGTGTGCATATAAAAAGGCATTTGCCGTCGCAAAAACCGCACAATAATATCTCCTGTCGGCGTTGGCTTAATATCCCAAGCTCCAATCGGACTGCTAGGGTTGACTATAACCACATCCTGACCATCACCAGCTGCCTGCATGGCTTCTTGTTCAGCCCAAAACTTAGACTTTTTGTAGTAACCAACTAGTTTTTCTACAGGACTTTGATAAGTTTCATCTACAATCGTACCACCAGGCCCCACTCCAATAGCCGCTACAGAACTGGTATAAACTGTTCTAGAAATATCAGCTTTTCTGGCAGCAGCTAGGACATTGCGCGTACCCAAAACATTATGCTGGTAGAGGGCTTCCCGGTCTTTTTGCCAAAGAGAATAGTGAGCAGCCACGTGAAAAACATACTGACAACCCCGCATCTGCTGCCACAATTCTGGGTGATTTAAATCACCCTTAACGATTTCTACATCCAGATTCTGGAGGTTATTTAATTGGCTATTAGGGCGTACCAATGCTCTAACGGCGTATCCTTCTGCTAGAAGTAACCGCACCAAGTTAGCGCCAACAAAACCAGTACCACCTGTAACAAATACACGCATTATCAGTTACGTAAGACTGTGAATTGAGGAAGTAATATAAGGTTTTTGGCAAGTGTCCACAGTTTGATTTTGGTTAACGAACACCGATGAACACTGATGGAACACAGATAGATTATGTTATCAGTCTATCCTCTGGGTTTGGTGTTTCTACGTCTAGGAAACCAATCATCAAGGGCGGCGTATACAACTGGGACAACAATTAAACTCAAGATGGTGGAACTTACTAACCCACCAGCAATAGCAACTGCCATAGGCGATCGCAATTCTGAACCTGCTCCCAAACCCAAGGCTATAGGAAGCATACCTAAAATGGTCGAGACAGTTGTCATCATAATTGGGCGCAGACGTATCGGCCCAGCCTGGAGAATAGCCTCTTTCTGGCTTAAGCCGCCATCTCGCAACTGATTAATACAATCTACAATCAGAATGGCATTTTTGTTAGCCAGCCCCAGCAAAAACACAAAGCCAATCAGCGAAATCATGCCAAAGTCACTTTTAGTGACTACCAGCGCCAACATTGCCCCTACTAGTGCTAAAGGCAAAGAAATACAAATCACCACTGGATCTACCCAACTGCGGAACAGGGCAATGAGTACAACAATAATACACAATGCCGACAACGCCAAAGTAGTGCCGAAACTGGCGAAAACTTCACCACTCCGTTCAGAATCACCTCCTAAATTCAAAGTCACACCAGCAGGCATCACCGCTCGAGCTTCAGCTACTAATTTATCGGTAGCATCACCTAGAGGTAAATTCTGCCCCAGATTGGCGCTAATATAGGCAACCCGTTGATTATTCAAACGTTCGATTTGCGAGACTTTATCCTGGGCATTGGTTGTCCCTTTGACAGTAACATCAGCAAATCCCGGCAATTTTTGCAGACGTTCTTTGAGTGTCTCGGCAGTTTGACTGAGGGTGTTGAGATCATTACCCTGTAATGCTACTTCTAAAGGTTTTTGCGCGCCAGAATCAACAAATTGGATGTCTTCAACGCTAAGACTTACACCCTCAAGTTTAGGCAAAGAGGAACGAAACTGATCTTGTAATTCTGAGGTTTTGATGTTGCGATCGCTTTTAAGTTTGACGTAAAGTTTGCCTTTATTCGGCTCTCCCTCACGCGTACCGACAACAGTAAATACTGTTTCTACTGCCGGCGACTTTCTCACTACCTCCTCCAATTTCTTACCCACCTCAGCAGAGTTATTCAAAATAGTTGTGATTGGAGATTCATCAGGGAAAAGAGATGAAACGGAATCGGAAACAGGTAAACGTGGAGATGGGGAAAAGTCTGGAACAAAATTTACTGTGTCCTCATCTCCCTGTCCTAACTCCGCGAAATTCGGTAAAGCAGTCGTATAAACTATATTGAATTCCCCCCGGTCTAACTTCGGTATAAACCCTTTGGGAACTAGTGGAATCAAAGCTATACCCGCTACAAAACTCAGCACAGCTAAACCGATGACTATGGCACGATGATTCAGCGACCAACCCAGTAAATTATGGTATAATTGGGCAAAACTCGGCCATCTCCTTTCTTGACGACATCCAGAACCAGAAGGCTTGGGTTTGAGCCAGTAACTAGCCAAAACAGGCGATAAAGTCCGGGCAACTAGCAAAGAAGCTAGCATTGCTGCGGAAACGGTAATGCCAAAGGGCTTAAAAAATTGACCAATTACTCCACCCATTAAACCTATAGGTAAAAACACGGCAACTGCTGTAAAAGTTGCTGCTGTGACTGTCAACCCAATCTCATTAGTAGCTAAAAAGGCAGCTTGTCGGGGGTGTTCTCCGTCCTCGACGTGCCGCATAATATTCTCGACATCAACGATCGCATCATCAACAATACTGCCAATCACCAAAGCTAGAGCCAATAGTGTAATTGTCTCTAGGTTGAAGCCAAACAAGGCCATGACAATAAAAGTTGCTAACAAAGATATCGGAATCGCCAGTGCAGAAATTGCAGTCGCTCGCCAATTCCACAAAAACGGAAAAATCACGATTACCGCCAAAATTATGGCTTCAATTAAAGCATCAATAGTGGCATCGGTGGCTTTGCGGATATACTCTGCTTGCGTAGCAGCTAGGGTGAGTTGAACATCACCCAACGTGGAACGTAACTGTTGCACCTGATTTTCTACCCGAGAAACCACTTCCAAGGTGTTCGCATCACCACGTTTAATTACCTGAATAGCAAGTGCATCTTTGCCGTTGAACCTGACTAATGTTGCTCCTTGTTGGCTAGCAGCAGAAGCGCCTAATAAATCTACTCTTAAAACTCCTGGCTGTTTGGCGATCGCAGGTATAATTTGCTCGTTAGTTAACTTTGTCAGTTCTGTTAAATTTCGCGATTGACTCTCAACGGCGTAACTAACAGCAGCAGACTCATTCAATCTAATCGGAATAATCTTAAAAGACGAACCCTCACTTAAGGATGCTTGTTTGAGTTCTGTTTCTACCCTTGCCGTAGACTTTTCCAGGTTAGTACCAACAAAAAAAGACAAACTAACAACTGTTTGACCAGGATAGGTAGAAGAGCGGATTTTATCAAGCCCTTCTAAAGAATTGAGGCGTTGTTCTATGGGTTGGGTGAGCTTTGCTTCCGTATCTAAGGCTGTCGAAAGTGGAGCTGTTGCATTTACCACTACAACAGGAAAAGTAATATCTGGAAACAAAGCATACTTCAGGGAACTAAAAGCCAATATTCCCGCTATCATCACAGCTAACCAAAAACTCACCGTCAGTCGGGGATGCTGAATCGCTAATTTAGAGATATTGAAGCGCTCACGGAGAGACTTAGAGTGATGAGGTTTTACCTTCATGACTGAGATTTTTGCTGACTGCTGATCTTAAGTTTAATCACACAGGCATACAATTAGAAGTTATATCAAATCCGTTGGCAGCGAAAATAATATATTTTTAAACGCAGAGGGACGCAAAGGGACGCAGAGTTTTTGGACTTTCTCTGCGTCCCTTTGCGTTCACTCTGCGCTCCTTTGCGTTTAAAAACACTACGATTTTGTTCTTCTGTTGTCCCTAGTTCCCTATTTTCACAAAAGTGTTCAATTCATCAACAATCCAAGCAATCCTAGTCTGTCAAGGTGCGGAGTATCAAGCTGTGTGCCGAGGCTTAAGCCGCATTACTGGTTCTACACCGTCTGTGATACCCATACCTATCGGTGTAGAAAATACATACACATATTTGCAAAAAAGTCAAGACATAAAAAATATCTTGAATCATCCACAATCCAAAGTGTTAGTGATGGGTTTGTGTGGCAGTCTGCAACCCCAGTATCAAGTGGGGGATATTGTAGTGTACGCAGATTGTATTTATCAGGAAAATACTGGCAAGACTTTGGTGTATGAGTGCGATGCAACTTTGACAGAATCTTTGCAGCAGAGTCTCCATCAGGCTGCTGTTGTCAAAGCATTCACAAGCGATCGCATGATTTGGTTGAGTACAGAAAAACGCCAGCTTGGTCAAATTTTAGCAGCCGATGTTGTGGACATGGAAGGATTTGCTGTGCTGAAATTTTTCAACTCTACTGGGGTAAGAGTGGGAATGGTGCGGGTTGTGAGTGATGGATGCGATCGCAATTTACCTAACCTCAATTCCACACTGAATTCTAATGGTTCCCTTAAACCTTTATCGTTGGCTATAGGTATGCTGAAACAACCAATTGCTGCAACTAGACTAGTGCGAGGTGCTTTGCAGGGACTACAAGTATTAGAACAAGTGACAACTTGTTTGTTTCACTCTTCCCGCAGCTGCCCCTCTGTTGAAGACTCACCTTAAATCATTTATATCGTAAGCAATCAGCCGGACTTGATATGACATCAGGAATCATCAACTAGTTTTGAGAGATTTGGATGTGGATTTTGGATTTGAGATTACAAGGTTTTAAGAAAAAACTTTTCTAGATATCTAACTTGAAAAAGGGTGTAGGGGTGTAGTCAGAGTCAAATTTTCATGTTTGTTGGTGTACAAACGTTCATGAATGGCTGGCTTGAAAGAGGGTATAGGGGAAAAGGTCTGTTTCATTAGGACTGAATCTCAGCATAGCTGCCTTATTTCTTGAAGTGTAAAGTATCAAAAGAAAATTATGATCACGGTTCTTTTAGTTGAAGATAGTTTGACAGAAACCGAGGTACTGAGTTATTACCTCAGACAAGCTGGTTTATCAGTAGTTAGCGCTACAAATTGTGAAGAAGCTCGGATGAAGCTCAGTCAGCAAAAACCGGATTTGGTCATTGTCGATGTCATCTTACCTGGACAGAGTGGTTTTGAACTATGCCGTGAACTAAAAACCCATGCCAATACTTCGCAAATTCCAGTCGTGATTTGCTCAACAAAAGGAACAGAAGTTGACAAACTTTGGGGCGCAATGCTGGGAGCAGATGCTTATCTCCCCAAACCAGTAGACCAAAAAGAATTGACAAACACGGTCTTGCGCTTAACCGCTGTATAGGAACCTACGTGATGGCACAATCATCTGATTCACAGCTAATAGCAGCCAACACTCTGGAAGCGCTGATATTAGAGCCACTTCTACCTGACACTAGAGTGCGTCTACTCCGCTTTCCTTTGGGAATTCAAGACAGTGTGCTGTTGCCTTTAGAGCAAATCGCCGAAATTCTCCAAATAGATGTGACAGAAATTTTGCCAATTCCGGAAATGCCCGATTGCATCTTAGGAATTTGCAACTGGCGGGGAGAAATGCTATGGTTGTTGGATTTTAACAACTTTGTTGGTTATCCATCTCTATTGCAGTTGCAGCCAACGCTAACTGCGATCGCCATCATAGTAGTGCAAATCAATCACCAATCAATAGGACTTGTAGTACAAAAAGTCAACGACATAGAATTGCACGACTTACAGCAACTCCAAGCAGTCCCTTTTGGCTTATTTCCACCTGATCTGTTGCCACTGATCCAAGGAATTTTACCTGGGTGCAGCGATGCTGTTTTAGACCTCCAAGCCATTATTCATTGCCCTCTATGGAAAAAACATCAGGAGAGAGAGACGTAAATTCTCCAATTGCACGATTCATGAGGCAACTCATGAAAAATAATACCCAAGACAACCAAGAAATTACTGATTCGTCAGCAGATTTAACCCTGGATGCTAACTCGCCAGATGCAACTATGCAGAACTTAGAGCAATCTGAATCAAGATTCAATCCTGTTATTTTTGGTAACTCATCATTTAGGAGTGGTAACAGTAGTGATGTACCAGCCTGGAGCAAAGATTCTATGAATATGGATTGGTTATTTACCATTGCCAAGCAAATGCGCCAGGCAGAAAAAATTGATACTCTATTGGCGGCTACAGTCACTGAAGTTCAGCAATATTTACACGCTGACAGAGTTTTGTTATATCAGCTTCAGAGCCAAAACCAAGGCGTTGTCTTAGCTGAGTCGATGGTAAACGGTTATACACCTAGTCTGAAGGAATCTTTACCCATAATCGCCTTTGGAACTCTGCTCTACCAGATTGTGACTGAACTGAGGCTAAGTTTGCAGTCATTAATTTTTCGCAACGAACAGCAAGCACTAGCCCGTGTCAGCGAAAAGGCCCGCCAGACAATCGATGAGGAAAACATATTTCAGACTACAACTCGAGAAGTACAAAAACTCCTCAATGTCGAGCGAGTCGCCATTTACAAGTTTAACTCAGACTATTGTGGTCATTTTGTCTTTGAGTCTAAAGTGCCGAATTTACACTCAATAGTCGGTAAAAGTTGGGATGATACCTATCTCAAGCAGCACCAAGGTGGCCTGTTTCGGGAAAATAAACCCTATGTAGTAGATGACGTTGCTCGTATTACTGGTGGCAGTGATTGTTATTTAGAAGCCTTTGAAAACTTCCAGATTGAAGCTTGTGCGATCGCTCCCATTTTTGTGGGGCAGGAACTCTGGGGCTTGTTATGTGCTTATCAACACAGCGACACTAGGCATTGGCTAGAAGATGAAATTAAACTTCACCGCTGGCTTAAGTGATTGTCATTTAGCAACCTTGGAGTATTTTGGCGTTAAATCCTGCCTGATTGTTGCTATTAAACAAGGAGAAAAGCTTTGGGGCTTATTAAGTGCCTTTCAACACAGCAGTTTCAAGCATTGGCTAGAAATTGATGTCAACTTACTGACTGGCATTGCTTTGCAACTGGGGAGAACTCTGCAAGAGAAAGAGTACGTCTGGCAGCTAGAGACACAAGCCACACAAATGGCTAAAGCTGCTCAAGTAGACCATGTAGTTGCCCAGCTAATTCCTAAGATTCTCCAGTCTCAGGATTTGGACACGATTTTTCGCATTACCAGCCAAACAGTGCGGCAGTTGCTGAAGTGCGATCGCGTAGCAATTTGTCGCTGCAATGCCGATGGCAGTAGCAATCTGGTTGCAGAGTCGGTAATCAAAGGCTTGGATACTTGGCAACAGTGGTATATGGGATTTGTCTTCCCAAACACAGAAGATTTGTATCGCCATCGTCAAAGCCTAGTGGTGAATAATATTTATACCTCTGGTCACTCGCCGGATGCGATCGCAAATTTAGAGGCAATGGAAATCAAAGCTTATGTACTCACACCAATTTTCCAGGACAACAACCTCTGGGGTCTACTTGGTGTTTTCCAAAGCAGTGAACCTCGTTCATGGACAGAGGTTGAAGTGAGAGCTTTGAAACAAATTTGTGTGCAAATTGGTGTAGGAATACGGCAAATAGACTACATCGAACAACTGCGAACTACATCAGAACAACTGGTGAAGATAGCTGAGCGGGAAAAGTTAATTGGTAAGACAATTGAGCGAATTCGGCAGTCCCTCGATTTGCAAAACACCTTTGAGACCACTGCCAGAGAAATCCGTAATTTCATGGAGGTAGATCGCGTCGTCCTCTACAAATTTTACACCGAGTCCGGCTACCGTGATGGAGAAACTATTGCTGAGGATGTCAAACCGGGTTATGTTTCGGCATTAGCAGTCAAAGTTACAGATAATTGCTTCAGCAAAGAGATGGCCCAACAGTACAGAAAGGGACGGTACTGTGCGATCGACGATATTTATCAGGCAGGCTTGGCGAATTGTTATATCGACGTTCTTTCCCAGTTTCAGGTACGAGCCAACTTAGTTGTACCCTTACTCAAAGGAGAAGAACTTTGGGGCCTGTTTTGCATCCACCAGTGTAGCGCCCCTCGCCATTGGCAGCAAACAGACATTGAATTTGTCAAACAAATTGCTGCTCAACTCAACATTGCCATCCAGCAGGGAGAATACATCCAGCAACTGCAACAACAATCGCAGCAATTGGCAGAAGCTGCTTACCGAGAAAAGACTGCCAAAGAGCGGCTTCAACAAGAAGTGATCCGATTACTAACAGCAGTCCGACCTGCATTGGCAGGCAACCTCACCGTCCGCGCTCCAGTCACAGACACAGAAGTTGGTACTGTTGCTGATGCCTATAACAACACCTTAGGTAGCTTACGACAAATCGTCATTCAGATGCAAACTGCCGCCACTCAAGTCACTCAAATCTCTCAAGCAAATGGATCTGCCATCACGAGGCTAGCAACTAATGCTCAAGAGCAATTCCAGGCTCTCGAACAAGCCTTGGAACGAATTGGGATGATGGTTAGCTCAACCGAAGCAGTGAAAATCAACGCTCACCAAGTCGAAGCCGCAGTTCAGCAGGCAAATCAGACAGTGATGGCGGGGGATGCAGCCATTGATCGCACCGTGGATGAGATGGAAGACATCCGAGAAACAGTCATGGAAACCAACCAGCGACTGCTGCGCCTTTCTGAATCTTCCCAAAAGATTTCTAGAGTCGTCAACTTGATTAGCAGCTTTACGACCCAAACCCAACTGCTGGCTTTAAACGCCTCGATTGAAGCCACACGCGCTGGGGAGTTTGGGCGTGGTTTTGGTGTTGTTGCTGATGAAGTGCGATCGCTTGCTCGTCACTCGGCGAATGCAGCTACTGAAATTGAGGAACTAGTGCAGGAAATTCAGCTCAATACAGCTGAAGTTTCTCGAGCGATGGAAATGGGTATTCAACAAGTAGCCTCGGGAACCACTGTAGTCAATGAAGCTCGTCAGAATCTTAATGCGATCGTCAATGCTACGGCTGAAATTAGCCAACTTGTCACGGGTATTACCCACGCCACCCAGGAACAAACCCAGCAGTGCCAATCGTTAAGCCAAACTATGACAAAGGTAGCAGCGATTGCCAACAAAACCTCAAAGGATTCTGTCACGATTTCCGCATCTTTCAAAGAGCTTCTAGCAACAGCTCAAGACCTCCAATCCAAGAGCGAACAATTCAAAGTCAGCTAAATTTGTTGGTTGTTGGTGGTTGGTTGTTGGTCGTTGATGGTTGTTTGTACCAGACGTGCCATGGCACGTCTGTACAGTGGTTAGTGGTTATTATTCTACTTCTCACACTCCTCACACTCCCCACACTCCCCACACTCCTCACACTCCCCACACTCCCCATTGCCCCCCAACCCCACAAAGTGGGGACCCCTAGCCCCCCATCTCCCCATTGCCCCCAACCCCACAAAGTGGGGATCCCTAGCCCCCCATTGCCCCTAATCCCCACCAGGGGCCCGAGTTCCCCACCTTCCCACCTGCCTTAACGAGAAAACTATAAACCTTCAAGCATGACCAAAGACCCGACTATCCGTGAGCAAACGTATCCATACTTTCTGCAAGAAGCACCAGAACTCCTACAAGCTTTGGAACAAGGTTTGTTGAACCTCAGAGAAAACTGGGGCATCAATCAAGTTAATGACTTGATGAGAGCTACCCACACCTTAAAAGGGGCAGCAACGAGCGTGGGATTAGAAACCATTGCTACGGTGGCTCATTCTCTAGAAGATATTTTTAAAGCCCTGTGTCAACCCGATGTGGTCATTGATCCCGAAGTTGAAGCCTTACTATTTGAAGGATTTGAATGTCTGCGACTGCCTTTAGTTGCGGAACTGACTGGTGGCTCGATTGATCAGGCTGAAATTTTAGATCGAGCCGCTGCTATTTTTGCCCGACTACAAGAAAAATTAGGAGACTTTTTTGGTCGGGAAGCATACCTTCCTACCTCAGCAGAGTTGGGTTTCGATTTAACCCAGTCCCTATTTGAAATTGGTGTGACTCAGCGCTTAGAGCAAATTGCCGCAATTTTAGACAATGGCCAGCCTGAAGAAATTGCTGCTCTTTTGCGAACTCAAGCAGAAGTTTTCCTGGGTTTAGCAGAATCTTTAAATCTACCGGGATTTGGAGCGATCGCACAAACAGTACTTACTGCTTTGGACAACCATCCAGACCAAGCAGTATTCATCACTCAACTTGCTCTGCGGGACTTACAAGCCGGACATGCAGCAGTGCTGGCTGGCGATCGCATCCAAGGTGGTGAACCTTCTGGTGAGTTACAACTACTTGCCGAGCAAAGCACTGAGATTGAGGCATTTTTTGTTACCTCTAGCTCGGCAACAGGCAATGAGGCAGAAATTCCTTCTCTAGAGAGCATTTGGGGACAACAGACAACCCAAGTTGAGCCAATAACGGAACAACACTTAGAGCAATTTACACAAAACAACTCTGATGTGAGCGTAGACCAAGACCCCAGCGCCGTCTACAATTCTCCGCAACCGAAGCAATCTGTTAGTCCTTTCAATCCTCTACCTCCTAAAGAGCAAGTTTCACCGTCTCCCACAGTCCGGGTGAGTGTGAAGCATCTAGACCAGCTTAATTACTCTATTGGCGAATTAGTCACTAACCAAAATCATCAGTCGCTTCAGACCGAACAGCTACAAGCTAGCAGTAAAAGGCTTCTCAACCAAATTAAACAACATCAAAAACTCCTCATTCAACTTCAAGATCAGTACAAGCGCCAGGCTAGCTTACTAGAGCGATCGCCAACAACTTCTGCCAAGAAAGCCCGCAAAGCCTCTAAGACTATGCGATCGTCAACCATTGTGCCAACTCACTCTCATTTCTGGACACAGCCTGGTGACAACGCTTACCTGATTCAGTCACTTCTGGATCATACGGTACAACTAGCAGAAACTGCTGAAGCTATTGACCTGCTGACTCGAGCCTCTCAGCAAACATCACAAAAGCAGCAGCAATTGCTGAAAATTACCCAAGGTGCTTTAATCGAAGCCCGAATGTTACCTTTAGGTGAGATATTTGGTCGTTTTCCCCAGATTCTGCAACAGCTAGAAACTCTGTCGCTCAGTTATTCATCTGTGAGGTTGGCTGCAAAACCTATGCCTTTGTTGATGATGCCATTGAACAAATTCTCATTCCCCGATCTCATCAAATCCAAGAGCGAAATAGCAACAAATTTCTCCGCTGGGGTAAGGAGAAGGATGAGAAACTAGTGCCAATTTACTCACTTGCGAGTATTCTAGATTACAATTCTCCGATCCCCCTTTCTCACCCTCCCACTCCTGCTTCCCCACTCCCCGTACTGTTGATTCGCTGCCAAGATGAACTTTTTGGCTTAGAAGTCGAGCAACTCATAGGGGAGCAGGAATTGGTAATTAGCCCTTTGGGGTCAATGATTACAGCACCCAGTTATGTTCACGGCGCTAGTATTCTGGCTAGTGGTCAGTTAGCATTGGTGATAGATGGGGGAACATTGCTCCAAAAAGTTCTGGCTAAGCAGTACAATGTCCAAACCTCTAAGGTTTGGGCAAAGTCAATCCCCTCCCTGCTGCCACCAAGCCCTAAACAACCGTTACTGTCTCAGTCTCATACTATCGTACCAGCGCTATCTGCTTCCAACTCCGATATCAAAGCAGGGGCAAGGATTTTGATCATAGACGACTCACTAACTACGCGCCAATCTGTAGCGATCGCTCTGCAAAAAGCTGGCTACTCTGTATTTCAAGCACAGGATGGCCACAAGGGGCTTGAGCAGTTCCAGCACCTCAGCGATATTCAGCTAGTGATCTGTGATATCGAAATGCCTCGGATGAACGGATTTGAATTTCTGCGATCCCGCCAACAAATCCCTGGTTTAGCAGATATTCCTGTCTTAATTCTGTCATCTCAAAGTAGCGAAAAGCACCGCTTGCTTGCTTTGCAATTGGGAGCCACTGTCTATATGACTAAGCCCTACATGGAACAAAAGCTATTAGCGATGGTGGCAAATCTGCTGGAGAGGGCTACATAAAAACCATGCAAAACCAGTCCAAGGCAGAAAAATTCATTACATTTACAGTGGCAGATTACTGCTTAGCGCTACCAATCAAAGCAGTATTAAAGGTTGTGAATTGTCCTGGTGAAGAGAATCACAAACTCAGCAAAATGGGACTAATCCAGATTGGTCGTCACGTAATCCGAGTTTTAGATTTACATCAGCGCTTAGGCATAGAAAATGTGCATCAATTACCAGAAAGCCAATCTTTTTTAATAATTACATCCATTTCTCAAGCACAACTCTGCGGAATTCTCATATATGAACCACCCGATTTGCTTGAGTTGCCCCTAGAAATGATGCAACCATTATCACAGTCTTATTATCAGTCTGGTTTGCTTGAAATCGTTAGTCACGCCATTATAGTTTCACAAGAAAAAGCCACAAAAACTATTTTTTTATTAGACATGCAACAAGTTTTGAAATGTTGTTAAGCAATAGGATAATTACCCAGTCCTTTCAAGGCGACTCATAAAATCTCTTTTTTCCTCTCTGCGCTCTCTGCGTTCTCTGCGGTTTAAAAGTTATTTATTGAACCGCACCAGGCGCAGAGAACACAGAGGTAAGAGGTGATAGAGGAATTTATTTTGGAGAATGAATTATAAGTAATTTAGATGTGGAAGAGCCTAACAATTAAACACCCAACAACACTTAGGGATTGATAGCCTGGATAGACCACTCTTTTTGTTGGTCATCGTAACAATAAAGCCAGCGATTTTGTGGTTCACCACGCAATTCTAAGTGGTCTACCTTAACCGGATCGAGTAGCAACAAACAAAAATTTGCTAGTGGCTGCATCGGATCAGGTTGTGGAAGGACAAAGGTTTTTTGTTCTTCCATTCTCCTGGGTTTACCAGGATGAGGCCAAGCAAACTGTATACGTGCAGCATCACTAAGTTCTTGCCAGGTAGTATTGCGGGCTTGTTGTAACACTGGGTCAAAATTATCACATCCTACCAGAGTTAAACAACCACTGATGCGGAATTGTTCGCGTGTATTAGGAAAATACCAACAAACTTCTGCCCAAGGTTGTTGTTGAATTTGGTCAATTTTTTCACTACGATCATCAGTGATAAATTTGAGCTTATTGGTATCTTCTAAAAAACCACGGAACACCACAGTACGATTTGCAGGACGACAATCAGCTCTTACGGTTGCTAGTTGTAAGTAACGAGCATAAACAAGGCTACGGTTGCGATGAAGAGCGCGAGCGATCGCATTTCGCCAAGGAGCAATAGACATAGTTTAAAGCCCCAAATACTCCTGCATATATTGATTTACTAATTCCGGTCGTTCCTGCTGTACCCAGTGGCTACAGTCGGGAATATATTTAATTTGTAAATCCCTCACATAAGCTTCTGTACCGTAAGTGAGTTCTTTCCCTTGTGCAGTATCTTTCTCACCCCAGATCATTAACGTTGGAACTTCTAAAACTCCCCAATTTTTATTAAAAATTTGACCTTGAAAAATATTGCGATAATAATTCAACATTGCTGTCAATGCTCCACGTTTAGCAGCAGCATTTTTATAAGCTTCAATATCAGCTTGACTAAAAGCATTTTTATTCACTGCCATACCTTTAAAAGCATTTTCAAGTAGTTGATAATCCAAGGATTGAATCAAGAATTCTGGTAGCACAGGCAGTTGAAATAAAAACACATAAGAACTTTTGAGCAATTGCACTGGTGTACGTAACCCTTCACTAAACTTAGCTGGATGAGCGATATTTAATATAATTAATCGCTCTACCATTTCTGGATGAGCATAGGTAAAACACCAAGCGATCGCACCACCCCAATCATGACCAACCAAAATACACTTTTCGTATCCTAATCCCTGAATTACTCCCTGAATATCTTTAATAAATTCATCCATTACATAGGCAGATTGTTCTTTAGGTTTATCGCTGTCATTGTAACCGCGCAAATCTACAGCCACAACTTTAAAATATTTAGCAAATTCTGGAATTTGATGCCGCCACGAATACCAAAACTCAGGAAAGCCATGCAGCATCAACATCAATGGCCCTTCTCCTTGAGTGACATAATGCAGCCTAATTCCGTTAGTAGTTATATAATCGTGCTTCCAGTTAGCCTCTAGCACAGACATAACTTACCTACCTCCTAAAAAATAGTTATTAACTTGAGGACATAACTAATTATTTAAATTCCCCAATCGTAAACTTTTCAACTAGAAAAACAAATCTCGAAATAATAATTAAACTCTCTAAATATAATAATATCTTGACTAGTTTTAAAAATAACTATATTTCTCACCTAGTCTAACATAATTTTCTAAGTAAATATCTTAAAAGACAAACTAAAATCTATCTTTCCTTGGCGCTCTTGGCGTCTTGGCGGTTCGTTAAATAGAAAAAATCTGATTTTCTCAGCAACTATATTAAACTAATAAATCAACCTCTTGAAAATCTGCAATTCTCCTTGAGATGGATGAAAAACATAGCTATATCCTGCTAAAAGCATAGCTATGAATATATTCAAAAACTATGACACAGCAACTTATACACCATCCATCATCTTGGATTGAGCGACTAGCTAGATTTGGATATATATCTAAAGGAGTAGTTTACGCCATTGTTGGATTCCTAGCATTGCAAGCAGCAGTAGGAAGCGGTGGAAAAACCACAGATTCTCAGGGCGCTCTCCAAGAAATAGTCAAACAGCCATTTGGTCAAATTTTACTAGCTTTAATAGCGATCGGCTTACTTGGATATGTGATTTGGCGTTTTGTAGAAGCCATCAAAGATCCAGAAAATAAAGGGACAGATGCCAAAGGACTAGCACAAAGAATTGGTTATGTAATTAACGATTTAATCTATGCTGGTTTAGCTTTCACTGCGATCAAACTTGCTCTGGGTACTGGTGGGAATAGTAATAGTAACTCTACTCAAGATTGGACTGCACGTATACTTTCTCAACCCTTTGGTCAATGGCTAATTGGCACAGTAGGAGCATTCATAATTGGTTTTGCTTTTTATCAGTTTTATCAAGCTTTTAGTAATAACATTCGTAAAAGACTAAACTTAACAGAATTGAGTAACGCAGAGCGCAAATGGGTAATGACAATTTGCAGATTTGGCGTAGCTGCACGGGGTGTAGTATTCTGCATAATTGGCTGGTTTTTAATTCAAGCAGCAACTCAGTATGATCCAACTCAGGCAGGAGGTTTAGACCGAGCATTGCAGACTCTAGCACAACAACCTTACGGGCCTTGGCTTCTAGGTATTGTGGCATTAGGCTTAATTGCCTATGGCGTATATATGGTGGTGCAAGCACGGTATAGTCAGCTAGGAACGAATTAGGCAGAGGAGGCGCTCTTTGCACTGCACTGCGGGCGAACAAGGAACGCCGTGGCAGAAGGCACTCCCTCTCCTGTGCGCCCAAGTTCCCCATTCCCTGTTAAGAGTTCCCTAAGATGACTATTATTGAAACTCGAGGCGTTTGGCTCACAACTACCGATAGCAAGGTTCTTCGTTCTCAGGAACGCATTGCTTCAGCAATGGACTTTCTAGCTGAGACAGGATTTAATGTTGTCTTTCCAGTTGTCTGGGGTAAGGGAGCAACACTATATCCTAGTCAAGTTATGCAACAGAGTTTCGGTATAGAAATAGACCCATCATTTCTTGGGCGTGATCCGCTAGCAGAAGTAGTTGCTGCTGGGCATCGAGTTGGTTTAAAAGTCATCCCTTGGTTTGAATACGGATTTGCTAGTTCCTACAATATGAATGGGGGACAACTGTTAGCAAAAAAACCAGAATGGGCTGCCCGTGATTGTAAGGGTAATTTACTCAAGAAAAACGGCTTTGAGTGGTTGAACTCTCTCAACCCAGAAGTTCAAAATTTTATGTTGAGTTTAATACTAGAAGTTGCGCGAAATTACGAAGTTGATGGTATTCAAGGTGATGACCGCTTGCCTGCCTTACCTTGCGAAGGCGGTTATGACCAAATTACCGTAGAACGCTATCGCCAGCAGCTTGGTAAGAATCCCCCACAAAATTACAAAGACTATCAGTGGTTAAAATGGCGTGCTGACATTCTCACAGAATTTCTTGACCGTTTATATCAATCAGTCAAAGCCATAAATCCTAATTTAATAGTATCAATGGCTCCTAATATTCCTGGCTGGGGATTTCAGGAGTATCTGCAAGACTCGCCGACTTGGTTGGAACGAGGGTTAGTGGATATTTTGCATCCACAGATATATCGCCGTAATGTCTTCAGTTATCGATGTACACTTGAGCAGCTGCTTCACAAGGAATTAGCAGGTATAGAATTAGCAAGATTAGCGCCAGGAATTTTAATGAAAATTGGTTCCTATGAAATCAGTGCTAATCCGCTTTTACAGGCAATTGAGTTGAATCGTGCTTGTGGTATTTCAGGAGAAGTATTCTTTTTCTACGAAGGTTTACGAGAAAATAATAATGCCCTAGCGAAGGTGTTACGGAGAGGCCCTTATGCCCAAGCAGCGACTTTTCCCTCGGTTGCGGATTTGAATAGATTAAGTGAAAATCGCACATAATTATCTTCTATTTGGCAAACATTAATAAGACTTTTTAACACTATTTTTTAGAGGCAATAGGCGTGGATTATCAAACGCAAATTAATCAAGTTATAGAAACTCTGAAACACGATTTACCCACACTTTTTGCAAAAGATATTTCCTATAATATTTATACACAAGATATATATTTTCAAGACCCTGTTAATAAATTTAAAGGTAAAATCAATTATCGCATCATTTTCTGGACTTTGCGTTTTCACGCTCGCTTATTTTTCACAGAGATACATTTCGATTTACACGATGTCTATCAGTCAGCTGAAGATATTATCACAGCAACATGGACTGTGCGTGGTGTATTACGTGTTCCTTGGCAAGCACACATATTTTTTAATGGATATTCTACCTATAAACTCAACCAAGATGGCTTGATATACGAACACATTGACACTTGGGATAGAAAACCTGGGGAAATTTTACAGCAATTTTTTCGTAAGGGAAAAGCTCATAATTAATGCGTTTGTAGTCAGCCCTTGAGCGTTTATTTAAACACTCAAGAAACAAAAAATTCCCTCTGGCTGTCTTTAAGGGCAAGAGGTATAAATGGCGTATCTATCCGAAAATAATTGGAGGGGACTGGTAGTTAGTGTTATCGCCATTGCCTAACCTCGGTCAACAAGTACAAGCTAACTTCCTGTCAATTAGGCTCTATAATTATGCGAATTTCTTCTGCTGCAATTTTTACTTTAGCTACTTTAGCCACTGGCAATGTGACTCAGCAAGCAACAGCCGTACCTGCGAATAATTCTACTCAGGATCAAAAAACTGCAAATGTAGTATTACCAGTAACCGAAGTCACACCTGCACAGGTAAATGCGATCGCATCACCGGAAACAGTTGTCGTTTCCCAATTTTCCCAAAACAAAGACACAGGTAAAGAAATTACTGACAGTAATTTAATTGTGACTGCGACGGATGTACAAATTGTTGGTGGAACACCAGAATTGCAGCAGATTGTGAGCAAGATTATCAAAACTCAAGTTGGCGGCGAAACTAGCCAAACTCAGTTACAACAAGATGTGGCAGCAATTTTAGACACTGGTTTATTTGCTAATGCCAGCGTTAATAGCCACAGTACCAAGGCAGGATTAAATGTAGTTTATCAAGTACAACCTGTCGTCGTGCGATCGCTACAATTTTCTGGTGCAAAAGCCCTTAACTATCAGCAAGCCTTAAAACCATTTCAATCTCAAATCGGGAAGCCAATTAGCCCTGCTAACTTGCAGCAAGCAGTACAGCAAATCAACCAATGGTACGCTGACAACGGTTACAAAGTAGCGCGGGTATTATCAATCACGCCCAGTCGTGAAGGAGTTTTAACTGTCGATGTCGCAGAAGGGTTAGTAGGCGATATTAAGTTTCGCTTTGTCAACGATCAAGGTCAAACAGTAGATGAACAAGGTAAACCAATAGCAGGGCGGACGAAAACAGATTTTCTCCGACAACAAATAAAACTCAAGCCTGGTGAACTTTTTCAAGAAAATTTAGTTAAACAAGACTTACAACAGTTATATAAATTAGGACTATTTGACAGCGTCAATGTCGCCCTAGAAGGCGATGCAACCAAGCTAGACGTCATTTACCAACTCCAGGAAAGGGGCGCACGTTCTGTGAATGTCGGGGGCAATTATAATGCAGACCAAGGTTTAGTAGGTAGTCTTTCCTTTCAAGACCAGAATGTTGGTGGCGTTAACAATTCTTTTGGCGCTAATCTCCAAGTAGGCGCGCGTGACCTCCAGTTTAATACTAAGTTTACTAATCCCTATCGCAGCAATAACCCTGATGCCCTTGGTTACAGTGTAGGTGCTTTCCGGAATCGGGAGTTGTCGAATACCTTTGATGATGAAATTAAATTAGCCAATGGCGATAAAGTCCGGGAAGGACAATTTGGTGGTGGTTTAACATTCCAGCGACCAATTGAAGGCTGGGATACCAGCTTAGGATTTAATTACAGTCGGACTAGCATCCGCGATAGCGACGGTAAAATTACCCCTGTAGATGCCCAAGGTAATCCTTTATCTTTTAGTGGTACAGGCATTGACGACTTGACAACTGTATCTTTTACTGCTAACAAAGACAATCGGGATAATCCCGCTAACCCAACTCAAGGATCTGTTTTACGTTTGAAAACAGAACAATCAATTCCTATCGGTCAGGGTGAAATTTCGATGAATCGCCTGGAGGCGAATTATAGTCAATTTGTGCCAATTAAATTATTTGACTCTCAACAGCCACAGGTATTTGCTGTGAATCTGCAAGCTGGAACCGTGATTGGTGATTTGCCACCCTATCAAACATTTAACTTGGGTGGGCCAAATTCTGTACGTGGTTATGATTCTGGCCAGCTTGGTAGTGGTCGGAGTTACGTATTAGCTTCAGCAGAATACCGCTTTCCTGTGTGGCAAAATTTCGGTGGCGTTGTGTTTGGTGACTTCGCTTCTGATTTGGGTTCTGGTGACACTGTACTCGGCAACCCAGGGGGAGTACGTGGTAAACCAGGTATTGGTTTTGGTTACGGGGCAGGTATACGCTTTAATTCACCCTTAGGCTTAATTCGCGCTGACTACGGCATCAACGACCAAGGTGAAAGCAAATTTCACTTTGGTATCGGTCAGCGTTTTTAATTTTAAAAGGATCGGGGACACGGAGGACAAGGGGGACAAGGAGGAATTGGTTACTATATTATTCTCCTCACACTTCCCCCACTCCTCACACTTCCCCCACTCCTCACACTTCCCCCACTGCCCATCACCCCATCACCCCGATTCCCGATTCCCGATCACCATCGAGATATTCGATTTTGAATTTTAGATTATTAGGATAATATTTGACGCTAATCTAAAATCTAAAAATGGATGCCCAGATCTAAATCTCAAATCCCAAATCAAAACACTATGCTAGCTGGTACAAAATTGCAGGGTGGAAAGTATACCTTAGACCAGGAAATTGGTCGGGGTGGCTTTGGCATAACTTTCAAAGCTACTCATCACTTTTTAAACCATGTAGTAGTGATTAAAACCCTGAATGAAAAGCTAAGACAACATCCTGATTTTGCCAAGTTTGAGCGTCAGTTTCAGGATGAGGCCAGGCGCTTGGCTACATGTGTCCACCCCAATATTGTCCGGGTCAGCGACTTTTTTGTCGAGTCTGGGCTGCCATACATGGTGATGGAGTACATTCCAGGTGAAACTTTAGGGGAAGCATACGTTTTACCTGGAATTCCTCTACCAGAGGCGACAGCGATTCATTATATTCGGCAAATCGGGGCTGCTTTACAAGTAGTGCATCAAAATGGCCTGCTGCACCGAGATGTCAAGCCGGATAATATTATTCTCCGCCAAGGAACTCAGGAAGTAGTACTGATTGATTTTGGTATTGCCCGCGAATTTAATAGTGGGGTGAGGCAGACTCACACGGGTATGGTGTCTGAGGGCTATTCACCAATTGAACAATACTTATCGCAAGCACCGCGCACACCTGCAACGGATGTTTACGGTTTAGCAGCAACCTTGTATTCACTGTTAACCGGACAAGTACCCATGCCTGCATTATTGCGCGATCGCGAACAAATGCCCACACCCCGCGAATTGCAACCCCACCTAAGTGCAGCAGTAAATCAAGCTGTGATGCGTGGTATGGCAATTGAAGCCAAGTTCCGCCCCCAAACAGTGGCAGAGTGGTTGAAGTTGCTACCAGGAGACGGGATAAATCAGATAGCAGTACCCGTAGTTACGCAAACAGTGCCAACTATTGATTTATCTGCCCAGTTGCACCAAGAAAACTTACCTAAACAAAAAATAGCGAATCAAAAAAAATTTTCATCACTGTTTGCCAAAATTAATCCTGCTAGTAAAAAACTGCGATCGCCAAAAGTACTTCTGGGTAGTGGTGTAGCTGTGATTGCTGCAACAGCAGGTTTTGGTATAACCACCATGTTTAACAAGCCCCAGCAACCAACTCCTAAACCAGTTTTTCAACAACCTAATCAAAGCACTTCAGCAGAAATACGATCCACAGATACACCCTCGCCGACACCCTCACAGACTTCCCAGTCAACAGTCAACTCTGCTACTAATTCCAGGCGACGCAGTCGGCGCAATCGGCGTTATTCTCAACCAGAAACCTCAAATCGCAACTCCACAGAAGAATCAACCAGAAATAACTCTCAAACTGAAGATTTACAACAAGGACAATCTTCAGAACAAGTATCATCACCCACTACACCCAGTACCTTTTCTTCGCCATCTCTAGTGGAAAAACTGCGAGAAATACGCAACTCTCGTCAAAATTCTCCTTCTCCATCTCCAGTAAATCAGTCAGTACCACCACCATCTTCAGTTAAAATCAAGCTTACTCCACCACCGCCATCAACAAATGATTCTAGTTCAGTTGTTGTGCCAATCTTGCCAAATAGGGGATCAAAACAGTCAAATCCCCCAGAGGTAGTAGTTCCAACCCAGGATGTCAAGCAAAATCTTAACTTTGATAGTCAATCAGAACAAAAACCACAAAAGGAAGTTAAACAAGAAAATAGTGAGACAACGACACAAACTAATGATAATTAGTTAGTGGTTGGTAATTAGTTGCCCACAAGCCCGCAGTTTATTGCGGGTTAATAGTCTATGTCTACTTCTAGTAGACTGAATTAAACTGAACCTAGCCCTGTGTAAATGTACTAAATTGGGGAAGTTCAGTTTTAAGCATAATGCTTTACTTATCTTTTTTTTCTGTGCTTTTTGTGGCTACTGCGGTTAAAAAATAATTTATTAAACCGCACCAGGCAAGAGAGAACACAGAGGTGGGAGTGGGAAGGGAGGAGAAAATGCAAAAAGAAAATTATGGTTTGTGTTTAATATTGAAAATATGCAAATTGATTAACCTGACAATTTTGCTCACTTTGTTTACAGGTTTTATACCTTTTAATGCAGGTTTGACAACTGTTTCTGCTTCACTCATTGCCCAAAAAACAATAAATCGTCAGCAAGCCGATCGCATCTTTAAACAAGGTGTAGAACAATATCAGGCAAAGCAATTACACTCAGCAATTACATCTTGGCAACAAGCGCTTACGGCTTATCGTACTCTCAAAGACCGTCCGGG
Organism: Fischerella muscicola PCC 7414; assembly: GCF_000317205.1. Lineage (GTDB taxonomy): Bacteria > Cyanobacteriota > Cyanobacteriia > Cyanobacteriales > Nostocaceae > Fischerella > Fischerella muscicola. Next base: position 39,029 of record NZ_AJLK01000124.1, on the reverse strand, counting down.
GGAAGCAACGACGCTGAAAAATCTGAGTGCGGTTTACATAGAACTCGCTGATTATCCGCAAGCGATCGCTCATTTACAACAATACCTGAATCTGACACGAGAAGTTCGCGATCGCCAAGGAGAAGAAGCTGCTTTAGTCACGCTAGGAGATATCTATGCCAATCAAGAAAACTATACTAAAGCCATTGAATATTATCAACAAGGTTTAATTGTTGTTCGGGAATCAAAGCAAAGTTTAGCAGAAGCAATTATTTTAGGTAATTTAGCTAAGGCTTACCGCATCTTAGGTAAATATAATACTGCGATTGAATTAAATCAAAAAGCGTTGCAAATCTCGCGAAAATTAAAAGATCGCAAAACAGAGGCGAAGATATTAATAAATCTGGGTAATGCTTACAAGTCTTTGGGTGATTATGATAGTGCATTTAAAACTTTCCAAGAGAGTTTGCAGATTGCACGAGAAGTTAAAGATACTGTTGTGGAAGCAATTGCTTTGGGAAACTTAGGCGCAGCTGCTGCCGACCAACAAAAGTATGATCAGGCTATTACTTTCCATGAACAAAGTTTGAAAATTAGTGAGTCAATTAATGATGCTGCGGGAAAAGCTAGTACTTTAATTAACTTGGGATCTAATTATTATTCCTTAGGCGATCGCACTAAAGCCCTGAATTATTATCAACAGGCTTTAGAAATTGCCAAAACTGCCAAAAATAATAAGTTAGAAGCCGAAGCTTTAGGTGGCTTGGGATTAGTCTATGAAGATTTGCAACAGTACCCACAGGCTATTCAACATCAGCAGCAAAGTTTAGCAATTTTTCAGAAAATCGGTGATCCAGCAGCCCAAGGGATGGTTTTTAACAATTTGGGACACGCTTTTTTTAGTGCTGGCAAGTTGAATGAAGCAGAATCACAACTGCGTAATTCTGTCAAGTTACTTGATAATCTGCGTTTAGGACTCAGCGACACCTACAAAGTCTCGATTTTTGATACACAAGTCTCTACCTACAACCTGCTACAACAAATTCTGATCACTGGTAAAAAACCCGAAGCAGCCTTGGAAGTTTCTGAACAAGGACGCGCCCGTGCTTTTGCTGAGTTACTGGCTAGAAAATTAACAACAGATTCTATCAAGGCTAACTCATCTGTAAAATCAGTTGCCTATAGTTTATCTGTTGATGCTGCACCTAATATAGAGAAAATTCGCCAAATCGCCCGTCAGCAAAACGCCACACTTGTAGAATACACAATCATTCCCCATGATGATTTTAAGTTTCGTGGCAAACAACGGGGTAGAGAGCAAGAACTATTTATTTGGGTAGTGCAGCCAAGTGGTAAAGTTGACTTCCGACGGCGTGACTTGAAGTTTTTATGGCAAACAGAATACAAGTCTTTAGAAAACCTGGTTAAAAATAGCCGTAAATATATGGGTGTGAATGACAGTCGCGGTATTATTTCCGCAGAGGTGACTGTCGATCAACAAAGTCAAAAAAAACAGTTACAACAACTCCACGAAATTCTAGTTTCGCCCATTGCTGATTTATTACCATCCGATCCCAAAGCTAACGTCGTCTTCATTCCCCAAGAGTCTTTATTTCTGGTTCCTTTCCCAGCACTGCAAGATCAAAATGGCAAGTACTTGATTGAACAGCATACTATTCTCACCGCACCTTCAATCCAAGTGCTAGATTTAACACGAACTCTTAGAGAAAGGAGAAATAAAGATAGAGGGGAAAATGCTTCCATCAAAAGGTTTCAATCATCCGCTTTGATTGTAGGCAACCCCGCACCAATGCCGATATTACCTAAAATAAAATTAAAATCGCTACCAGAGGCAGAAAAAGAAGCCAATGCGATCGCACAACTGTTGCAAACACCTGCGATGATTGGCGGACAAGCAACAAAAACGAACATACTTAAACAATTACCCAAAGCAAGACTTATACATTTGGCTACCCACGGCTTATTGGAATACGGTAGCCAAAATGGTACAAGTTACGGGGAGGATTTGGGTATACCGGGGGCGCTTGCTCTTGCTCCCCTTAGTAAGGGGGATAATGGTTTACTAACAGCTGATGAAATTATCAATCTTCCCCTCAATGCAGAACTGGTTGTCTTGAGTGCGTGCAGTACTGGAGAGGGTAGAATTTCTGGTGATGGCGTGATTGGACTATCTCGTTCGTTTATTTCGGCTGGAACTGAAAGTGTGTTAGTTTCTTTATGGTCTGTTCCCGATGCACCTACAGCCGAGTTAATGACGGAGTTTTATCGTCAGCTACAGCAAAATAACAATAAAGCCCAATCCTTACGAGATGCGATGCTCAAGCTTGTGAAACAGTACCCTGATACGCCGAAGAATTGGGCGGCGTTTACTCTAATTGGGGAAGCAAGGTGAATTATGAGTTTGATATTTTTGGGAAAAGCGAACACAGATGCACACAGATGAACACAGATGGATTATCGGTGTGCATCGGTGTTTATCGGTGTTCGATTTATGAATCCTAAATGAGTGGGGGTTTACTCGTGAGTTTGATATTTTTGGGAAGAACGAACACAGATGCACACAGATGAACACAGATGGATTATCGGTGTGCATCGGTGTTTATCGGTGTTCGATTTATCGAATCTCAATTGCTAGTCGCCAAGAATGAAACTTATAAGTAAAGTATTTTTTTGTACTGCCCTGTTGTGGAATTTTCTATCGCCTGCGTTAGCACAAACTACTACTGGACAAAATCAGGAATCTTATAGCAATCAAGAAATTTTAGTAGTTGGTAATCCTAAATCGTCTAACTTTTCACCTCTACCAGGAGCAGCAAAAGAAGCAGTTAGTATTGCTAAGTTGTTCCAGACTCAAGCTTTGGTTGGGGATGCAGCAACGGAAACAGCTGTTGTACAAAGGCTAACCCAAGCTAGGATCATTCATCTGGCAACCCATGTTTTACCGGAAGTGGGTGTGATTGTGTTAGCACCTTCTGCTCAAGATGATGGTTTACTTACAGCTGAGGAAATCCAGGAGTTGCACTTAAAAGCAGATTTAGTGGTTCTCAGTGGTGAGCGTACGGCTTTAGGCAAAATTACTGGAGATGGTGTAGTTGGAGTAGCGCGATCGCTCATGGCAGCTGGAGCTACTAATATCATAGGCACGTTATGGTCTGTGTCGGAGCAATCGAGTGCTAAATTTATGATGGAGTTTTATCGCCAGTTACAAAAAACTGGTGATGTGGCTGGTGCTTTGCGTCAAGCATCATTAAAGATGAAACAAGAAAATCCAAATTCTAGAGATTGGGCTGCTTTTACTTTGATTGGTTCACCTAAGTAGCGTTTTTAAACGCAAAGGAACGCAGCGTAGGCGCACCAGGTAGCAGAGTGTTTTCAATGCGAATTCTTGTCCCCCTTGTCTCCCTAACGCTCAATACACACTCACCTGAGATTGAGCCATGACGACGCGATCGCGTCCGGTTTTTTTGGCAATATATAGAGCAGCATCGGCAGCTTCTATCACTGCTGCACCTGTTATACCATGTTCTGGATACATGGCTACTCCCAATGACAAGCTAATACAACCCAGTTTCTGGCGTTGATGTTGTATATCCAAATGCTTCACTGTTTGCCGAATTCGTTCGGCTCTTTCTTGGCAAACATCTAAAGAACTTTCTGGTAAAATCAACATAATTTCTTCGCCGCCGTAGCGACAGGCAATATCTGCTTTGCGAATTTGTTTTCTTAAAAATCCACCAAGTTCGCGCAATACGATATCACCGGCTTCATGACCAAATCTGTCATTGAAGCTTTTAAAATGATCGACATCCATCATAATGATGCCTACTCGTTTCTGGCTGCGTTCGGCTCGACTGATTTCTCGTTCTAAAGATTCTTCTAAGTAGCGGCGATTAAATAAACCTGTGAGAGGATCGCGAATACTCTGTTGTTGCAGGGCTTCATTGAGTCTTAAGTTAGCTAAAGCTAAGGCGATACGTTCAGCAACCGCAGAGGCTAATTGTTGTTTGGCTGCTGTTAGTTGTCCTTTTTGTGGGCAATGGAAATGTAGCATACCTAAAGCCTCACCCTGAGCCATCATTGGTACACAAAGAGCTTCGCCTCCAAATAAGTCTTCCTCAATGTGGCTACAGTGTAAACTATGATCGTCAGCTGTGGCAAAATGCGATCGCCCCCGTCGCAAAGCCCAACAGTTCTTGGGTGAAAATACTTTTTTACTCGCAAGAGTTGAGTCTCCCCAAGTAGTCACAGCTTCGACTAAGTGTTTGGAGGAACTGATAATAAACACTCCACCTGATGTCTCGGGAAACAAAGGCTGGATTAACTGAGCAATTACTTTATATGCTTCCTCAACTGTGAGACAAGCTTGGAGAATATCACTCATTTGACTCAGTAGAGCAATTTCATGGTTGCGTTGTTCAAGTTGCTGCACCCAAGAGGTAAGTTGCTCATTAGCTTTTTGCAAAGCGGCTTCTGCTTGTTTGCGTTCTGTAATGTTGCGGTTGACGCCAATGGTGGCGCTGGGCTGACCATGTTCGTTATACAGTGGTACAAATACTGTTTCGCATACCCCTTCTGTACCATCTTTGCGAACAAAATTTATTTCACCAGCCCAACGATTGGCAGTGTGCAACTCGTCTATGATTTTTTGTGTGAGTACAGCCGACTCTTCTGGTTTATGCAATATGCCGAGGTTTTTACCTAATACTTCTGCTTTGCCGTAGCCAAACATCTTTTCGGCAGCTCGGTTCCAGTCTATAACGCGACCCAATAAGTCAGTTATAATCACGCCATCAGAGATATTTTCAAAAATATAAGCCTGCTGCTGTAAAGTTTGTTCAACCCGTTTGCGCTCAGTGATATCTTGAATCTGAGTAATAAAGTATAGGGGTTGACCGTGGATGTCGCACACTAGCGATACACTTAACATAATCCATACCACGTGTCCAAGCTTGTGTATGTATCGCTTTTCCATGTGGTAACAGCGAATTTCACTAGTCAGTAGTTGACGCACGTAGTCAAAGTCAGTATCTACATCTTCTGGATGGGTGATTTCTTGGCAAGTCTTAGAGAGTAATTCTGCTTCTGAGTAACCAACAATTTCACACAAGGAATGATTCACTTGTAGCCAACTACCATTTAACCCCACCAACGCCATGCCAATAGCGGCGTAGTCAAAGGCGTTGTGAAAGCGCTCTTTACTTTCCCGTAATGCTTCTTCTGCAAAATGGCGTTCTTTGATTTCCAACTCAAGCTGGTGATTGGCTTGCTTTAGTTCTGTGAAGTTAGGAATAGTCAGAACTTTGGGAAGCGATCGCACTAGTAGGATCATTGCACACAATAAACCAAAAGCCGTGATCGCTTTGAGTAATCCCAACAACCAATACTGCGAGCGCCAGAACATCCAAGCCTCTATCAGATCAATGGTACTACTAATTACAACACTGGTTGTAATTAAACGGTATATCCACTGAAAGGGCAAATCTTGCCGCTTACGAGCAGAATAAACAACTATGATCGGAATCAAGTAATAGGCAAAGGCGATCGCAGAGTTGGATATAGCATCCAGCCAGGCCAGTTTTAGTTGACATAGATAGTAATGTCCACATTCCTGATACACCGCAACCACCTTTTTTTCATGACAGTTAGAAAAATAGTTGAGAACTCAGTAGCCAAAACTTCATTCTTAGGGTAGATGCGTAGATTTTATCCTTGTGAAAAACACATCTGTAATTTTTTTAACCTTTTCTTTAGGGAAAATCCAGTAGTTAGATTCAGAAAAGTTTAATGTTTACAATTGTAGGTTGAGGATACTAAGGGAAAAATGGAGAAACTAACGAAAACACATTGCCTCATACCGTTTCACCATAAGTCTGATACACTTGGCAAACTGAAAGATAAGGAAGACAAGGAAGACAAGGGAGAGAATTTGTATTTGTATCAACAATTTTGTCAAATGTTATCAGAACTTGCTGGAGCTGATAACAGCGACAATAAAAATGACACCCCAAAGCTCAAAATAGCCCAACTTAAAAAAACCCAGGTATCTTTGCTCAAGGTTGATTCAAGTTAACTATTTGTTGCATACATATATAAAAATATGCATCAGGGAAAACAAAATGTCATCGAAGGCATCTATGAAGTATGTATTGGCGTTCCAGAACCCATCTCGGCGATTCAGTATTGGCAGCAATTCGGTTATCGCATTGGTGAAGAAGGTAAATTATCAGCAACGACAGCTCAGCAATTATATGGTGTTGACTCAGCTTTACGATCAATTCGCCTTTACCACCAAAATGCAGATCATGGTTTGATTCGTCTAATGATTTGGCAAAACCCTATAAATAACGGGTTAAAGATGGGATCAATGAAAGTCAAGGGTAATCGTTGGGCAACAACTTTAACCGCCGACATTATAAATATCTTAAATCACGTAGAACAGGCAAAAGCAGCTGGTTGGCCGCTCTGGTTCACCCGTCCCCATTGGGAAGTTATTTATCACAAAGAAAGGAAAAACCGTCCTTTTGTTGAAACTATGGTGGGAGTGCGAGAAATGCTGCTGCTACAACCATTAACACGACAAGTTTTTTTTCAAAGGTTTGGTTATACACTCCCTGATTACGGCAACATTGATATCAATTCTCCTCTCAAGACCAGTCAGTTTACCCACATGGGGATGGTAATTCAAGATGACAGCAAAGAAACATTGAAGTTTTATGACGAAGTTTTGGGTTTGTTACGGGTGCGTGATGATGTCGAGACTAGCTATGAATCATCCTTAGCTGGTAGAGAAATTTTTGATCTCCAGCCAGGTGAAAAGTTTTTTGTCACCGCCTTTGATGATCCGCGTTCTTCTACAACTGACATGATGGCAGCACGTAGTGGCAGACTTTATATTATTCGCTTTCCTAGTTCAATAAATCTAGATTCCCGCTATGAAGCAGCACAACCAGGCAGTTTGGGAATGTGTTTGTACACCTACAGAGTACGAGAACTTCATCAGTTTTGCGATCGCATAAAAGCTAGTTCCATACAAAAGTTTACAAATATTGCCGAAAACGAATTTAGAGAACCAAGTTTTTCCTTTGTCGCACCAGATGGGTATTTTTGGAATTTAGTTGGATGTTAGTTGGGGATGGGGAGGTGGGGAGATGGGGAGGTGTGGGGAGTGTGGGGAGTATGAGGAGTGTGGGGAGTATGAGGGGTGAGCGTTGGGCATTGGAAATTAGCAACAACCAACTACTAACCACCAACTACTAACCACTAACCACTAACAATTGATTATTGACTAACAACCAACAATCAACTACCAACAATAATGTATTATGAATTGCGTTAGTGTTTTTATATGTAAATAAGACTACTGTAAATTTTTATAAAAAAAGAGTTTTCTTGGCATACTTTGTGTATTGGTGGTTGAGCAAAAAACTTTTTTAACCAGCAATGATATCAAAGCAACATTAATTTCAGAAATAATGCATAACTTGTGTGATTTATCACCAACTTAATTCAGATAAAAATGTCAAAACAGCCTGACTGAGTGGAGTAATTATGGCTAAAAACATTTACGCGCTACTAGTCGGTATTGATGAATACGATCCTGCTTCTGTTCCACCTATACCATCTTTGCGGGGTTGCGTTAACGACATTAGCGCCGTAGAAACATATCTGCGGGAACGTGTAGCTGGCGATCGCGAATGGAATTTGGTAGAACCAACAAATCAGCCTTGGATACTCATCAATCAAAATGCCACTCGTCAGGCAATTATTGATGGCTTTCGGAAGCATCTGTGCAATGCTGACAGTGAAGATGTTGTACTATTTTACTATGCTGGTCATGGTGGGCAACAAAAGTCACCACAGGAATTTTGGGGTTTAGAACCAGACCATTTGGATGAAACTTTGGTTTGTTACGATAGTCGGACAATCACTAGTCGAGATTTAGCCGATAAAGAAATAGCTTATCTCCTGAGTCAAGTTGCTCAAAAAAATCCTCATGTTGTCGTCATTCTCGACTGCTGTCACTCAGGTTCTGGGACAAGAGACATAGAAGTCAATGTACGTCAAGCTCCTACAGATTATCGCGATCGCCCTTTAAGTAGCTATATTTTTGCCCAAGACAATCTAAATTTTGTCGAAGAATTACCTGCTTCTCGCAGCTTAGATAAAAAAATCACGGGGGTAGTATTACCAAAGGGTAGACACGTAATGTTATCTGCGTGTCGAGATTACGAACAAGCGAAAGAGTATAAAGCTGAAGATGGTAAATCTCGTGGTGCTTTTTCTTACTTTTTGCTACAAACCCTGGAAAAAACCAATGGTAATATCACTTATCGGGATTTAGCTAGAAATCTTAATGCTTTAATCAGTGGCAAACTGAAAGAACAATCACCACAAATTGACGCCACTGATCCACAGGAGTTAGATAAACCATTTTTAGGTGGTGCAATTCAAGAGCGTTCTCATTACTTGACTTTGACTTACAGTGAAAATGAAAATAGTTGGGTGATTGATGCTGGCGCTCTTCACGGTATCCCAAAAACTACTGATGGTGGAGATACTCTCCTAGCTATTTTCCCAGTCGGCACTCCTGTTGAACAGTTACGGGATTTAGGAAATGCTTTAGGTGAAGCACGCTTGACCCAGGTGTTACGACAACGGAGCAAAGTAGAAATAATTGATGGTAGCGATCGCCTTCTCGAAAATACCAGTTATTGGGCAGTAATCACAAGCCTACCATTGCCCCCGTTGAAAGTGTATTTCGATGGTCAAGCCGCAGGTGTGGAATTGGCGCGTCAAACACTGGCAAACACTGGTTCTTTGTATGTGCAGCAAGTAACAACACCAGAAGATGCAGATTATCACTTGCTTGCAGATAAAAATCAATATTGGATTGTACTTTCTGCTAGTAAACGTCCTGTAGTTGCTCCCATTCCCGAACAATCAACTCAGGCTGGCTACATGCCTTACTTTGCTAACAAAGCTGTTCAGCGTTTAGAACATATTGCCCGTTGGCAAAACATTTTGCAACTCAAAAGTCCCGCGACAAGTCGCATTCAACCTGATGATATCCAAATGGAAATTATTGTCTTGTCTGGACGACAAGCATCTAACTCAAGTGCAGAAATACGGTTAGAGTATACCAATGACAATGGTGAATGGACACCACCAATTATTCAAATTAGACTCACAAATAATAGTGATAAAACTCTTTATTGTAATGTCCTCAATCTTACAGAAAACTACGGCGTAGAATTGCCATTTTTCCCAGAAAAAAGTAGCATTCGTTTAGCACCAAAAGGTAGTGAAAATAGTGTTACCGTTACAAGTTTTGCTGACCTTGGTTTTGTGATTCCCGATGAGTTTTTGGCACAAGGAATTACCGAATACAAAGATATATTGAAGTTGATTGTTAGCACCTCAGAATTTAATGCAAGTTTGTTAGAGCAAGATGGCTTAAACCCACCTTCACCCAAACGTTCAATTGGGGGAAGGAGTGTGCTGGAAAGTTTAATGCAGGAAACTGGCGATCGCAATGCTGTCAGGATGAAAGCCAGAGGTAACAATGATGATTGGCTGACACAGGAAATTGCTGTCACCATCGTTCGTCCCCAAGATGCTCAAAATTTGCAGAGCGATCGCCCGACTTTATTACAAAATTGTTTAGTGGAGGTGTTACCCCATGCAAGTTTGCAAGCACAAGTTAATCTGACAACCGTAGCGCAAACAAGCAGAGACATCGGAAATGTCATATTACCTCCCCTTCTGCAACAATTATCTATTACCGAACCATTTCAATTTACTACCAGCCGAGCTAGTGACCCTGGCTTGAGTGGTTTAGAATTAAGCAACGTGGTAGACCACACTGTCGTCACCAAAACAGCACCTCTGAAATTACTAGTTGACCGAGAAATTGCCGACAACGAATATCTTTTACCTATAGGTTATGACGGGGAATTTTTCTTACCCTTAGGAAAAGGTAAAAAGACTGTTGATGGTAAAACAGAAATTACTATCGAAAGATTACCTGTACCAACACAAAGTAGCCGTTCTTTACAAGGTTCCATTCGCATCTTTTTTGAAAAAGTCATCTGTAGCAAACTGGGAAAAACATTTGAATATCCAATTTTAGCAGCAGCAACAGTTGATGAAAACGAGCAAGTAATCTATGACAAAAATATCGCATCAGTCACAGCAAAAGTTGCTCAAGCTCAGCGAATTCTTCTCTACATTCATGGCATTATTGGTGATACAGAATCTCTAGTTCCTAGTATTCAAAAAACCATAATTACAGTAGATGGACAACAGCGCCCCATCAAAGATTTATATGACCTAATTTTGACCTTCGATTACGAAAATCTCAATACTACCATTGAAGAAAATGCCCGGCTTTTAAAACAGCAATTACAAGCAGTTGCTTTAGGAACAAATCACGGCAAACAGTTACATATTGTTGCTCACTCAATGGGTGGTTTAGTCTCTCGTTGGTTGATTGAACGAGAAGGCGGGCAGGAAATAGTGCAACATTTAGTCATGCTAGGTACACCCAACGCTGGTTCTCCTTGGCCTGCTGTACAAGATTTGGTATTTACAATATTGGTGTTTGGGTTGAATCAACTAGCAGCGATCGCTTGGCCTGCAAAAGTAGTAGCGAATTTATTGGAATATCTGGAGACCAACAATCATTCCCTTGAGCAAATGCATCCAGACTCGGAATTTCTCAAACAACTAGCCCAAAATCCCGATCCTGGTGTTCATTATACAATCGTGGCAGGCGATCGCTCCCTTGTTCCCGCAGCCACAGAAACTCAACTAGACAAACAATCAAGTCCCTTACAAAGGTTAATGTCTAAACTTTTTGGTCAAAGTATAGATCAAGTAGTCAACTTAGTCTTCTTTGAACAACCAAACGACATCGCTGTGACTCTCGCCAGTATCAAAAGCGTGAGTTCCAACCGTTCACCCCAGCCTCAGATACTCACACCAAATCCAGCCTGTGACCATCTCACCTATTTTAATCATCCAGCTGGGTTAGAAGCACTAGCTAAAGCGCTTTCTCAATCACTCAGTCCCAGAACTTCTCAACCACAGCTACAACTCCCAACTATGCGTCATAGCAGGGTGAATTACGAAGATATCACCATGATTATTCCGCCAGGCACACCCCACGATCCTATACCCGATACTGCTCCCAGTCCATCACCAGCCAGAAATCAACCAACCGAAAATCGTTCTACGGTGAATGGCCCCGTCATCTGGGTAATTGCTTTGTCGATAGTTGTAATTGCTGGTTTAATTATTTGGAATCGGACTCAGGAGCAAAAACCAGATAATCAGCAAAGGAATAGTCAATTAGGTTTTGATGTGAGTTATGGTCTTGACAACAGTCGTTTTTAGTAGTCGAACACCGATACACACCGATGCACACAGATGGATTATGCGTTGGTAGCTAAGTGGTATTACTCATCATACTTCGGCAGGTCGTTGGGTGCGCCGCACGCGGAAATGTTACCTGTGAAATTTACGTCCGCCATCAATTCTGGATGTTGTTGCTTACGCTGGGCAATTTGTTCGCGGGTGAGAATTTTCGACTCATCAAATCCTAGTTCTATCTTGGTGTGCAGTCCATCGTACTTGACTCGTTTGAGGTTGTAGAAGCGTTTGTTGAGGGTTGTTTGCACAAATGCCTTTAAGCAACCTAAAAGATACTTGCGTTTAAATGGATCTTTGACAAACCAGTATTCAAAGGTTTTGCGTAGGTAAAAACGGGCGTAGTTCCGCAGTACTCCTTTGAGGACATCTTCCCGTTCCATAGCCTCTGGCTTCATAATCGGAGTAACAAAGTTATATTGAGAATAATCACGAACTTCGACGCGATCGCCTAAATCTTGAAATAATTCGGAAAATGGCCAAGGTGTAAACATATTCCAGTTCACCATGTCTGCTTTCCAATCCAAGGCCATTTGATAGGTTTGTTCGATTGTTTCTGGGGTTTCGTTTTCCAAACCCATGATAAATTGAGCTTCTGTAACGATGCCGTTTTGATTTAATAGTTTGATGGCACGCTTGTTTTGTTCGATAGTTGTTTCTTTGCGGAACAAATTCAACTTCAACTGCGCTGCTGCTTCTGTCCCTAAGGAAACATGCACCAGTCCGGCTTTGCGGTAAAGTGGTAGTTCTTGCTCATCCCGCAAAATATCTGTCACTCGTGTATTGATTCCCCAGTAAACGCCTAAGTTGCGTTCTATTAGTTCGTTACACAAAGCGATAAATTTCGGCTTGTTGATTGTTGGTTCTTCATCCGCAAGAATGAAAAAGCCGACTTTGTGTTTTTTCACCAAGGTTTCAATTTCATCGACGAACCTCTTGGGAGTAGCGGAACGATATCTACGCCAGAATTTCCATTGAGAACAAAAACGGCAGGTGAAGGGACATCCTCTGGCATAGTTAGGAACAGCAACCCGTACGTTGAGAGGGGTATAAATATATTTACTCCAATCTAATAAATTCCAATCTGGGGTGAGGCTATCCAAATCGGCAATGGGGGGATGGGCTGGTGTGGCGACGACTTGCCCATTTTCGAGGAAAGCAATACCTAAGATATTACGGCGATCGCTCTCATCTGTACCATTAGCTATGGCTTGCAGCAGGTTAACTGTAATCTCTTCCCCTTCTCCTCGGATGATATAATCCACCCAAGGTGCTTCGTTGAGAACTTCATTGTACATATAGGTAGGGTGAACCCCACCCATGATAGTTTTAGCTTGGGGACAAACTTCTTTAACAATCTTCAGGGTTTTTTGGGATTGGTAAATCATCGGCGTAATCGCCGTTGCTAGCACTACATCCGGTTGATGCTGGGCGATGATTTGCGCTAAAGCATCATCGGCAATATAATCTGTCATGGCATCCACAAAACGGATATCCCTAAAGCCAGCAGTCTTCAACGCCCCACCAACATACGGAACCCAACTGGGTGGCCAGTTTCCCGCAATTTCAGCACCACCAGAATGATAATTGGGTTGAATCATCATTATCCGCATAATCTGGCTCCTTATTATTGACAGATGACAACCAAATTAAATTGCTTTGGCAAGCATTAATTACAAGTTGGAATTGATACATGAATTGCATAATCACAGTTCTTTTTCCCCTCTTAGATAATTTGCTGACTAAACCATTACTCGTGATTTAGTTTTGCAACTTAATTTTTATATAACTTTAAAACGATGAAAATTGTAAAAAAAAGCAAGATTTTCAAAACTTAATCTGGAATTAGCTTTGATCAAAAAAATGCTTGTGATAAGCATTCTTACTATAAGCTAGACGGTCATGTGATAAATCACACAACGAGGACATGAAAATTGAACTCCTCCTACACCCTTACACCCCACACCCATTTTCAAGCTATAACCCAGGGGCAATTGCCCACAACGGGCGATCGCCTTAGTTTATCAAGAAAGGCAGAGGGCAGCTATGCTGGAGGCAGAAGGAATAATGTTTTCTACCCTCTGCCACGACCGGAGAGAGTAAGGGTTCCGTGACCCCCACTCAAACGAAGTTCAGTGGCCTCAATTAAGGAGGGGTCTGAATCCCCTTCTTAATTGTCCCTTCTGCCCTCTGCCTCCTGCCTCCTGCCTTCTTCAATTACCCTTGGAAGTTTGAGAAAATTACTATATAAATAAATGCTTGACGAATCTTAATAATGACTGTAAACACACAGCAGCTACCAACAACAGCCACTTTTGCAAAACACATCTGGACTTGGCAAGGTTACAAAATTCAGTACACTGTCCTGGGTACAGGCAAGCCCTTGGTTTTAGTTCACGGCTTTGGTGCTTGTATTGGCCACTGGCGAAAAAATATCCCTGTTTTAGCCAATGCTGGCTATCAAGTATTTGCCCTTGATTTATTGGGATTTGGTGGTTCAGAAAAAGCGCCTATTGATTATACAGTGGAAGTGTGGGTAGAACTACTGAAAGATTTTTGGATAGCCCATATTAACGAACCAGCTGTATTTATTGGTAACTCTATCGGGGCACTTCTGAGCTTGATGGTATTAGCCGAACATCCAGAAATTGCTGTGGGTGGGGTGTTGATTAACTCTGCGGGGGGTTTAAGTCATCGTCCCCACGAATTGAACCCACCACTGCGAGTTGTGATGTCTGCTTTTAATAAACTTGTTGGTCATCCAATTACCGGGAGTTTCGTATTTAATCGCATTCGGCAAAAACACCAAATTCGCCGGACTCTCTACCAAGTTTATCGCGATCGCCAAGCTGTTACTGATGAATTGGTAGATCTGCTTTATACACCATCTTGCGATCCGGGAGCGCAAAAAGTCTTTGCTTCCATCCTCACAGCACCTCCTGGTCCCACTCCGGCGGAACTATTGCCCAAAGTCCAACATCCTCTGCTGGTTATTTGGGGTGCTGACGATCCTTGGACACCCATCACTGGTGCGAAAATTTACGAGCAAGCCCAAGAGAATGGTAAAAATATCAAAATCGTTCCCATTCCTGGTGCTGGACATTGTCCTCACGATGAAGTGCCGGATGTGGTGAATTCGCAGATTGTGGAATGGTTAGGGTCTTTGTCAATGTGAATTTGAGATCCTCTGGCTAACCGAAGAGCGGTTAGCCGGAGAGTTGTCAAAGTTATAACATAGCTAATATTTTTTCTGATTTCATCCTTCAGATTTTTGTACTTAGCTTCATGACAAACCAAGAAGAACTAGCAAAAAATTTATCTTCATTACAAGCTTTTATTGATGACTTGTATTCTAAATACGAGTCATTACAGGATGGAGTAGTTGCGAATTACATCCCAGAATTAGCCAAGGTAGACCCGGAGTTGTTCGCCATCAGCATCGTCAATGTGAACGGTGAAATTTACGAAGTTGGGGATTATCAGCAGCTGTTTACGATTCAATCCATATCAAAGGTGTTTGTATACGGACTCGCTCTTATGGATCATGGGCGAGATTATATATTGACCAGAGTGGGTGTGGAGCCAACAGGAGACGCATTTAACGCCATTGTCCTTGACGAACAATCCAAGCGACCTTACAACCCAATGGTCAATGCAGGAGCGATCGCCACCACTAGTTTAATCAAAGGGTCGGACGCAACCGAACGTTTAAACCGGATGTTGGATATGTTCCAGAAATACATCGGGCGTGATGTATTTGTTGATATCTCAGTATTCACCTCAGAACGCACTACCGGACACCGTAATCGGGCGATGGCGCATCTCATGCTCAACTTTGGCATGATTGACAAACCCATTGATGAAGCGTTGGATTTGTACTTCCAGCAGTGTGCTGTGATGGTCAATTGCCATGATTTAGCAGTGATGGCGGCGACATTAGCTAACAAGGGTGTCAATCCCATCACCAATGAACAAGCGATAAAAAGCTGTTATGTTAAAGACATTCTGAGTGTCATGTACACCTGTGGGATGTATAACTTTGCTGGTGAATGGGCTTACAAAGTTGGTATTCCTGCCAAAAGTGGTATCTCTGGTGGAATTATTGCGGTAGTACCTGACAAAATGGGAATCGCAGTATTTTCACCGCGCTTAGATGCACGCGGAAACAGCGTCCGGGGAGTCAAGGTGTGCGAGGAACTATCTCAACGTTTTGGTTTACATTTGTTTGAGTGTTCGTCGTTTATCAATAGTCAATAGTTAATTTTAGCCGTTTGAAGTATAACTAAACTTCAATATGGCTTTAATGTCATCCTCTTCTTCTTTGAGTACATGATATAGATCCCAATTTTGCTGAAGATTAAGCCAGAACTGAGAACTGTTTCCAAAGAATTTGGAGAGACGCAACGCAGTACTTGGTGTCACACCGCGCTTACCATTCACTAGCTCATTAATTCGCTGGTAGGGAACATGAATTGCTTGTGCAAGTTCAGTTTGTGATATTCCCATTGGCTCTAAGAAGTCCTTAAGCAGGATCTCTCCAGGGTGTGTTGGAGGACGATTTTTTGGAGTTCTCATTTTACTACCTCTAATGATGATAATCCACTATTTCAACCTCAGAAGGGCCTTCTGGTGTCCATGCAAAGCAAACTCGATATTGATCATTAATCCGAATACTGTAGTAACCTTTTCGATCTCCCTTAAGTGCCTCTAATCTATTGCCTGGTGGCACTTTTATATCATCCAAAGAAAAAGCAGCATTCAATTGGTCTAATTTCCTCCGTGCAACTTCCCAAACATTGCTGGGACACTTCTTTCGAGCGTCTTTAGAATTGTTCCCATCGAAAATGTCTTCAGTTCCTTTGTCTTTGAATGACAATATCATTTTAACATGATAACACGGATGTCATGCTAAAACTAGAAAATCATTAGCTAATCTTAATTTTACAAATACTACTTCTCACAAAAAGACGGTGGGAAACCAGCTCATTGGCGGGGCATTCCGAACCGCCGCCCGTAAGCGTGGTAATGGGTAATGGGCCAATTACCAATTACCAATTACCCAAAACCCGTGAAATCAAGAGCGGTGTCTTCCAGGGGATGAGCTTAACTCCTCATTTCCTCATGCTCTTGCCAACAAAGGCGCAGCAGCAAGGAGAGTTTGCGTATAGGGATGTTGGGGATTGGCAAAAATCTCTTTAGTGGGGCCCATTTCAACTATTTTGCCACTATTCATAACGGCAATGCGATCGCACAAGAACCTCGCTAACCATAAATCATGAGTAATAAATAAATACGTTAAATCAAATTCTTCTTTCAACTCCAGCATCAAATCTAATACTTGTGACTGTACGCTAGCATCTAACATGCTCACGGGTTCATCACAAATCAAAAGTTTGGGATGAGTGATTAAAGCACGAGCAATTGCGACTCGTTGTTGCTGTCCTCCTGATAAATCTGAGGGATAACGCTGATAATAAACTTCTGGTGGTTGTAACCCAACTTTTGCCAACATCTGCAAAACCTGTTGTTTTGCTTCTTCAGGAGTTGCCAGCTGGTGAATTAATAATGGGTCAGCTATACTTTGTCCTACCGTCATCGCTGGATTGAGGCAAGCATGAGGATCTTGAAAGACCATTTGCATTTGCCGCCGTTGCAGACGAATTTCTTGCCGAGATAGGTTAGTAATGTCTTGACCAAGAAACTCAACTTTGCCAGCGCTAGGACGAATTAGTTGCAAAATTGTTCGCGATAATGTACTTTTACCACAACCAGACTCCCCGACTAATCCTAAAATCTCTCCTGGATAAAGTTCTAAGTTTATGCCATCAACTGCTTTGATAGTTTGACCTGGCCCTTTAAAAAATATACGTTCGACAAAATTAGGCTCAATGGTATAGTGCTGCTTTAGGTCTACAACACGCAGAATAGGGGATCGGCGATCAGGGATTGGGGATTGGGGATTGGGAGAAGACAAAGGAGGAATTCCCCCGTGTCCTCCTTGTCCTCCTTGTCCCCTGTCACCAGTCCCTTGCACTGCCTGAATATGCAAAGCTGCCTGGAGAAGCGATCGCGTGTATTCGTGTTGGGGATGCCGAAATACGGATTCTGTAGCACCTATTTCTACCATTTTGCCGTTATACATCACGCCAATGCGATCGCAATACTCTGCCACCATTGCCAAATCATGGGAAATCAGCAACAGGGCCATGTTTTCTTCAGCACACAGGCGGGTGAGTTCCTGCAAAATCTGGGCCGAGACAGTGACATCTAAGCTGGTGGTGGGTTCATCGGCAACTATCAGCTTTGGTTGCAACAACAAAGCTAAAGCAATTGCAACCCGTTGCCGCATTCCACCGCTAAACTCATGGGGATACTGATTCCAGCGAGTAGCAGGTATATTGACCTTTTCTAAAGTAGCGATCGCTTTTTCTTTCGCTGCTTTGGCTGACAATTGGGGTGAGTGTGCCTTGAGCGTTTCAATACAGTGGTTGCCAATGGTCATCAATGGGTCGAGGCGCGTCATTGGGTCTTGAAAGATCAAAGCCACTGCTTCTCCCCGAAATTTTCGCATCTCTACAGGTGTCAAATTAAACACCGACCGTCCTTGAAATGTTACCCGTCCCTCAATCCGAGTAGATGGTGGTAGCAATCGCATTGCTGCCCTTCCCAAAGTCGACTTACCACACCCAGACTCTCCTACCAATCCCATTTTTTCACCTGGTTGGAGGCTGAAAGACACATCATCAACAGCCCATTGAGTATTTTCATCACTACTGTGAGGATAGGCAACCCGCAAATTTTCAATAGAGAATAAGGTATCACTCATATAATTTAGCTATCACCAGTAATATCAAGTTCAGATAATTGCTTACAGAGAAAGGCAGACGGCACAGAGAAGTTTGTAGGCGCGATAGCGACTTCAAGGAAAGGGTGTGGAGGTTTCCTCCGCTCAAAGCTTCAAAGAGGCATTGGGCATTGGACATCGGGCATGGGAAAAAACATCAGTATCTTAATTACCCATTACCCATTACCCATTTTTGTTTGTTAATGTCTACCGACTTCATTGCAGACAATGTATCAAAATTATTATTAGAGTGTGAAATTTTGTTCATAAAATCTATAAAATAAAGCACACTATAATTTAAATTTCTTTGGAAGTGGGGTGATAAAAGTATGTTAGAGCCTATACAAACTATTACCATTTTTCAAAAACAACCTGGTCCAGTAATATTTTCACCCGGTCAAGTTATCTTCCAGGAAGGACAACCAGGAGATTGTATGTATGGTGTCGTAGAAGGAAAAGTAGATTTATTAGTCAATGGTAGGGTTGTAGAGACTATAGAAGCAGGAAATGTTTTTGGTACGGGAGTGCTGATTGGTATCAAAAACAGAACTTATACAGCGATCGCTAAGACAGACTGCAAGCTAGCTTCTCTAGATCAAGCAAGGTTTCTGTTCGCTGTTCAGGAAACCCCTGTGTTTGCGATCGAGGTAATTAGAAATTACTCGGAGCGTCTGAACCGTTTGCGGCAACAAGAGTTACACTCGTGAAGAGCTAGTAAAGCATGAGTGCAATATAACCAACATAGGACACAGTTCAGTAAATCACTGTCATTACCATTGGTGTCCAGGTTCGTGATCGCTTTTTATATGCCAGCCGCAAATCAACTGAAAATCCAGAATATTTCTAAACAGAAGTGCATAAGTTCCAGTTACGGAAATTTCTACATCCAACAGGGCGATCGCACATCCAGCTAACATAACTTTCCAGTCATATTGATAATATGAAAGCTCCAGTTAACTTGAAAACTGTCTTTTATTCAAAATCTCAAATCAAAATCGATTAACAAATGCTCATATCTGCTGATACGCGGATTTCTTTTCCACTCTCCCTAGTCTACGCTACCTATCGGGATAAGCTAATTGAACTTGTTCCCTACATGCCAAACGTGCGCCAAATTGAGGTGAAATCTCGTCGCGAGGAAGATAAACGAATTTACAGTATTAACGAATGGCACGGAGGCGGAGACATCCCCTTGGCAGCAAGGGCCATACTTAATGAAGATATGCTGTCTTGGACAGAATACAATACTTGGAACGAAGCTGAGTTTGTGGTGGAGTGGCAGATTAAAACTCATGCTTTTACCGAAGCGGTTCACTGTGCAGGCAAGAACCGCTTTATTGCAGATGGTGATGCCACACTTATTAAAAGCCGTGGCGAAATGATGATTGACCCCAAGCAAATCAAAGGTGTACCTTGGTTCATTGCGACCAAAGTCGCAAATATAGTTGAAGATTTTCTCGGCAAAAAGGTTGAACCAAATCTATTGCAAATGAGTGAAGGAGTGCGTCAGTATCTGGAAAAACAGACGAAAGGCTAAAAATATTAATTGAGACAGGGGAAGATGGGGAGAAATATTGTACCCTATTTCCTGAGTACAGAAGCCAATCTACAGAGATGGATAACGGTAGTAAATAATACATTCATCTATATTTTTTCATCCTGTGAGGATCATCGCTAAATCCTCCCAGAAAATGCTTATTCCCAACAATAAACCACCGTTGCCAACCATATTGAAAATACTGACGTAAAAATTTTTTTCAAAATAATAATTAACATTTAGTTCTGTCTGAAGTTATCGTGGTATCCATGAATTCCACATATATTCTGACTGAAACTTAGTATATGAGGCTATGCCGTTATTCAATTGTGCTGACTATCTGTTTTACTTACCTGAGTTTGGGCTACAGTTCCCCAACTACGGCAACACAAAACTTTGAGAAATGGGGGGCTAGGGGTTCCCACTTTGTGGGGTTGGGGGGCAATGGGGAAACTACATTAGAAAATCCTCCCGTCTCCCAATCTCCCAATTTCCTCACTGGGAAGCATCTGTTACGTTTGCACACAACTTGGTATAAAAATATTTTTGCCAGTTCTAACCCGGAACCCACCAAAAATAACAAGCAATCAAAAGAACACGACTTGATCTGGTGGTTAGTAGTGGCGATCGCGATTTTGGGAGCTACTGGTGCATTGTTATTTTTAATAAAATTATTGGGCAGAAGCAAAAAAGTTATGCCTAGTAAAAGTGATACTTTATCTTTGGATAGCTCCACTGATATAGATTCCCAACAGGAAACACAGCCTCCACAAGAATTAAATACTACTCTACAAGTATCTACCACATCACAAACAGTAAAATTACTGCCACCATCACCAACAGAAAGCACTTCTCGCCTAGCCAAAGTCAATATTGTTGAAGAATTAATTCAAGATTTAAGCAGTCCTGATCCCATCAAGCGACGCAAAGCAATTTGGAGTTTAGGGCAACAAGGAGACTCCCGGGCGATTCAACCGTTAGTAGATTTAATGATTGATGCAGACTCACAACAGCGGAGTCTAATTTTGGCTGCTTTAGCAGAAATTGGCATCAGCACACTTAAACCGATGAATAACGCTTTGGCTATCTCTCTACGAGATCAAAGCCCACAAGTACGGCAAAATGCTATCCGTGATCTCACTCGTGTTTATGACATGATGGCTCAAATTAGCCAGATTTTATGTCATGCAGTCCAAGATTCCGATCCTGATGTCCAAGCAACAGCAAGATACGCCCTTGCACAAATGAATCGAATACGGAGTTTGCCTTCTGGTGACAGTCTATCTGATAATTCACCAAGAATACCGTAAGCGTGGTGGTGGGGAGGTGGGGTGATGGGGAACTCACCGGCCCCCTCTGCGGATTAGGGGCAGTGGGGGGCTAGGAGTCCCCACTTTGTGGGGTTGGGGGGCAATGGGGAAAGTGGGAGGAATCCGGAATTAGGGACAACAGGGACGGGGTGACGCGGAGAAAAACTAATAACCAATGACGAATGACCAATGACAAATGACAAATGACCAATGACAAATGGCTACTAAAAACCAACCAACAATCAACCCTTCAGGTTCGTCAGTTGCTCATGGGGGACTCACCGGCCCCCCACTCCCTGTCGGTCGTGGGGATTGGGGGCTAGGGGCCCCCTTTGGGGTTGGGGGAGGGAACCCCCCCTTCTGCGCGCTGACTCACCACTAACTACTAACAAATAACAATTGACTACCAAACCAGTATTTCCGCTAAAATCATCTCTGGATTGTGGATTAGGGAGAGACTAGGGTTGCCTACACTCGGCGTAAATATTGACCATATTGCCACTATCCGGCAAGCACGACGGACAGTGGAACCAGACCCTATCGCAGGGGCAGTATTGGCAGAATTAGGTGGTGCAGATGGCATTACTGCCCATCTGCGAGAAGATAGACGACATATCCAAGAAAGGGATGTGCGTTTATTGCGACAAACAGTCAGAACACATTTGAATTTGGAAATGGCGGCTACAGATGAAATGGTAGCCATAGCCCTCGATATCAAACCAGACTATGTGACTTTAGTTCCTGAACGACGGGAAGAAGTGACTACAGAAGGTGGATTGGATGTCGCAGGTCAGATTGATAGAATTGGAGAAGTTGTTGATAAACTACAGGCTGCTGACATTCCAGTGAGTCTGTTTATTGATGCAGAATCGGCACAAATAGAAGCATCTCGAATGGTGCAGGCAAAATTTATTGAATTGCACACTGGTCGATATGCGGAGGCGAAAAATGAAACTAGTCGTCAACAAGAATTAGACCTGTTAGCAGCTGGATGTAAACAAGCAATCAAAGCCGGATTGCGAATCAACGCTGGTCATGGACTCACCTACTGGAATGTCTTCCCCGTTGCTTGTCTTCCTGGTATGGAAGAACTTAATATAGGTCATACCATCATCAGTCGGGCTGTATTAGTAGGTATGGAAAGAGCAGTTCAGGAAATGAAATTAGCTATGCGCGGGAATCAGTAAACAGTGAACTGTTATTAGTTATCACTTACTCTTGACTGATTAACTGGTAACTGGTAATTGAATAAATAGGAAAAGTTTCTGCGAAATCTAAAAATTTAATGGTATTTGCGGTTACAGCAAGTCAACTTTGAAACCAAGGAATTTTATGAGCGCAACACAATCCCAAGACCTTCCGCTTTGGGTACAAGACCGGGATACAGTAATTGCACAAAGCAAAAATGCCCAATGGCGTTACGGCGCCCCTCCTGATTATTCCGATTCAAAAGCAGGCCTAGCCCAGGAGAGCAAATGCCGCCATTTAGAAGGTTCTCTGGAAGTGATCGTGCAAAACTTAGTCCGAACTTTTGAGATGGAGGTTTCATTCAAAAGTAATCCCCAAGAGTGGTTATCTGTTGTACAAGACAAGTTTCGCATGAGTAGTAACGGAGGTCAAACCTACACTGCCGAAGATGTGTTCGCGTCTGGAACTTATAATCTCTTCATCGGTGATATAGATAATTACAAAGCTTCTGAGGAAACCTTTGAATCTTCAGGCCAGCTTTTTAAGACTGCGTTTCCAAAAGGATTTTTGTGGGAAGTGCTGGAGGTTTATTCAGGGCCACCCAAAGTTACATTTAAGTGGCGTCATTGGGGAACTTTTAGCGGCCCATACAAAGACCATGCACCCACAGGGGAAACGGTGGAGATAGTGGGCATGAGTGTTGCTCGTGTTACTGATGACTTGAAAATTCTCTCTGTTGAGCATTATTTTGACAATAGCGAATTTTTTAACAAGCTCACAAGTGGTGGCAAACAGGCTAATGAACAATCAGCTAATGGTTGTCCTTTCGGGTCGTAGTTAAAGAGGCTAAAGCTGAGATAATTTTCAAGGACATAGTAAATAATGCTATGTCCTTACCTTAGCTCTTTAGTAAAGAACGAAAATGAAAACATACTATTACGTTTTGGCAAGTCAACGCTTTTTACTAGAAGAAGAACCAATGGAAGAAGTGTTGCGAGAACGTACCCGTCACTATCACGAACAAGAAAAGGAAATTGATTTTTGGGTAGTGAAACAACCTGCTTTTCTGGAATCTCCCCAGATGGCACAAGTAAAGGCAAAGTGTCCGCAACCAGCAGTGGCGCTCATTTCTACCAATCCCCAATTTATTACTTGGTTAAAACTGCGCTTAGAATACGTCCTCACAGGAGAATTTCAAGCCCCTAGTGAAAGTATCCCCGATCCTTTGGCTTCTCTTGCCAGTGTGGCTTAGTGGCGGAGATAGGGAAGTGTGAGGTGATGGGGTCATGGGGAACTCACCGGCCCCTGGTGGGGATTAGGGGAGTAATGTAGAGACGCACTGTTTGAAGCGTCTGGGAGTGTGGGGAGTGTGAGGAGTAAACAATTAACTACTATTGTACAGACGCGAGGAACATCGCGTCTCTACCTACTAACAATCAACCATCAACAACCAACCACTAACTCTTTACCCATCACAATATTACCTAACTTCTCTATATAGAAATATATGGAACAAATATATGTATTTTTTATCAAAGATGGTGGATAATACTGTGAATTTATTTTTATGTATAAACCAGCGGTGTATAAATTTCAGAATTCACCAAATATTTTACTAAGTAGTTTCACTCTAGCGATCGCCTCGTTTGCTTCCTTCGCCTCTTTGATCGCTGGTATCAATACTGCTGTTGCTCAACAACAAAAAACTCCCGTTTGTCAACCTCCCAATCCTGGCGAATATGTATTGTTGGTGATCAGTCCAACCCAGGATAGTCGCAATCAATTGCATCGTGCCTTACCGTCTGAGCTTAAAACTACAAACTGTAGATATCTCAACGATACAGTCACTAGAATCGGCGGATTTACTAGAATTGATGATGCTAACCGTTGGGCTAGGTATATCAATAGCATTGCGGGTTTGTCTGCTATTATTACCACTCGACCAGCAGACGTAGCAGTAGCACCAACTCAGACTCTTAGCTTTCAACCTCAACGTTTGGGAAATGGTTTCGCCGTCTTAGTAGATTATTTCAACCGTCCAGAACTGGCAAATCAAGTTAAACAAGCTGTAGGCGGCGATATCGGTTTTGCAGCATATGGACAACGCCATTACTTGCTAGCGTCCTATACAACTAATCAAAAAGATGCATATAGCACATTAAAAAAACTCTCAGAACGAGGTTTTATTGCTGTGATTGTGGACAGTAGTAAAGTGATGCTGTTGCGATCGGCAGTGAACGTACCACAAAATTAAACAAAATTAAATTAGTTGTTAGTTAGTAGTTGGTGGTTGATTGGAACAGACAAACAACAACCAACAAACAACCAACAACAAACCTTTCAATTATAGGCATAACTAGCTAACCAAGAGATGGTGATACCTAATGCTGAGCCTGCTATCACCTGGAATGGTGTATGTCCTAACAATTCCTTGAGGCGATCGCCTGTAAATTCTGGGTGTTCGTGAAACAATTCATCAATCATTTGGTTGAGAATACGAGCTTGTTTGCCAGCAGCTTGACGGACTCCAGCTGCATCGTACATGACAATAATCGCAAAAACTGTGGCGAGGGCAAATTCAGCAGAAGCCCAGCCATGAGTTTGCCCCACGCCAACCGCTAAAGCCGTAACTAAAGCTGAATGAGCGCTGGGCATACCTCCGGTTGTGACTAAGACACTAACATTTAATTTTCGATTCTTGACTAGTTCAATGATGAGCTTCAAAGCTTGAGCCATCAAACAAGCTACTAGAGCAACCACCAGCACCCGGTTGTCTAAAATATTACCTATATCCTGCATGGTATTTTGGTCAGGTTAATAACAATGAGCAGCAGTTGTATGTGTGAGGAAGTAATAGATGCAACCAAAAATCCATAATTAACCCAGTGCTATACAGCAGAAGATCAGTAAACAGTCATTCGATTTTGGATTTTGCGAAAAGTTTGTAGACGCAAGGCGGCTTACCGTTAGGGTGCGGAGGTTTCACGCGACGTGATGCCAGGTGCTTTATGCCGGGAAAAGAGTCCACCACAGTGGCTCCTCCGTTAGCGTAAGCTCCGAAAGCGATAGCGAGGCTCAAAGCTTTTCAATACGGATTCTAGATTTTGCATTGACTCCACAGATATTTTCTGGGAGCTTTTACCATTAAAGAATTATCGGTCAACCGACAACTGATGACTGATAACTAATCACTGCTTAGTGACTACGACTGGTGATAAAGTGAGCTAGTGCCACCAATGGTTCTGCCGCTTTCCCAAACGGTTCTAATTCTGCACAAGCAGACTCTATTAGCTGTTGGGCTTGTTTTTGAGATTTTTCAATTCCCCAGAGGCTTGGATAGGTTACTTTCTTGGCTTTTTGATCTTTGCCCACAGTTTTTCCTAGCTGCTGTTGTGTAGCAGTGATATCTAAGATGTCATCAATAATTTGGAAGGCTAGCCCAATATTCTTGGCATAGCGAGAGAGTCTTTTTAAATTGTCTTGTGATGTCCCTGCCAAAATTCCACCACAAACTACACTAGCTTCTAAAAGCGCTCCTGTTTTGTGGTGATGAATAAAATCCAATGTTTCTGAAGAAATATCTGATTTCCCTTCTGATTCTAAATCGAGTACTTGGCCACCCACCAAACCAGCAGCGCCCACTGCACGCCCTAAATGGGCGACTACTCGCAATAATCGCTCTGCTGGCACGTCTTTAGTGTTCTCGGCTACATATTCAAAAGCGTAAGCTAACAAGCCATCTCCAGCCAAAATCGCGATGTCTTCGCCGTATACCTTGTGATTGGTGAGTTTACCGCGACGATAATCATCATTATCCATTGCTGGCAAATCATCGTGAATCAAAGACATAGTGTGAATCATTTCCAATGCACACGCGGTTGGCATGGCTATGGCGATGTTCCCACCAGTCATTTCACAAGTAGCAAGGCAAATAATGGGACGCAGGCGCTTACCTCCAGCTAAAAGCGAGTAGCGCATTGCTTCATAAATCTTTTCTGGATAACGTACGGAAATAGCCTGTTCCAAAGCTACTTCACATAGCTTTTGTCGTTCTTTTAAATAGGTAATTAGGTCAAAAGTTGCTTTTTCTGGAGTTTGTTTCAGGTTATCCGTTGTTACCATCCTTGATTTCCTTAAATTTCTGTTATTTAAGTAACAATTTTAAGGGAAAGAGTCATTATTGGTTGGTAGTTGGTGGTTAGTGGGTTAGTTATTCCAAACAACAAACAACAAACAACAAACAACAATAATCACTCTTTTGTTTTTAAGCGTTGGCTGTAGCTATCCACTGTATTTTGCAATAACATAGCCACAGTCATAGGCCCAACACCGCCAGGTACTGGGGTGAGGAATTCTGCCACATTGGCAACTGATTCAAATTGGACATCTCCGACTAAGCGGCTATTGCCACTGTCATCGGTGACACGATTTATCCCCACATCTACCACAACAGCGCCTGGTTTAACCATCTGGGCCGTAATTAGTTCTGGACGACCAACAGCTGCTATTAAAATATCAGCGTTTTTAGTTATGGCTGGGAGATCATGCGATCGCGAATGAGCAATTGTCACAGTTGCATCAGCCTCTAGGAGCATCAATGCCAATGGCTTACCCACCAAAATACTACGTCCTACCACTACCGCTTGTTTAGAGCGCAAGGAAATTTTATATTCCTGCAACAGACGCATAACTCCCGCCGGCGTACAGCTACGCAAACCAGGTTCACCCCGCACTAGTTTTCCTAAATTCACTGGGTGTAATCCATCGGCGTCTTTGTCAGGATCAATTTGATGCAATAAGGAAATAGCATCTAGATGATTGGGTAGGGGCAATTGCACAAGAATACCATCCACCCGTTCATCCTGGTTTAGGTGATGAATAACTTCTTCTAGTTCGGCTTGAGTGGTTTGTGTGGGAAAATGCTTACCAAAAGAAGCCATACCTATTTTTGCACAGGCTTTTTCTTTACCGCGCACATAAGCAGCTGAGGCTGGGTTATCCCCCACCATTAGTACAGCTAAACCGGGCGGGCGTCCTATGTGGGGTTGTAATCTGGTAATAGTAGCAGATAATTCTTGCTGAATTTTTGTAGCTAGGGCTTTACCATCAAGCAGTTTAGCAGTGTTTGTTTCCATTAGATAATTAACAAAAATACGCTCTTTTTTGGTGTCGCTGCCTGATGCTGTAGCGCTTTTCAAACAGCATTCGCCATAAACTTTAGGGGAACTCTTAACTCTTAACGGGGATCGGGGATCGGGGATCGGGGATCGGGGATGATTAATAACCACTAACCATTCCATTACCCATTACCCATTACCCATTACCCATTTTCTCAGATTGGTTGCTTCAATTGAGAGTGTATTTTGAGGAGTGAAGAACATGGGTAGACTGAAGGGGAACTGACTCATTGCAAATAGCGACAAACCAACCACTGATGCCAAAATTCCCCCAAAAGGTATCTTTTATGCTACAGGCAAATAAATTTTACATTAATTTCAAAAAAGAATGTAATAAATGGATTGACAAAACTCAGATTTATAAAACGATTCCCAATCCAAAGTCACGCCACGTGCTACAACTTTGGGAACCAAAGCAACGCAGTGGCTCCAAAATCCAAAATCCAAAATCGTCTTACCTTCCTTCCACTGTTTTTTATTTGGGATTAACTTACTTTCTCATGGCAGGATTAGTAAGTTGCAGTAATTTCAGCTTTTCTGGGATCAACGCTCTTGGCGCAAATGTGACTCCAATTCGAGAACTGCAATCACAACCAGATAGCAATATAACAGTATACATCCAAGGCAAAGTTGAAAAAATAGCTCCCCTCTTGAAACGACGAGCATATCTGGTAAAAGACGATACTGGTAAAATTTGGGCTATAACTAATCAAACTAATTTACTAGTTGGAGATCAAGTAGTCATTAAAGGTCAAATTCGCTACCGAAGCATTCCGATTGCAGGCAAAGAATATGGGGAAGTGTATATAGAAGAAAAGTAAAAAGACCTCGTCCTTAAGGACGGGGTTTAACAATAACGTCACACTGTCCCAAGAAAATTTATGAGTAAGCAACCGGTACATGTAGCGATCGCGATTCTCTACCAAAAAGACAAGTTTCTCATGCAACTGCGCGATAACATTCCCAATATTCTCTACCCTGGTTACTGGGGACTATTTGGCGGACATATCGAACTTGGTGAAACCCCAGATGTAGCAGTGAAGCGAGAAATTTTAGAAGAAATTGGCTACAATCTACCACCAACAGTGTCTGAGTTTGGTTGTTACGACGATAACTCTGTTGTACGTCATGTTTTCCAAGCACCATTGTTGGTGGAATTAAATCAACTTGTTCTCAATGAAGGTTGGGATATGGGTTTAGTAACGCCGGAAGACATTCACCAAGGACAATGTTATTCCAAAATCGCAGGGGAAGTCCGTCCTCTTGGGCCAGTGCATCAGCGAATTTTGTTAGATTTTATGAAAAAGGGAATCTTGAATGGTTAGTGGATAGTGGGGAGATGGGGTGATGGGGAAGGCGGGGGTCCCCTCTTGGGAACTCGGGGCCCCCACTCCCCCAAGGGAGTGGGGATTAGGGGCGAAGGGGCAATGGGGTGATGGGGTGATGGGGTGATGGGGGGCTAGGGGTCCCCACTTTGTGGGGTTGGGGGCAATGGGGAACTCACCGGCCCCACTCCCCGAAGGGAGTGTGAGGGGTGTGTAGACGCGCGCAGCGCGGCTTAAGGCAGAGTACCCGGAGGGCTTAAGGTAAGGGTGGGGTGTGAGGAGTAAGTATTTTAAAAAACAACCAACAACCAACAACCAACAACCAACAACTAATATAACAATTCCCAATGTCAGCAAATCAACTTCCGCGATGGTTAACTATAGCCTTGGCATTTCCCTTAATCATTCTCAATGCTTGGGTATTGCTTCAGGTAATTAATTATTTTCAACCTTTAGTCAGCATTGTTGTTGCTGCTATTTTATTAGCTTTTATTCTGGATTATCCAATTCGATTTGTGCAAGGAAGAGGGGTACAACGTAATCTTGCTATTGCCGGAGTACTGCTGTTGGCTGTACTAATATTGGTAGCTGTAGGTATTACTTTAGTACCGCTGATTATACAACAACTCAATGAATTAGCTAATATTTTACCGACATGGATAGATTCTGGTAGCCAACAACTACAGGCTTTACAAAATTGGGCAACAACTGAACAACTACCAGTTCATTTAAGTGGTTTAATACCCCAACTTCTTGATAGAATATCGAATCAAATTCAAAATTTTACGGGTAGGATATTAGGCTTTGCTTTAGATACTATTGGTAGTTTAGTTAATGTTCTGCTAACAGTTGTACTGACTTTCTACTTAGTTTTAAATGGGGAACGTCTTTGGGATGGCATATTTCTATGGTTTCCATCTCATGTCGGCTTACAAGTGCGTCAGTCATTACGGGAAGATTTTCAAAATTATTTTATTGGTCAGGTAACATTAGCTACTATCTTGGCATCAGGGATTACTCTAGCTTTTTTGGCTTTGCGAGTTCCTTTGAGTCTACTTTTTGGATTAGTAATTGGTTTTTTTGCTTTGTTCCCTTTTGGAACAGGAATAGGCATTACTATAGTCAGTTCTTTAGTGGCATTAAGTAATTTTTGGTTGGGAGTAGAAGTTTTAATTGTAGCAGTAGCGATCGACCAATTTAACTACAATTTTGTTGCTCCTCGCATTTTGAGTAACTTAACTGGTTTGAACCCTGTTTGGGTAGTAATTTCTTTATTGATAGGTGCAAAATTAGGAGGATTATTAGGACTTTTAGTTGCTATTCCTTTAGCAAGTTTTATCAAAAGTGTTGGCGATAATTGGCGTGAAGGAAAATTCAGTCCTACAACTGATACTGATAAAGATGTTAAATACAGTTCCGAAATTCAGACAGCCAAAAACCTTTGAATCACTTCCTGACTTAGTTCGCTGGTAGAACCAGAGGCGACAATACCACCTTTTTGCATAGCGTAATAGTAATCGGCTTGACGGACAAAGTGTAGGTGTTGCTCTACTAATAAAACAGAAATGCCTGTAGTCGCAACAATCCGGCGGATTGCGGCTTCAATTTCTAAAATAATCGAGGGTTGAATTCCTTCTGTGGGTTCGTCTAATAAAAGTAATTGGGGTTGTCCCATTAAAGCACGAGCGATCGCTAATTGTTGTTGCTGTCCACCACTCAAATCACCACCCATACGGGAAAGCATAGTTTTCAAAACTGGAAATAGCGTTAAAATTTCTTCGGGAATTTCTTGATTTTTCGCTGGCTTTTTTCGCGCTTCTAAACCCAATAAGAGATTTTCCTTCACCGTCAAACGTGGCATAATTTCTCGTCCTTGGGGAACATAACCAATTCCCATTTTTGCTCTTTGATCGGGGGATTTGGAATTTATAATTGTCTCATTCAGGGTAATTGTACCGCCACGGGGTTTGAGTAAACCCACAATTGTTTTGAGGAGAGTTGTTTTCCCCACACCATTGCGTCCGATGAGACAAACCATTTGTCCATCTGGAACACTCAAATCGACATTGCGAAGAATGTGACTTTCGCCGTAGTAAACATCAAGATTAGATATGTTTAACATGATTTTGTATTTATAGGAAGAAGAAACGAACACAGATGCACACAGATGAACACCGATAAGCTATCTGTGTGCATCTGTGTGCATCGGTGTGCGACTTAAAAAACACGACTGTTGTCAACGCTTAAATTCATATCAAACCCTATCAACCATCTTGCGATTGTCCCAAATAAACCTCAATCACGCGAGGATCATTTTGCACTTCTTCGATACTACCTTCACATAACACCGAACCTTGATGGAGAACTGTGACTTTCCTGGCTATTTGGCGCACAAACTCCATATCATGTTCAATCACTAAAATTGAATGACTCTTTGCTAAAGCTAAAAGTAATTCCCCAACGTTATAAGTTTCTTCATCAGTTAACCCAGCCACAGGTTCATCAACAAGTAATAAATCAGGAGACTGCGCTACCAACATCCCAATTTCTAAACGTTGTTTTTCACCGTGGGAAAGTAAGCCTGCTGGAATATCTGACTTATTCCTTAAACCAATTGTTTCTAGTAATCCTTTGATGCTATTTTTTTCAGCAGTACTAGGATGTCCAAACAAAGTCGAAAATACATTTTTATTGCGGTTGCTAGCAAGTTCCAAATTTTCACGGGGTGTGAGATTGAGGTAAATTCGAGGAGTTTGGAATTTGCGACCAATTCCTAAACGTGCAATTTGATGTTCTTTGAGAAAACGGAGATTTTTACCTTTAAATAAAACTCGTCCTTTTGTTGGTTGTACTTTACCTGTAATTACATCAAGAAAGGTTGTTTTACCAGCACCATTCGGGCCAATTACTACTCGTAATTCTCCCACATCTATGCTAAAGTTCAACTGATTTAATGCCTGAAACCCATCAAAAGTAACAGTGAGGTTTTCAGTTTCCAAGATTTTGGCGTTCATGCTGCACTTCGGGGTCTTGTTCTAAGCTGGGATAAGTGGCAATTTGAGAAGGACGTTGTAAAAGAGAAATTTTTTGCTGACGCAACCATCCAACGATGCCATCCGGTAAGACTGTGACGACTATTAAAAATAGCGCCCCCTGGAAAAATAGCCAAATTTCGGGAAATTGTTCGCTCAAGAAAACACGAGCATAGTTAACAAGTAAAGCGCCTAAAATTGCTCCCACTAAAGTGGCGCGTCCCCCCACTGCAACCCAAATTACCATTTCAATCGAAAAGGCAATATCCATGGCTCTCGGTGATACAGAACCACTTTGCAGGGTGTAAAATGCTCCGGCGATTCCTGCTATTGCTCCTGAAATAGCAAAAACCAACACTTTGAACTCTGTAGGATTGTAACCAGAAAAACGCACTCGACTTTCATCATCACGAATTGCTATGAGCAACCTACCGAAACGTCCACTTGTTAGCCAGCGACAAAGAGCATAGATAGCAACAAGAAACAATATTGTGAGAATGTAGAAAACAAACTGGGTTTTTGTATCGCTTACTGTCGCACCAAATAAAGTCGTAAAATCTATCAACCCATTCGTACCATTAAATAGTTTTTGTTGACCATTAAAGAAATTGAAAAAAACAATTGTCGCCGCTTGCGTCAAAATCGAAAAATACACTCCCTTGAGGCGGTTACGAAACACCAAATATCCTAATAACCCCGCCAATACTGCGGGAATAACTACCACAGCAACAACCGCAAAAGGAAACGAATAAAAAGGTTGCCAAAACCAGGGTAATTCTGTCACCCCGTACAATCCCATAAAATCAGGTAACTCACCTTGGGGAACTTGCAGTTTCAGGTACATAGCGATCGCATATCCACCCAAGCCAAAGAAAATCCCATGTCCCAAACTCAACAACCCCGTATAACCCCAAATTAAATCTATACCTAAAGCCACAATTGCCAGCGATAAAAATCGTCCCAGCAAATTCAGCCGAAAGCTAGACAAAACAACAGGCATAATCAAAATCAAGATGAGTGCGATCGCCACCACCACCCCCACCTCAAATAAAATTAGCCTTCTCCCCTTCCTTCTCATAACTTGGCGTCCTTGGCGTCTTGGCGGTTTATCTCAAGTTAAACATCAACAGTACGACCCTTCTGTGGAAAAATACCAGCAGGCTTCCACTGTAAAAACGCAATAATTAACCCAAACACCATCACCCTTGCCATACTCGTTGTCGCAAAAAAGGTAAAGAAATCTGCCAAAGGCTGAATAGGAGTCAACAACAAAGCCAAAGTCCCAGAACCGATCAAAAAATTTACCGTCCCAATCGCCAACGCTGCCACAATACTACCTACCAGGTTTCCCACACCACCCACAACCACAACCATAAAAGTATCAATAATGTAGTTTTGCCCTGTATTTGGCCCCACAGAACCGAGTAAACTAATTGCACACCCAGCCACACCAGCTAATCCCGAACCTAGTGCAAAAGTCATGGCATCAACTTTCTGTGTTGGGATACCCAAACAAGCACTCATGCTGCGATTTTGTGTAACTGCGCGAATTCTTAATCCCCAATTAGAACGCTGCAAAAATAGGTAAATACCCAGCACACAAATAACAGTCAAGGCAATAATAAATAACCTGGCAAAAGGCAATTGCACGCCACCCAAAGACATACCCCCTCGTAACCAACCAGGTGCAGTCACATCCACATTTTGCGCGCCAAACCAAGGTTGAGTAACAGCTAATTGATAAGTTGCACTTAAAAAATTACTGACTGCGATTGTCACCCCTAAAGAAAGTAACAATATCACTGTCACAATCCAATTCCGCACCCGTCCAAAATTGGCGCGGGAATTCAAAATCCATAAACCACCAAAAAACAAGAGGCAAAATAGAGCGATCGCAATTACCAAAACCCAATTTACACTGCGAACAAACTGCTGCAAAATCAAACTCACACCCCAAGTTGCCAACAGAGTTTCTAGGGGACGATTGTAGAGATAACGCACCACACCCCTTTCTAGAATTAATCCGACAATTGCTGTCAGCAAAAAAGCAAAAATGAGAGCAAAAAATATATAACTTTCAAACCATAATCCACCGAGTTGTTTACTAACATTTTGCACCACAAAGGTAGTGTATGCTCCCAACATCATCAACTCGCCATGTGCCATATTAATGACACCCATCAGTCCAAAAACAATGGCAAGACCTAGTGCTGCAATTAGCAACACAGCACCGATACTAATGCCATTAAATATGGCATCTAAAAATCCTGCTAACACATTTCCCCCAAGAAAATCAGTTATCAGTTATTAGTGATCAGTTATCAGTCCAGTAGGGTGTGTTAGGCGCATTTTTTGATCTCAATTTTTCACGAAAAACATGATAAAAGCGCCTAACGCACCGCCGCTCACATGGTGCGTTAGGCTGAAGCCATAACACACCCTACTTAAGATTTATATCAGTTATCAGTTTAATTTTTCACTGATAACTGTTAACTGTTAACTGTTAAACCTTGTATTTACCACCTTTGTTTGGATCTGACCAATCACAAGCAAATCCCTTAGTTTCTTTTACAAACTGATTCCAAGGAATTGGTTCAACTGGTGCGGGAGTAGCATAGACAATATTAAACAAACCATCATCTCTCACTTCACCAATCCGCACAATTTTTGATATGTGATGGTTAGCTGCCATTGTAACTTTGCCTTCGGGAGCATTCAAAGTTTGACCGTAGGCTGCGGCGCGTACTTTGGCGATATCGGTAGTCTTGGCTTTTTCTACTGCTTGTTTCCACAAATAAACTCCGATATATGCTGCTTCCATCGGGTCATTTGTGACTCGCTCATTACCATATTCTTTCTTAAAAGCTTCGACAAATTTCTTATTTTCTGGAGTATCAACTGTCATGAAATAGTTCCAAGCGGCGTAGTGTCCTTTGAGGTAATCAACACCGATCGCTTTGACTTCTTCTTCAGCAATACTTACAGACATGCTGGGATATTTATCTGGAGTTAATCCCGCACCTTGCAATTGTTTAAAGAATGCGACGTTACTATCACCATTCAGGGTGTTGAAAATTACACCACCGTTAGGTAAAGTTTGTTTAATTTTAGTAATAATCGGCGTCACTTCTGTGTTACCTAGTGGTAAGTAATCCTCGCCGACTGTTTTACCGCCTTGAGCTTGTAACTGCGCTTTAATAATTGTGTTAGCTGTCCGGGGAAAAACGTAGTCGGAACCTACCAAGAAGAATTCTTTGCCTTTATTTTTGAGTAGCCAATCAACGGCAGGTTCTATTTGTTGATTGGGAGCAGCGCCAGTGTAGAAAATGTTATTAGAACACTCTTGCCCTTCGTACTGCACCGGATACCAAAGCATATGGTTTTTGCTTTCAAATACCGGCTTGACATTCTTGCGGCTAGCAGAAGTCCAACAACCAAAAACGACAGCAACTTTATCTTGATCAATTAGCTTGGTGGCTTTTTCCCTAAAAGTATCCCAATTGGAAGCACCATCTTCGACAATTGCTTCAATTTTCTTGCCTAAGACACCACCAGCAGCGTTTATTTCTTTAATTGCTAGTTTTTCGGCATCAACAACGCTTTTTTCACTAATAGCCATTGTGCCGCTAAGAGAATGTAAAATTCCCACTTTAATTGTGTTGCCATTAGCAGCAGCACTGACAGGAGAAGCCGCAGGTGATGTGACCGCGGCTGGATTTTCTGCGGTATTAGTTGAAGAATTGTTGGCACAACCCTTTAATATAAAACTTCCTCCCAAGGAGGCGGAACCATAAACTATAAACTTACGCCGTCTCATATTTAAATTGTTTTGCTCAAATGAATTAGCTAAAAACTTTTGCAAGCAATGTTAGTGTTACATTTAACTAGGAAACAGTCTATTTTGATACTGTTTGTTATCAAAGGTTAATAATTAGTTAAATAAGTTTTGAGGGTGGTCAATACTCTACATATGTGCATTCATCGGGAAAGGGTAAGGGTGACTCACCATTTAAGTTAGGTCACAATAAACAAAGCTAAGTAGTTAGGGTCGTCATTGCTCATTGGTAAGTTTCCACAACCGCCTCAGAAATTTCACAAATTCGTAGCGAATAAAATTCAAAAAAAACTCTGCGAACCTTTGCGCTGACTTTGCGTCCCTCTGCGTTTAAGTTTATGCAAAGCTGTACCAAGTTAGCTCCCTTTTACCCCCAATCCCTTGATGAAGAAAAAATAAATAAACCTTGAGCAATTTCTTGGTAGCGCTGATAACGCGCTATCATCGGTTATTGGCATGTTAAAAAGTGTATCCCTGAACATCCATGACCGCTTCTTACTCTGCATCCCAGCCAAACGCCGGCAACAATGCGAACACATTTATTACTGACCACCGACTGGTGGATCGCAGTAAGCTGACTCAAATGTTTCAGCATTATGTGGAAACGAAGGAGAAGTATCCCCATGCGGTGTTGCTGTATCGAGTAGGAGACTTTTTTGAATGCTATTTTGAAGATGCTGTGATTCTGGCGCAGGAATTAGAACTCTACCTCACGAGTAAGCCAGTAGGAGAAGTGGGAAGGGTATCAATGAGTGGTGTCCCGCATCACGCCTGGGAACGTCACGCTACTCTGTTGGTAGAAAAAGGGTATGCGGTGGTAATTTGCGATCAAGTTGAAGATGCTTCGGAAGCTGTTGGTAGATTGGTACGGCGAGAAGTAACGCGGATTCTCACTCCCGGTACTCTGCTAGAAGAAGGAATGTTGAAAGCCAGTCGCAATAATTACCTGGCGGCTGTGGTAATTGCTGGGGAGCATTGGGGTTTGGCTTATGCAGATATTTCTACTGGGGAATTCCTCACTACTCAAGGTAGCAGCAGTGAACATTTGACCCAAGAGTTAATGCGGTTGCAGCCTGCGGAAGTATTAGTTCCTACGAATGCGCCTGATTTGGGAAGTTTACTGCGTCCAGGAGAAAAGTCTGACCATTTACCGGAATGTTTACCGCCAGCGTTTTGTTATGCACTGCGATCGCAACTACCTTTTTCAGCCGGGGAAGCGAGATCTAGGTTATTACAGAAATTTAAGGTGCGATCGCTTGAAGGTTTGGGTTGCGAACACCTCCCCCTTGCAGTCCGCGCGGCTGGCGGTCTTTTAGAATATTTGGAAGATACACAAAAAGAAAATTCTATACCTCTACAGCTACTTCGTACTTACACAATTACTGATTACCTAATTGTAGACTATCAAACCCGCCGCAACCTGGAAATTACGCAAACTGTCCGCGATGGTAGTTTTCACGGCTCCCTACTGTGGGCTTTGGATCGAACTTCGACGGCGATGGGTAGTCGAGCTTTACGGCGCTGGTTGTTACAACCGCTACTTGATATCAAAGGTATTCGAGCGCGGCAAGATACAATTCAAGAATTGGTAGAAAATACACCTCTGCGTCAAGATTTGCGGCAGTTGTTACGGCAAATTTATGACTTGGAACGTCTGACGGGAAGGGCTGGTTCTGGTAGGGCAAATGCCAAAGATTTGGTGGCTTTGGCTGACTCTGTGTCCAAGTTGCCGGAATTAGCGCTACTAGTGATGGATGCTGCTTCTCCTTTCCTCAAAGCCTTACAGAAGGTACCTCCCGGCTTGGAGGAGTTAGGGCAGAAAATTCGTAGTTATATTGTGGAGTCACCACCGATACATATTAAAGAAGGTGGATTGATTCGTCAGGGAGTGAATCCCCAATTGGATGAAAGACGGACTTTGGTGGAAGAAGACCAAAAATGGATTGCGAATTTGGAGGTTGAGGAACGGGCGAGGACTGGTATTCAGACACTGAAGGTCGGATTTAATAAAACTTTTGGATATTACATCAGTATTTCCCGGGCTAAGGCTGACCAAGTACCGTCAAATTATATACGCAAGCAAACTTTGACGAATGAAGAACGTTACATTACTCCAGAGTTGAAGGAAAGGGAAGCGCGGATTTTGACGGCGCGGGATGATTTGAACCAGATGGAGTATGAAATTTTCGTGGCGTTACGGGAGGAGGTAGCAGCCCAGGCGGAGGTAATTCGGAATCTTTCGCGGGCTGTGGCGGCGGTGGATGTGTTATGTGGTTTGGCGGAGTTGGCTGTATATCAAGGTTACTGTCGCCCCGAGATGGTGGAGGGGCGAGAGATTTATGTTGTGGATGGGCGTCATCCGGTGGTGGAACAGTCTTTGCCGGCGGGGTTTTTTGTGCCGAATTCAACGCAGTTAGGAGGAATGGTAACGACTGATGGGGAGGTGGGGAGATTGGGAGATGGGGAGAATTCACCCCACCACCCCACCACCCCATCACCCCATCCTGACTTAATTATCCTTACGGGTCCGAATGCGAGTGGTAAGAGTTGTTATTTGAGGCAGGTGGGGTTAATTCAGTTGATGGCGCAAATTGGCAGTTTTGTGCCTGCTAGGTATGCGAAGTTGAGTGTGTGCGATCGCATTTTTACCCGTGTGGGTGCGGTGGATGATTTGGCTACAGGCCAATCTACGTTTATGGTGGAGATGAATGAGACGGCGAATATTCTCAATCATGCTACTTCGCGATCGCTGGTGTTGTTGGATGAGATCGGACGGGGGACGGCAACTTTTGATGGGCTGGCGATCGCTTGGGCAGTGGCGGAATATTTAGCGGCGGAGATTGAGGCGCGGACGATTTTTGCAACGCACTACCACGAGTTGAATGAGTTGGCGTCACTGTTACCGAATGTGGCTAATTATCAGGTGACGGTGAAGGAGTTACCAGACCAAATTATCTTTTTGCATCAGGTGCAGCCGGGAGGTGCGGATAAGTCTTACGGTATTGAAGCGGGAAGGTTGGCGGGTTTACCTGGGGTGGTAATTCAACGGGCAAAACAAGTGATGGGACAAATTGAAAAGCATAGTAAAATTGCGATTGGTTTGCAGAGTTTGGAGTGAAGCGATCACGCTTAGCTTGTGGAGTTCAGCAACTTAGGGATGCGGTGCAGCAAATGCAAAGTCTTTTATATATAGCGTAATCATACGTAGAGACAATTCATGAATTGTCTCTACACAACTGGAGTTTAGACTAATACCAATTCAATTAATGATAGCAACACATCCTTGGATAAAGACGCGATGAATCGCGTCTCTACAAGATGGCCCATCTGTCGCATTCTTTTGGCGAATTGGTA
>NZ_AJLK01000123.1 GCF_000317205.1 Fischerella muscicola PCC 7414 | reverse complement strand
GTACACAATGGTTGTAGGGGTAATTCATGATTTACCCCTACAAAAGAATGAGCAATATGGAATTTTAAATGGTAAATCACATTAGACATTGTTATCGTCGTTTGCTGCGATTAAGTGGTTATAATTATTCCCAAGCTGGTGCTTATTTTCTAACAATTTGTACATATCAAAGAAATTTTATGCTCGGGGATATTGTAAATAATGATGTCAATCTTAATGAGTTAGGAAATATAGTATTAGATTTTTGGAATTCATTACCTAGTAAATATTCAAATATCGAGTTAGATGAATTTGTTATCATGCCAAATCATCTGCATGGTATTGTTGTGATTACAGATACTAATGTCGTAAATCAAAAAGTAAATGTAGGGACAATTCATGAATTGTCCCTACGGGAACGGCGGAATATGCTTTTACCTAAAGTGGTCGGTTACTTCAAGATGAATTCAGCTAAAGCTATTAATCAAAAACTTTCGTCTTTGGGTACATCGGTTTGGCAACGAAATTATTATGAACATATAATCCGTAATGAAGCAGAATTAGACCGAATCAGACAATATATTGTGAATAATCCTGTAAAATGGACGCTAGATTATGACAATCCCGATGGTAAGCCTGACCAAGAAGAAATACAATTTTGGCGGGATTTCGGTCGTAAAGATTTATCAGAATTTTAAATCTTGCCCCACAGTTTGGACATTCCGACAGCAGGCTTAATTTATGGCGATCGCATCCCTGTGTCACCTTCAACTGTCATTCAAAGAGATTAAGGCGAAGTCAAATATCGGATCAATTCACAAAATCCCTCGCCTTCCGCAGCAGTGGTGACATAAACAGGCTGATACTGCAACTGTTGTGCATACTCCAATACATTAGCGACACCCACAGAAATAGGAAAACAACGGTCATCAAATAAACTTTCATCATTGGGACTATCACCCACAGTCACAATTTCTTGGGGTGCAAATTGGGGAAGGTATTTTTGCAACACTTGCAATAACCCAACTGCTTTATCTTGTCCCCAAGGTTTAATGTGACACTGCACGCTGCTGTAAGTAAATCCCCAACCCATTTGCTGACAAAGATTGCTTAAGGTGCGGATTTCCTCTGTACTTAATCCCGCAACATCAAAAGTCCAGTCAGTAATACGGAAACGATTATCTGATGATTCTTGTAGGTGGGGAAATTCGATTTGTAATTTTGCAAAAGCCACAGCTAATTGCTGACGATGGACAACTAAATCAGCAATGGGCGTCAAGAATATAGGTTTTTCGCTGTCGCCTGGGTAAAACAAACCACCATTCTCGGCTATAGCTCCGATAATGGGTAAATAAGCTGCTAATCCACTCACCCAGCCGCCACTACGCCCGGTAACAATCAGCACTTTGATTCCAGCCGTTGCTAAATTCTCAAAAGCTTGCAACATTTGGCTAGTAAACTTACCCGCCACAGTCAAAGTCCCATCCATATCTGTAGCAACTAGACGAATATTACTGAAGCGATCGCCTGATGAAATTTGAGATAAGGGCAGGAGTTTGGACATAGGAGGATCGGGGATTTGCTTTCAAGAGTAGGGGTTTAAAAATCAGGCAGTCATTCTGATTCAACCATTTTTTTTTCGATCATGAAATAGTCCTGCCCCAAAACGGGGAGGACTAAGGGGGGTGAACACAGCTGAAATGTTTCAAAACTTCTTTGAAAAAACTCTGCTACCTAGTGCGCCTACTCTGCGTTTAAAAACACGAGAATTTTACGCTTCTGGAACAAATTCCATCGCCACACCATTCATACAGTAGCGCTGACCAGTTGGTGCAGGGCCATCTTCAAATACGTGACCCAAATGTCCACCGCAACGGCTACAATGTACTTCTATCCTAGTCATAAAAAATGACCTGTCTACCGTTGTGCTAATTGCGCCTTCAATAGGTGCGTAAAAACTCGGCCAGCCAGTACCGCTATTGAATTTGGTTTCTGATGTAAATAATGGCTGTCCACAACCAGCACATACATATGTGCCATCGGCATAATTTTTATCTAGTGGACTTGTGCCAGCCCTTTCTGTACCGTGCTTACGCAGGACACGAAACTGTTCTGGTGTTAAGGTTTTGCGCCACTCTTCCTCAGTTTTATTAATTTCAAATTTTTCACTATTTGAAGTTGCCATAAGTCCTGGTCTCCTGGTTAAATAATTTGACAACCACAGCGCCCCAATGATGACGCCACCTGTTTCTAAAAGAAGTCTTCTTTTCATCTTCTATTATTTATTAAGTTTTTTTACTTTAA
This sequence comes from Fischerella muscicola PCC 7414, assembly GCF_000317205.1. Taxonomy (GTDB): domain Bacteria; phylum Cyanobacteriota; class Cyanobacteriia; order Cyanobacteriales; family Nostocaceae; genus Fischerella; species Fischerella muscicola. The sequence continues at coordinate 2,390 of NZ_AJLK01000123.1, read as the reverse complement.
CAATGAGGCAAACCGTCTAGCTACGATAGAGATTACGCCACTCCATCGCTACGATCAATGCTAAAGCTGAAGAGAAGTCGAGACTCAGATTAAATTAATTGCAAGTTCTGGGATCGCACCTGCATCAATCAATAATATTTATTTTCTACTAAAAATAAACAGATATCTTGCCTACACCACGAGAATTTTATTTAATGCAAGTATGTAAATAAAAAGACCTTTAAATTCCTTAGGTTATGAATCTTAAGTGTTTTTACACAGTTCCGTCCGTGTTAATCGGTGCATCTATTGTGTTGATGCAGCCACACATTGCAGCCGCCCTATCCTCTCAAGAAATAGAAAGGATAGGTAAAGAGATTACAGTGCAGATTGTGGATAATCAAACTCCCCCTGCTACTGGTTCAGGAGTGATTATTAGACGTTCTGGTAACAGTTACACAGTCCTGACTGCTTATCATGTTGTCAAAGAAGATAAAAAATACCAGGTAATTACACCTGATCAACAAAGTTACGCAGTTAACAATGTCAAACACTTACAAGGCCTAGACTTAGCACTAGTCGAGTTTAGTAGTAGCAAACCTTACAGTGTTGCTAAAATTGGTGACTCTGATCTAGCTACAGCTACCACAACAGTATATGTAGGTGGGTTTCCAGCCAAAACAGCAGCTATTTCCAATCCTTACTTTTCTTTCAACAAAGGACAGGTAAACGCTAACGGTGCAGCCCAGCGTGATGGTTATAACTTGATTTATGAAAACAAGACTCTCAATGGTATGAGTGGTGGCCCTGTACTAAATGAAAAAGGGGAATTGGTAGGTGTTCACGGTAGGGCTGATGAACAAGAAATTGGTATAGGTACAACCATCAACGTGGCTTTGCAAAAAATGGTAGCAGTTGGGATAGATGTAGGAGGGCGTTCATACACCAGAAATAGTACTATTCCTACTGCACCAAAAGCTGATGATTTCTTTATCAAAGCTTACGATAGTTATCGCAATAAAGATTATCAAGGAGCGATCGCAAACTATACTCAAGCAATTCGTCTCAATCCTAGATATGCTAATGCCTACTATAACCGGGGTATAGCCCGCTCTGATATTGGAGACAAACAAGGGGCGATCGCTGACTATACTCAAACAGTCAAGATTAACCCCAGACACGACGATGCGTACTACAACCGGGGCTTAGTCTACTATGAATTAAAAAACTACCAAGCAGCGATCGCTGATTATAACGAGTCACTCAAAATAAATCCTAACGCTGAAGATGCTTACCTCAACCGAGGTTTAGCACGCTATGAATTGAAAGACAGACAGGGCGCAATGGCGGATTACAATCAAGCCCTCAAGATCAATCCCAACTATGACAAAGGCTACTACAATCGGGGATTGGCACGCTCTGCATCAGGTGATAAACAAGGGGCGCTTGCTGATTATAACCAAGCGATCAAGCTCAATCCCAACTATGACAAAGCCTATTACAATCGGGGGTTAACTCGTTACGAATTAGGAGATAAACAAGGAGAAATTGATGATTACACCCAAGCTATTAAGGTTAATCCTAGCTATGCCCTTGCCTACTACAATCGGGGAATAGCCCTTTCTGAAAGAGGAGAAACGCAAAAGGCACTAGATGATTTCAATCAAACTATCAAGCTAAGACCCGATTACACTGATGCCTATATTTACCGGGGTTTAACCCTTTATGATTTAGGGGATAAACAAGCGGCATTCAATGACTTTAATCAGGCGATCAAGCTTAGTCCCAACTATGACAAAGCTTACTATAACCGGGGGTTAACCCGCTATGAATTAGGAGACAAGCAAGGGGCTATAACTGATTATAATCAAGCACTCAAGATTAATCCTAAATATGCCAATGCCTACCTCAACCGGGGTTTAACTCGCTCTGAGTTGGGAGATAAACAAGGAGCTATAGCTGACTACAACCAGGCACTCAAGTATAAACCCGACTATGACAAAGCTTATTATAACCGGGGTATAGCCCACTTTGACTTGAAGAATTTGCAACAAGCCCTTGCCGATTTCAATCAAGCTATCAAAATTAATTCCAAGTATGCCAATGCTTACTACAATAGAGCCCTGACACGTCGTGATTTAGGAGATAAAAAAGGCGCTTTGGCTGATTTTAAACAAGCCGCAGAGCTTTATCGACAACAAAACAATAATAATTATTATGAGGATACGCTCATTCAGATTAGAAAGCTGGAGCAGTAAATAATAGCGATCGGGGATTAGGGAGGTGGGGAGATGGGGAACTCACCGGCCCCTGGTGGGGATAAGGGGCAGTGGGGGGAGTGTGAGGGGTTTGAGGGTGTGAGGAGTAAGTATTTTAAAAAACAACTAACAACTAACAACTAACCACTAACT
>NZ_AJLK01000122.1 GCF_000317205.1 Fischerella muscicola PCC 7414 | reverse complement strand
CTTTAATAGAGGAGCGATTTTTTTAATATCAAGGTTATTTCTAGACCCATAATCAATTAAAAGTAAATTTTATTTGGACTTACCAAAGTTCTACCCACAGCCACTCACTTTTACTACAACACAATCCGAAAAGTCGACTTTAAAGGGGTCTCAGTTTGTCCTACCTTGATGAATATATTAAATAAGTTGTACTTCCACTACTTGAGTGCTTCCAGTTCACTGGTAAAAAGCTAATGTATCATTACCTTGGCTTTTGGTTGTTCAGAAGTACAGCTAACTACTTCCTCTGTAAGAGTCACAGTTGTATTTATTTCTGATATTAAGACTGGTGTGGCATCTGGTAAACTCCAAACATCTTCCAATTTCTCCCAAGAAGGAGCAAATGGTGGTAATGCTAGAGAGCAAGCTTTCCAAGAAGCTTGTACTGGTGCTCCCAACTGTTGACACATGCCACCACGGCGTCCTTCAGGCTGGTAATAACGACAATATTTACAAGCAGAAGTCAAGTATTTAATGTTTTTCATATATAGTTGCCTTCTAAGGCTTATTCACATGATCTAATTTTGCATACACGTATCAATGCTGTTTTGTACCAAAAAGCATATTTATATATACGTTATAGCGATCCCCAAGAAGGATTTCGCTTTAGATTTTTTTTATTTTCATGTTATCTTTTTCAATTATTTTGTTAACAATGTGATACACAGCAATAAAACTTTACACAGGCTTGATTTCAGCTAAAACTAGTCAGGGATCAAGGCTAAATTAAAAGCTGTTGAGGCGTAAGGACTTTTAATTTAGCAATAGTAAGTGTAGCATATCATTATTTGTCTTGTATATTCTGGCATAATTTATAAATAAAAAACGTAGTCTAAGTAACCTTTAAATAAATGAGTGATTTATACCCAAAGGCAGAAGCTTAGACGTTGAATCCCACGTAAATTGAAACTACCGATTATCTACTTATATCTTGCACCTAGCTAGCCCTAGCGCGCGCCTTCTAGTACTAGACGACATAAGTTTTGACTCTTTGCGAGGGGTTAGATCGCCGACTTTTTTAAAAAGCCGGCGATCTGGCTAACCTATCAAAATCAATTTGGTGAACTACTAATGCAAGAATGCAAGATATTCAAAATTGGTATTTTTCCCATTACCAAATTACCAATTACCCATAAGCAACTATTAACCAATTACTTTCAATGCTGCTTGGACTCGAATAGTTGAAAACCATTTATCGTCCGTTCTCCATAATTCCAAGACATCGTGATTTTTGTTATCAACTGTACGCCATCGTAGCCAGTGGCTATTATCTCTAGTTCTTAACATAATTGCTTTTTGAGCAATGATGGAACCGTTTTCTATGCCAGATTTAACAGAATTGATTTCTGAACGAGCAGTGTTAGCTGTATTTTGAGCAACTTGTGCTTCTGAACGAGCAGTGTTAGCCGTATTTTGAGCAGTTTGTACTTCCGAACGAGCGGTATTTGCCGTGTTTTGGGCGTTTTTAGCTTCCGAACGAGCAGTTTGTGCTTCCGAACGAGCAGCACTTGCAGTCTTTGCAGTATCTTGAATAATATTTGTTGTATTTGTCAGAAGAGTTTTTGTTGCTTCAAGTTCTCTTTTTGTTACCTGAAGTTCAGATTTGAGTTCCTCAATTTCTTTAGTTCTAGTTTGCAATTCTGTCTGGATAGATTGCACGTGAGTTTGAATTTGTGATTTTATTGCTTCAAATTTAGCTGTTTCTGTTTCTAATTCTTTACGTGCATCTTCTATTCTTTTAATTGCTTCTTCATAGGCTTGCAATGGTGTTAATGCCATGTTTTTTATCCTTAAAATTAGAAATTTATCAAGAAAGGCAGAGGGCAGAAGGGGTTCCCCACAAATTCGCGATTCGGAGAGCGAATTTGTGGGGGCCCCGCAGAAGGCAGAAGGAATAATGTTTTCTACCCTCTGCCACGACCGGAGAGAGTAAGGGTTCCGTGACCCCCACTGAACTTCGTTTCAGTGGCCTCAATTAAGGAGGGGTCTGAATCCCCTTCTTAATTGTCCCTTCTGCCCTCTGCCTCCTGCCTCCTGCCTTCTTCAATTAGTTAGTTGTCTGTCTTTGATAACTGTTCATTGTTAACTAAATTTAAAGCCAATTCTTCCAGAACTTATAGAGTTGACCATACTTCAGCCAATCCCTGATAAAGATATCTTTAAAATCAGGTGCGCTTCTAGCTACATAGTTCATTCTGGCTGCATTGTATTGCAGTTGACCATAGACATCCAATATTTTATTAATAGATGATTTTTCGTTAATTCTACTTAATAATTCGCATTCTTTCAATCTATAGATGTCAATATTTTCTAAGTCTAGTCCTGATTTCCATTGCAAATCCAATTTCCGCCTACAGTCATCAAAAGGATTAGGTAGTAGCCGTCTAAATTTTTCTAATTCTTTTTTAAATTCTTCTATTTCTCCAACAGCGATCGCCTCAATTTTATCTATTAACTTATCTATATCTTGAAAGAACTTTGATTCTAAAGCATCTATCCGATCTAATGTTGGTTCAATTAGTTTTCGGCGGAATTGTTCAGGAGTAAATCTATCACTAATTTCCTTAGCTACTTTCAGAGTATCCATCATTGTGATAGAGATTTGAGTGATTCTGTTTTCTAATGACTTGTCAATATCTCCTATTGTTGCTCTTAAACCTAAAATTGCTTCAGCACGGGCAAGATTAATTTCGTCAAAGGTGATTTTCAGATTTTCTTTGTATCCTGCATCAACATCACTAAGCAAATCATCAATATTACTTTTAATTTCGTCTTTTAATCCAGAAAAGTTATCAACGGTATCTATAACTATATCTTTAACAACCTCTTCTGTTTGTGCAATCCGCCTTTGCACTAGGTAATCAATTTTTTCAGCAAATGGAGCTAAATTTTCATCAAATAAGTTATTCATAGCAGCATCGAATTCTTTTCTAATCGGTTCTGCAAAACTTTTTGATATCCTTCTTACTACTCCTTTAATGCCTCTGTTAAGTATATTTGCTGGATAACATTCTCCACTTACACATCTGTCTAATTCTCCGCCTATATAACTGCCATTATTTTCTAATTTATCTTTTACCTGATAAGTCCATGTCATATTTATTTGATTGATGAAGGTTGATATGTATGCTAATCAAGTAATACCAATTAATTTAATGTAACAATTTTGTGCGATTAAGAAGCTTTTTCAATGAGCCAAAAATGCAGAGAATTATAGAAATACATTGAATAAAAGAGATTTTTACGAACGTATTGGGGTTTTTTAATTGTGCATCGTCTAAATTAACACACTTATATAAACTAGTATAAAATTTTAATCTTAATTTTACAATAATTAATTGTACTTATTTATACTAAAAGATTTCTAAGTGAAGAAAAGACCTCGTCCTTAAGGACGGGGTTTAACAATAAGTAAAAATTCTTCAGCAACAAAGCGATCGTTTATTTTTTGTTCTCTAAGTATTGCAGGAATTTAGACAATATATAAAATCAGAAAATTGAGGAGTTTCAAAATTTTTACAGGTAGGTAAAAACTTTGAAGATCGCGGTTTGCAGTTGAGTGCGGTACAGGCAAAAAACGAACACAGATGAACACCAATAAAGTTGTACTTCATCCAAACGATCAACGCTATAAAATATGCTAAACAATATCACTATACTTTTGAGAAAAATCTCATACGGATTTGTCAACCTACAACCTAATACTTTGTAAACTTATCTGGTATAAAGGCAAAAAATTCTGCTATAGTCAGTAATTTGATTGTTGAGTAAAACTGTTCCAGATGAAAAATCACACCATTTATCAAGCACCTATAGATAAACTACTGACTTTGGGTGATTGCCATAAAATCACAAACGAGTATAACTATATTGCAGAATTAGGTCTGGATACAGAACATATCCCCGGTTTAATCAGCATGGCAGTCGATCAAAACTTGAATGGTGCAGATTCTGCAAGTTTAGAGGCTTGGGGAAAAATCCACGCGTGTCGTGCGTTAGGACAATTACGCGCAGAAGCAGCAATAGAACCATTGATGCAGCTATTTCATGAACTGGAAGATAGTGATTGGGTAAACGAAGAAATGCCTAAAGTTTATGGCATGTTTGGTGAAGTTGCTATCCCCAGATTACAAGCTTACTTAGCTGATGAATCCCACGGAATTTTTCCGCGCATTACCGCTATCCATAGCTTAGAAGAAATCTGCAAACAGCATCCAGAGACACGTCAAAAATGTATCGCTGTACTTACCCAACAATTGAAGTTATTTGCTCAAAATCCTCACGAACTTAATGGTTTTATTGTTGCTTCACTGATTGAGTTACAAGCAGTAGAATCAGCAGCAGTAATTAAAAGTGCTTTTTTAGCCCAAAGTGTGCCTGATGAAATCACAGGTACTTGGGATGATGTATGTGAAAGTTTGGGTATTAATTCCGATAAAATAGCACTATTTACAGATATAAAATTAGATGAAGTATTCCAAGTAGAGAATATTTCGACTGATGATGTAACACAAGTCGAAGATGTTTCCAAAACAGAAGAGATTGTTGCTAACCAAGAATCACAACTTCAGGATATTTCTGCTGATGATGTGACGCAAAGACAAAAGACTCCTGTTAGCGAAGAAACACAACTTGAGGATGACATTACTGATGAGGTGGCGCAAGTAGAAGATGTTTCTCAAACACAAGAGACTTCTGTTGAGAAAAAACAATCTGATCAAATTACTGTTGAAGAAGTAGAAAAAAATTCGGTTATAACTTCAGAAGATATCCAATTAATTGAAGATGTGACAACTGATGTAGAACAACTACACAAAGTAGAAAATAAAACTGAAGAACAGAAGCAATCCAGCGATATAAACAATCGTGAAATAGAAGTAAATCAGTTAAAATCTGAAGTCAGAAATCAAAAAGTTAATACATCTGTTAAGCAGCAATCAAATAAAGGTTTTGGTGGTTTTGCAACTTCACAAGGTAAAGCTAAGACTAATAAAAAAAAGAAGCGGTAAGATTTGAATTGGGAGCAGCATAATCCTGATTTTTAGAAAAGCGATCGCCACTAAACATGAAAGTACCATTCATATCCAGTAGAACAACCTTAAATTTATTGAGTAAATTCATGTGCATGTTGTTTTAAAACCGAAATCTTGGGGATGCGATCGCCATGATTTTAATTACAGTAATTTCTATTTAAATAGAGTACACTCCACCCGCGGGTGGGGTACTGCGATTATGCTAGCCTAGCAGCACTCTAAACAATGCTTCTGTGTTTCCTAGCTAATTTTTGTTGGCGTTTTTGTCGTAAACCTACACCAATCGCACCAGCAGCCAGTGAACCTAATATACTTACAGGTTCGGGTACAGGTTGAGATTTCTTTAAACCATACTGCAAGTGATCTACTTCCCAGTCATTGCTGTTGGGCATACTGATTTTAATCGCAGAAATACCATCTGTGTTAAAGACCCCAAAAAAGCGATCTTCTGTTGTTCCTCCATCAAGTGAACCATCACCAAGATAAGAGGCTACAATTGTTCCTAATGAATTATTCCCAGCATCAAAGGCTTCAAACACGACATCAGCAACAGGAAAACTATCTGTCCAAGTGATACCTGCATGGGTGGGAAGCGAACCAAGAATATTCTGATCAAAGTTGAAAATTAAGCTATTGTCAGCTAAGTAATAGCTGTATCCATTTACGCCTTTACTATCAATTAAGCCATCATCAGCGTCAACAGAATCTCTTAATGGTTCAGGCCCTTTTACTTGTCCAGTAGAAGCTGTAACGCCTGGTGTGTCTAAAGCGCCATCCTCAAAATCCTCCAGATAAAAGTAAGAATAGTTACCTCATTTCAAAGGACTATCATTGAAGCTTTGGTAAGGACTGGGGCCAAAAAAAGTTGTAGCAGCATGAGTAGATGATGATGTAGCGATTGTTCCCAAGGTAGTTAATATCGCTCCAGCAGTCATCAGTGATAACTTGTTGAAAATGGTCATAAAACTATCTTCCTATTCAGTAGGTTATTGATGTGAGATATTGGCTTGTGCTTGGAGTGGTAAATAATACGGGGAACAGACGAAAAACTCTTTTCTCAAAAAGTCATAAATACTTTTTAAGAAAATTCTCGGTTAATACACCCAACGCTAATTAGGTAGCTTCAGATCATGAGGAGGCATTTTTAATAAAGTGCCAACAGAAGGTTTACTCTGAAAAATCTTATTGCTGTATGTTGCTCAAATCTGGTATCGATGCTATTTGTTAGATGCAGCTAACTTCACAGAGAAAGTTAGAATTTTTGGAGAGTAATTGTAACGATGGCATCTTACACCCTAATACCCAGCTAATAGTATCACATTACTTATCTGTTAAATACTATTTCATGAGACAACGGATGCAGAGATTATACCCTTGGTCTCTAAAACTGAGGCGACTTGTAAAATTAATGCTTCATGATAAGGTGCAGCGATTAATTGCACTCCCAAAGGTAAAGCATTTGTCCGTTGAATTGGTACTGATAAAACAGGCAAACCAATAAATGATAATGGTTGAGTAAATAATCCTAAATGGGGACGGACGAGAATTTCTTCTCCATCTAAAATCATCGTTTGTTGTCCAATTAACGGTGCAGGAATTGGCGTCGTAGGAGCAATAATTACATCTACCTTTTGAAATATTTCCCGCACGCGATCGCGAAACCAACTTCTAAAGCGCTGCGCTTGCATATACCAATGGTTAGGAATTAATGCACCAGCAACAAAGCGATCGCGTGTTGCTGGATCAAAATCCTGGGGGCGTTGACGTAATTTCTCTAAATGGAGATTTGCTCCCTCGCAAGCAGTAATTACAAACGCGGCGGCGCGGGCGCGATGGGCTTCAGGTATACTTATATACTCGCTCACATGCAAAGCATCAGCAACTTTTTGCACTGCTGCTAAAGCCTCAGTATTAGCCCCTTTGCGGAAATAATCACCAGCGATCGCAATTCTCATACCATCAATATTTTTTAGAGACGTGCCATGGCGCGTCTCTACAGGCGGACGTCTTGTGCAAACTGGATCGCGTTCATCTTCCCCTTGCAAAACATCAAAAACTGTGGCGATATCCCTTACTGAACGCGCAAACGGGCCAATATGATCAAAACTGCTAGAAAACAAAGCTACACCAGCCCGTGACAATCTACCATAAGTTGGTTTCAAACCAAACACACCACACAAAGCGGCAGGTACACGAATTGAACCATTAGTATCAGAACCCAACGTTAGCGGAACCAACCCAGATGCAACTGCTGCTGCTGATCCACCACTAGAACCACCCGCAACCCGATTTAAATCATGGGGATTATGAGTCGCACCGTAATGAAAGTTTTCCGTCACAAACCCGTAGGCGTACTCATCCATATTTAACGCACCTACAAGTATTCCGCCCGCTTGCTTCAACCGCGCCACCGCCGTCGCATCTTGCGTCGCTGGTGAATTTTCAGCATTAATTTTTGCACCTGCAACAGTCGTGATCCCAGCAATATCAAAAAGATTTTTAACAGCGAAAGGTACACCAGCAAGTAAACCAGGATTCTTACCCTGTGCAACTTCATGATCAATCTTTTGGGCATCTGCCAAAGCAGCATCAGCAGTCACAGTGGTAAAACAATTAAGTTCATGATCTCTTGCCGCAATTCTGTGCAAAGCAGCTTGCGTAACTTCCACCACCTTAACTTTGCCTTCACGCACTGCTACAGCAATAGATACAGCATCCGCAGAGTCTAAATTCATGGTTCAAATACTGGCGCGACTTCAATATCTTCCGGTAAAGGAAAAGAATTTACCAATTGAGCGATCGCTTTAATTCTCTCAAAATTTGCCACCACCCCATCCCTATACTCATCCCTCAACCGTAAATCCACCAACAAAGCCATCAAATCCACATACTCACCCACATCCAACCCTTGATTATCTATCTCTGCGTCCTTGGCGTCTTGGCGGTTCATTAAACTTCCAACCTCTTGTGGCAATTTAAATTTACCATCCTCCCCACACTCAAAACCCACTACTTGGAAAACAGCATCAACATTCAAAGCACCATATATATGAGGAAATAACTCATTTTCCTCAGCAGCTTCATAACGAATTTCCGGTTTAACTTTACCAGCATCAATTAATAACAGTACCAATCCATTTTGACCAGCAAAAAATCTCTCAGCAACTTTAGTAATTTGCTGTGGTGTAGAACAGTGAATAAAACCTTCCGACTCAAAACTATCAGCACAATACATTCCCACTAATTTTGCTTCTTCCCATTTTTCATATTGGGTGATGTGAAGAATAATATTCATATACTATTTTTCCGCTAGGAAACGCTGTACTCAGTTTAATTAAACCTCAATGGCTGATTCTTTTAATACTGATCAAATCTGGCAATCTCCCCCAGAACCAATCAACCAAATTCTAAATGCTTCACCTCTACCAACGATTAGAATCTCTCCCAATCGGGAATGGATGGTAGAGTTAGAGCGACCAGCGTTACTACCCATTGCCGAATTAGCACAGCCGGAAGTACCTTTAGCAGGATTACTGATCAATCCTAGAACAAATGCTCCTGCTCGTCGCCATCCTTTTCGTAGGATGAAATACTGGAATATTACTAATTTTGATACTGTCAAATTCGTCACCCTACCTGAACATGCCCAAATAGGTTTTCTCAAATGGTCACTCGATAGCCAAAAACTAGCATTTGCCCTTACACAGCCAACAGGACTAGAACTGTGGATTTTAGAACTAACAACAGGAGTATTACGCCGCTTAACTGAGCCAATTCTCAATGCAGCCTATGGAGAACCTTACCATTGGTTGTCGGATGATACGCTCATTTGTAAGTTTATAAGTAGCGATCGCACACAAGCCCCTGTTGCACCTACTGTTCCTCCCGGGCCTTTGATTCAGCAAAACTTGGGTGAAAAAAATCCGGTTCGCACCTTCACCAATCTCCTGAAAAACACTTACGATGAAGTATTATTTGAGTACTACTTAACTTCAACATTAGAGAAAGTGACATTGGATGGTCATCGTACTGTTTTAGTACCTCCAAGTCTAATTTCTGAAGCGATTCCCTCTCCTGATAACAAGTTTATTTTACTAATTACACTGCATCGCCCCTTTTCTTACCAAGTTCCTGTTGGCTACTTTCCTAGAAAATTTCAAGTAATTGATGATACAGGCAAATTCATTTATCAGGTGGCAGATGTCCCTCTTTATCAGCCTCATTCAACTAAGTTTGATCAAGTCCGCCCGGGTAGGCGGAGGATATCTTGGCGTTGCGATCGCCCAGCTACATTATCTTGGCTAGAAGCTTTGGATGAGGGCGATCCTACCCGTGATGTCCCCTACCGAGATGCTTTATTTGAACTTGATGCCCCTTTTACCGACACACCCAAGCAACTTTGGCAATCTCAGTATCGCTTCCGTGGAATCACTTGGGGGAGAAGTGACGTAGCCCTAGTTTGGGAACGCTGGTACGACACCCGTCAAGAGCGAATCTGGCGCATTTATCCCGATACACCGGAAATTCCGCCGCAGTTGTTATTTAACCGTAGTTACGAAGATAAGTATAGCGACCCAGGTTCACCAATAATGACTGTGGGAACCTATAGATACAAGGTTCTCCGGTTTGCGCCAGCAGGTAACGCCATTTATTTAAGTGGTCGAGGCGTATCTCCTGATGGTGTACATCCCTTTTTGGATCGCTTGGAGTTAGAAACTGGGGAAACACAACGGCTATGGCAGTGCCAAGACCCATATTTTGAACAAATTTACTGTGTACTGGATGATGAAGCAAGAAACTTGATCACATGCCGTCAGTCGCAAATTGAGCCGCCTAACTATTTTTTGTGGAGTCATACAAACGAAGAGCCTATTACACTTACCCATTATCCAGATCCCGCCCCTCAATTCACAGGAATGCAAAAAGAAGTGGTACGGTATCAGCGCTCAGATGGTGTACAGCTATCAGCTACACTGTATCTACCTCCAAATTACGACATCGGTCGTGACGGCCCTTTGCCAATACTGTTTTGGGTATATCCACAGGAATTTAAAGACCGGGAATTTGCAGGACAGGTGACTACAGCAGAAAATGCCTTTATTCGTCCTTGTCGTGACTCGATTTTATTTCTGCTGAGCCAAGGATATGCAGTTCTTGCTAATCCCAAACTACCTATTATCGGTGAAGGGGATACTGAACCCAATGATACCTACGTAGAGCAATTAATTGCCGGAGCGCAAGCAGCAGTGGACTATGTGGTAGAACGCGGGGTCGCAGATCCTCAACGCATTGGTATTGGTGGTCACTCCTACGGTGCCTTTACAACGGTAAATTTACTTGCACATACAAATTTATTTCAACTAGGAATTGCTAGGAGTGGGGCTTATAACCGTACTCTCACGCCCTTTGCCTTTCAGGGAGAACAACGCACTTTTTGGGAAGCACAAGATACTTATATTCACATGTCTCCCTTCACTCATGCAGCCAAAATCAAAACTCCATTACTCTTAATTCATGGTGAAAATGATAGCAACTCTGGCACATATCCATTACAAACAGAAAGACTGTATGAAGCCCTTAAAGGACTGGGGGGAATTGTCCGTTACGTCTCACTTCCCCTAGAGGGTCATGGTTATTACTCGCGTGAAGGGGTTGGCCATGTACTTTGGGAAATGGTCAATTGGTGCGATCGCTATCTGAAGGATGAAGGGTGATGGATTAATTTTAACCTTCTGCCTTCTGCGGGGCCCCCACAAATTCGCGATTCGGAGAGCGAATTTGTGGGGAACCCCTTCTGCCCTCTGCCTTATCTTTAAGCTAGCTACTTACTCCATCGCTTTAATTAATTTATTTGCTTGTGTTTGTGCCCGTTGGATCGCCTGTTGTAGCGGTTGTTGTCCCAGCAAAGCACTAATAAATTGATTGTCAAAGTTGTTCATAATGGCGGCGGGGTATTTACCTGCCTGCCAAGGCATGGCATAACTCACTCCTGCTAAAAATGGCGATCGCAAGGGATCTTTGTCATAACCCAATTTCTCGGCTACTGATTTACGTGTCGGCAAAGCAAAGCCTGTTGCTGTCCACTTTTGCATACCTTCCTTACCAGTGAGGTAGGAAATCAACTCCCAAGCTTCGGCTTTATGCTGTGTTTGTTTGTTCATCACGTAGGCAACAGTAAATACCATCGTGCCTTTTTTATCGTTAATTGTTGGTACTTCTGCGGTGGCAAAATCAAGCTGAGGAAAAGTGTCTTTTAGGTAGGGAATTGCCCAGTTACCTTCAATGACCATTGCTACTTTCCCCTGACCAAACATTTCACTACCCGAGTTTGTCCCTACATCTGATTTTTGCGCAGCGGTACGGTCTTTTTGATACTGGTCTACTACCAACTGTAATCCTTTGATTCCAACTTCTGAAGCAAAAGTAGCATAACCATTTGCATCTACAAGTTGTCCACCAAAGGCTTTGATTTTGTAAGCTTGACGCGCTAACTCTGGGATGACACCATAGCCGTATTGGTCAATCCTACCATCTTGATTTTTATCTACTGTCAATTGTTTGGAGTAGGCACGCAATTCATCCCAAGTTGCGGGAGGACTTGTCAAACCTGCGGTGGTAAAAGCTTGTTTGTTGTAAAAAAGAGTCAGCGTTGAAAAGTCTTTGGGTAAACCATAAATATGATTGTCGTACTTAAAGCTGTTAAGTATTGTCTCCTCAAAATCAGCCAGGTCAAATTCCGGGTTAATATAAGCATCTAATGCCTCTAGAACGTTCTGGCTCATCAAAAAAGGAGCCTCAAAAGCATCCAGATAAAAAACATCAGGCGCTGCTTCGCCAATCAAGCGCGTTTTAATGACATCCATGTATTGGTCGGCTATGACCTCATACTTCACCCTAATACCTGGATGCTGGGCCTCAAAGTCTCTGAGTACTTGTTTCAATAGTTTTTGCTCAGTCGGGTCTGCACCCCAACCGCTGAGCTTAATTATAATTGGAGTAGTTGCTGTGGTGGCATGGGGCAAGGGTAAGTTCTGGCAAGCAATTACCAAAAAAGCGATCGCCACCATTAATGCCAAAAAGCGCCAAAAATTTCTTTTTCTCACCGTATAATGAACATTCTTCTATCTTTTTTATAGCTTTTCTAGCGATAGAATGAATTTGAGGGAATTAAAATTTTATTTAGAAATGCAGGGTAAAATAGCTAAGAATTGTCATTGACTATTGAGAAAGAGAGAATATTTAAAAAAGTTTGAATTATTATAGTTTCTATAAATAAAATTACAAATAAATACAAAAATTTATTTTTTAGTGTGGAAATGAGGAATAGCTAATGGCAATTAATTATTAACCATTCACCATTAAGAATTACTCAGTTCATGGATCATGCTCAGGTTGAAACTTCTTCTTCTTTAATATCAGAAATTTCTGATATTGAAGTTGTAGAAACAAATATTTATCCATCTCTTCTACCAATATATAACGGCACATTTTCAAAAGATGCTATTCGTACTAGCCTGCGCGCTTCAACTATGGATGGTATATTTGCAGGCGTTTTTGGGATTACGACTGGTGGCATTTTATTAAGTAATTTTTTAGTAGAGTTGGATGCTACTCCAGTGGCTTTTGGGATGCTTGCTTCTATCCCGATGCTGGTGAATTTTATTCAGCCTTTGGGTGCTTACATATCAGAACGTTTTCACAGTCGCTATCAATATTCTCTTTTAATTTATGCACCTGCTCGCCTGATTTGGCTGATTTTAGTAATTTGTATAGTAGCTTTTAGCCAACAACTAATTAATTCTCAGCAGTTAGTCATACTAACACTCTTGATTGTGTTCATCAGCCATCTCTGGGGTGGAATGGGTAGTGCATCTTGGTTGTCGTGGATGGCGACCTTAGTCCACCGACGTTTGCGGGGACGATATTTTGGCATACGCAGTAGTATTGCTAGCTTCACTAATTTGATTTGTGTACCATTAGCAGGACTAGCTGTATCTCATTGGTATGGTGGTAATATTCAAGGCTATGGGGTACTGCTGTTTGTAGGTATCCTCTTCGGAATGATGAGTTTGGCGTGTCAGTATTTTAAGTTGGATGTCAACCCCCAAGCACAAAATGCGATCGCCACAAATGCAATTAATTTAAATGACTGTGTTGATGAGCAAATTGCAGATGTCAACTTCACGTCTCAACCAAGTTTCTGGCAGAGTCTCCGCAATGATACTAATTTTTTAATATTTTTACTCTACTTCAGTGTATGGATGTTTGCTGTTAACCTCTGTAACCCCTTTTTCAACCTTTACATGCTAGATACCCTGGACTTAGATATCAGCTGGGTGACATTCTACAGCAGCCTGCAAGCAGGGGCAAATATGTTAATGTTAATTCTCTGGGGAAGGCTAGCAGACAAAATCGGCAACCGTCCAATTCTCTTTTTCATGGGAATTTTCGTAGCGATCGCACCTTTGTTATGGTTAGGTATTGGTTACACTTCCCTAGACATGTGGCTATGGTTGCCTATGTTACATATTTTCTTGGGGGGAACAGGTGCAGCCATTGATTTGTGCGGCAATAATATGCAGCTAGAAGTTGCACCAACCAGAAATCAGTCCATATATTTTGCAACAGTAGCTGCGATTGCTGGCTTGTGTGGTGCGTTTGGTACAATCCTTGGTGGTTTTCTAGTACAAATTAACTTTTGTGGAGGCTTACTAGGATTGTTCGTTTTCTCAACAGTATTTAGGCTGGTTGCACTTTTGCCGATCATTTTTGTCCAAGAATCACGGGGACAATCTTTTGTACAAACTCTTCAAAGTTTTTGGACACTTAGAGAAAAGGCTAGAGGTTAGGAGATGGGGAGATGGGGAGGTGGGGAGGTGGGGAACTCGTGGCCCCCACGACCGACAGGGAGTGGGGATTA
>NZ_AJLK01000121.1 GCF_000317205.1 Fischerella muscicola PCC 7414 | reverse complement strand
GGGGAGTGTGAGGAGTAAGTATTAAACAACTACTAACTACTAACCACTAACCACTGTACAGACGTGCCATGGCACGTCTCTACAAACAACCACCAACCACCAACCACCAACCACCAACCACCAACAATCAACAATTAACCACTAACTATTCTGCAATTGTCGAACTTAAAGTCATAGTTTTCTCCCACAACACTACATTATGAGTGCTGGTTGTAGCGGGGGGCTGGTGTAATGCTATTAACTGGGATAAAGTGCTTTTGAGCTGGGTACGCGGTACAATTTCATCAACAAAGCCGTGTTTGAGTAAATCTTCGGCAGTTTGGAAATCATCAGGCAGTTTTTCCCGTAGGGTTTGCTCAATCACTCGCCGACCTGCAAAACCAATCGTTGCTTTGGGTTCTGCTAGGATGATATCACCTAACATCGCAAAACTAGCAGTTACACCGCCTGTAGTGGGATTAGTTAATACTGGCACATACAACAAACGTGCTTCTTTATGCCGTTCCAAAGCTGCGGAAATTTTCGCCATCTGCATTAGTGAGAGCATTCCTTCTTGCATCCTTGCTCCACCAGATGTACAGACGATGACTACAGCATAACGCCTTTGAGTAGCTTGTTCAATCAAACGGGTGAGTTTCTCACCGACAACCGAACCCATGCTTCCACCCATGAAGCGAAAATCCATGACTCCAAGAGCAATTGGTAAGCCGTTGATCTCACCCAAACCTGTTTTGACAGCATCTACTAAGCCGAGTTTTTCTTGTGTTTCCTGGAGGCGATCGCTATAAGCTTTGCGATCGCGAAATCCCAAGGGATCGGCAGGACGCAAATGCTCATCCATCGGTCTCCAAGTATTAGGATCTATCAGGTGACGGATACGCTCATCACTATCTACCCGATTATGATGTCCACATTCGGTGCATACCATTAAATTAGCCCTCAGGTCTTTGGCATAACTTAATACACCACACATAGGACACTTATTCCACAGTCCGTCTGCGATTTCACGTTCTTGGCGTTCTAGACTGATAGGCCCTGATTTTCGTCGGTTTGCAAACCAATCAAACAGAGATTTTAAACCACGTGACTCTTCGTTGTTTGCCATTTGTTTCTTATGCCAGTAGAGTATGTCAAAAACAGGTTAATCCTTTTTGCGGAGTCATTGTCCCTTTGTCATTGGTATTGAGTTTGTACTAATGACTAATGACTACACAACAAACTTTGTCTTCTAAGCAATATTCAGATTTAGTTTTGCATCTTTGCTTGTCAGCTTAACGAAAATACGTAAACCAGTTCAAGTATGTTTTTCTGGATGCCAAGAAGTTTATAACTTTTCAAGTATGAAGAATATACAGTTGGTTATTTGACATGGTAGATTTGAGAGTGGTGTCAAACACAGGACTTACGCAAAAATTGACAAAAAGATTAATTTTATTAAACCGCCCTCCGGGTACTCTTACCTTGAAGCCGCGCAAAGCGCCTCTACGCCACCTTGCCAACCCTTACCTTAAGCCACTACCCTGCCTTAAGCCGCTACTCTACGAGAAGCCGCTTCGCGTCTACGTGTCTACGTGACGGAGACCTTAAGAGCGGCAAGTGGACTCACCAAGACGCCAAGAACGCCAAGAGTTTGTAGGTTGTGCGTAAGTCCTAAACAATTTTGGATTTGAGATTTTGCAGCCACTGCGCTCTTGGAGATTCGCTCCGTTGTATATGTGGCATGATTTTGGACTGGTTCCACGAGATTTATCTAGGGGCTTGTACGTTACTCGAAATTATTGATTACAGGATTAATCTTAACAGAAGTTAAAGACGATTAAGGGTAATGAAGTTTACAGTTGCAGGCTCAGAAGTAGGGGTGAGTTACGGGTGTCTCTCGCATCGAAGATATAGCATTTGTACAATCATCTTTCAGCTTTATGAAAAGCATATAAGTACCTAAGCATAAATATTTAGCCATTTTTCAACCCAACAGCAATCGCCGTATTCCTTCCCTGTTCCCCGATCCCCGATCCCCTGTTCCCTTTTACGTTCCATTCACAAACAACCGTAAGTAGCTAGACAAAATTGTCTCGCCACCAAACAGAGTCACTACTGATCCAAGTGCAAGAAACGGGCCGAAAGGCATTTTGTATCCCCATCTTCGTTGCGATAGGATCATCATACCGCCGCCTACGGATACTCCCAACAAACAAGCAACAAAAGCAGCCAAGAGTAAGTACTTCCAACCTAACCAGGCTCCCATCATGGCTGCTAACTTGGCATCACCTCCACCCATTACAGTTTTACCAAAAATGATTGAACCAACTGTAGCGATCGCATCAAACAGCCACAATCCCAGCACTGCTCCCAGGATCGCCGTCATCAGGTGACTTGCTAATCCTCTCCAGTTGGCATCTGGTAAAAAACCAACTACTGCTTGAAATACTATCCCGATCACTAATCCTGACTGAGTAAGCTGGTTTGGCAAAGTCATTGTATCTAAATCAATCAGCGACAATGCTAGTAACCAACTACAAAATACCCAGTAGCCCAGCGTAAAAATTGAGACGTCAAAACTCCAAAAAAACAGTAAAAATACTAATGCCGTTACTGCTTCTACCACTGGATAACGCAGAGAAATTTTACCTTGGCAATAGCGACAACAACCTCTTAACCATAGCCAACCCACTACTGGCACATTATCGTAGGGCTTGAGTTGAGTTAAACAATGGGGACAGCGAGAAGGAGGAAAAAGCAGCGATAAGCCAGCAGGAAGCCGATAAACCACAACATTAATAAAACTGCCAATAGAAGCACCCAAGGCAAACACGATGAAATTTGCCAGGATGATCAGCAAAATATCCATAATCAGTCCTTTGTCATTCTTTTAGTTGTTAGTTATTTATGAGGTATTGGTTGTTAAAAATACCACTAACTACTAACTACTATCTACTAACTACTGACAAATGACTAATACATATGTGATTCAATTTGATTTAAAGGCACAAAACATTCTGCGGGCAGGAGAACTGGTTGATTAGTAAAAATCACCTTGCCCCGGTGCGTATCGCGATTAATTGCTACACCAGATGCTTGCCCAGCCATTTCAGGATGTACTTCGCAGTAGGTGTAGTAAATCTTACCAGCTGCTCTGATGACGGCAGGATCAATGAGAGGGGGCTGGTTTTTAGGGTTAGTATAGTTTGCTTGTTCTTGTCGTAAAGCGTACACGACTTATTGAGTATAGTTGTTAGGTTTTGTCTTATTAGTTTATACGAAAGTTTCAGCAATGATTGCCAAAATTTTCGGTTGCTACTGGGGAAGATTATTCTTCCAGAACTTGAATTAAAGCCTCACCCATAGCACGGCAACCTAATAATTGCATACCCACAGACATAATGTCTCCCGTCCGAGCGCCATTTTGTAGGACTTGCAACACACCTTTTTCCAGAAAATCTGCTGCTGCGCCTTGGTTTAAACCATAGCGAAGCATCATTGCTGCGCTCAAAACTTGGGCTAGGGGATTAGCTTTATCTTGTCCCGCAATATCAGGGGCAGAACCATGAACAGGTTCAAACACTCCAGGACCGGAAGCTCCTAAACTAGCAGAAGGCAACATGCCAATGCTACCAGTGAGCATGGCAGCAGCATCTGAGAGAATATCGCCAAACAGATTTCCTGTGACAATAGTATCGAACTGTTTAGGGGCACGTAGTAACTGCATAGCAGCATTATCTACATACAGATGAGTGAGTTCCACATCCGGATATTCAGCGCCTAGCTTAGTGATGCGATCGCGCCAAAGTTGTGATACTTCTAAAACATTGGATTTATCTACTGAACAGAGTTTGCTTTGGCGTTTGCGGGCTGTTTCAAATGCTACTCTACCAATGCGATCAATTTCAGACTCGGTGTACGCCATTGTGTTGACACCGCGCTTTTGGCCAGTTTCCGTTTCAAAAATTCCCCTGGGTTTGCCAAAGTAAATCCCGCCAGTGAGTTCGCGCACCACCATAATATCAACGCCTTCGACAATTTCCCGTTTCAGAGTAGAAGCCTCAATTAACTGGGGTATAATTTTCGCTGGGCGCAAATTAGCAAATAATTCCAATCCTGCACGTAGTCCAAGTAAACCTGCTTCTGGACGTAAATGAGATGGCAGAGAATCCCACTTGTAACCACCAATCGCCGCTAATAATACCGCATCGCTATTGCGGCACACATCTAAAGTAGCTGCTGGTAGAGGTTCGCCTGTAGCATCGATTGCTGCACCACCAATCAGCGCTTCTTGGAATTCAAACTGAAGATCAAATTTTTTTTCCACGACTTTTAGCACGTCTACCGCCACAGCCATGATTTCGGGGCCAATGCCATCGCCAGGAAGTAAGGTAATGCGGTATTGCTGTGCCATAGTTAATTTTGCTTGGGTGAGTGTTTAAGCTTGCAGAAAAATATCATATCAAAACTTCAGTTAGACCTTGTTTAGCAGTATGATGCAGCAAAAATTGATACTCACATCCAGGCTGAATTTTGAACGGTTCAGCGTCTAGCAAAGTTTCGGCTAATTGCCAATTTTGTTGTGCGATCGCCTTCTGGTAGCGTTTGGATAGAGTAATGAACAATATCTTTCACTTCGTTTTCAAGGGCGATTTGGGTTGGTTCAGGATGAATTGATGCCAATTCATCGGTATCTTCCAAAGCAACAATGGCGAAGCGTTTACCGCGTGTGAATCTGTCGCAATGCTTGAAGATAATTTTTTTCAACCAACCAGGAAATACTGTAGGCGATCGCAGCTTGGATAAATTCAGGTAAGCTTCTATAAAGGCTTCCTGTGCTGCATCTTCTGCCAATTGAAAACTTCCCAAAATAGAGTAACTGTAACCAACAGCCATATCCTGGAAATTACGGACTATCTTGCTGTAGGCATTTAAATCTCCAGCTTGAGATTGAATGACTAGTTGTGTTAACTCTTCCGGTTTCAGCTTTTTCTTCATGTTGGACTTATGGTTCCCTATTTCATAAGACCCAACTTGTAAAAGTAAGGTTTGATTATGATGCTTTGCATATTGCTTGCGGCGAAGCAGGCAAAGCCGATTTCCTACTAACCACTGATGACAGGATGTTACGTTTGGCCGTAAAGCACAAAGACTTGCTACAAGTGAGAGTAGAAAACCCTCTGCGATGGCTAATGGAGGTAACAAATGATAGACGTGACTAAGCTTACTCAGTCTGAGATTAGGCGACTGGGGATAGAAGCATTGACTAAAGCCCTTGGTCCTGCTGGCATGATACGATTTATGCAGCAATTTGAACTGGGCAGTGGAGATTACACAAGGGACAGGGATGAAATATTGGGAGATATTACCCTGGAGGAAATCTTTGCTGAGATTGAAGAGGAACAGAAACAACAGGAGAAGAAAGCACACAAAGCTACTCTCGTAGCAAACAAAATAGCAGAGCAAGCT
The DNA here is from genome assembly GCF_000317205.1 of Fischerella muscicola PCC 7414. Taxonomy (GTDB): domain Bacteria; phylum Cyanobacteriota; class Cyanobacteriia; order Cyanobacteriales; family Nostocaceae; genus Fischerella; species Fischerella muscicola. Next base: position 31,596 of record NZ_AJLK01000121.1, on the reverse strand, counting down.
TTTGAGGATTCAACTGCCAAAATTGAAGAAATACCCCAATCTCAAAATAACAGTTAAAAAGTATGCAGGGCAATGCCCTGCTGTGAGATTTTGAATGCTATCTAAAAAAAGTATCAATTAAAACCTGAAATTCTCAATTTCTATGGTAATCCTTGGTACTAATATCAAGTTTCATTAAAGACAGTTTCAATTTCCGAAACGAAGCTGACAAAAGCTGTAGGAAGAGCTAGCTTATTTGATAATCGCAAGCGGCACTCAGCAGCTATGGTAAAAGAATTAGCAATTCGCACCAATGGACTGACGAAGCAATTTGACAGGCACGTTGCCGTTAATAATGTTGATTTAGAAATCTATGCAGGTGAAGTATATGGCTTAATTGGCCCCAACGGTGCAGGTAAAACCACTCTCATCCGGATGTTGGCAGCAGCAGAAGAACCGACTACGGGTGAGATTTATATTAATGGCGATCGCTTGTTACGCGATCAAAGTAACCCCACTCTGAAGCGTCGCCTTGGTTACTTGCCTGATGATTATCCTCTGTATGAAGAACTGACAGTCTGGCATTACCTAGATTATTTTGCCCGTCTGTATCGTTTGCGAGAACCACGCCGGACAAAACGTTTGCACGAGGTTTTAGAACTAATACAGCTGGGGAATAAACGCAATAGCTTAATTGCCACTTTGTCACGCGGGATGAAGCAGCGCCTCAGTTTGGCGCGGACAATCATTCATGAACCGATTTTGCTGCTGTTAGATGAACCTGTTTCGGGACTAGATCCAATTGCAAGGATGCAGTTTCGAGAAATCATCAAAGTCTTGCAAGAAGCGGGAATGACTATCTTAATTTCCTCCCATGTTCTCAGTGATTTAGCAGAATTATGCACTTCGGTGGGAATCATGGAACTTGGTTATTTAGTAGAAAGTGCATCACTACAACAACTCTACCAACGTCTTGCCCGCCAGCAAATTGTCATCTCAACTTTAGGAAAACAAGAAGAATTATTAGCAGAACTAAAGAATAATTCTTGTGTGCAAGAGTGGGAAATCATGAGTGTTAAAAACAGCGTGCGGGTGAATTTTTCTGGTAAGCAGGAAGACTGTGCTGATTTATTGCGATCGCTTATCCAAGCAAACATTCCTGTTAGCGAATTTCACTGCACTCAAGAAGACTTAGAAACTATTTTCCTCAAGCTTGGTCATAAACAAGCATCTTAGTTAGTTGTTGATTGTTGATTGTTGATCGTTTAGCATTTCCTCCTTGTCCTCCTTGTCTCCATAGTCCCTTTTTTCCCCGATCCCCAATTCCCAATTCCCATTTTGGAGTTCTCACCTATGATGCTCAATTTTATGGACAAAATAGGCGACTGGAATCCGCAATTATTGCGGGAAATTAAAGGTCGTCTGAAAGTTTTTCCTGTAGCGATCGCCTGCATTACATCCTTAGTTGGTCAGTTGATATTGTTCTTGTACCAATTACGGGAAATACCAGGCGAAAAATATCAAATGTCTGGAAATTATTGTCGTATAGGAGAAACTTATAAACAACAAATCAATGAGATTTACCCGCAGATTAACAAACTGCAACAACAGTTATCTATATTGGGCAAATCTAAAAATTATGATGCATCAGCAATTCAATCTCTAACACAACAAATAGATCAACTCAAGATCCAAGAAAGGAACATCAATAATATTCTGTACAATCAGTACTGCCCACTTAACCAAATCGACATGCAGGGGTGGTGGCGGGATCATTGGGAATATATATTCCTATCACTAACTGTAATTTTTGTTTTCACACTATTAGTTGCAGGTACATATTTACTGATTAATAACTTAGCTCAAGAAGAAAATCGGGGTACATTAAATTTTCTACGTCTTAGTCCCCAGTCGGAAACAACAATTTTGACTGGGAAAATGCTAGGAGTTCCAATTTTAATTTATCTAGCAGTTGCAGTTGCTATTCCTTTTCATTTATTATCAGGTCGTGCTGCCAACATTGCTTTTAGTCACATTTTAAGTTTTTATGTGATTTTGGCGGCTAGTTGCTTCTTTTTCTATAGCACTGCACTATTATTTGGATTTTTGAGCCGTTTCTTTAGTGGATTTCAACCTTGGCTAGGTAGTGGTACAGTTCTAATTTTCTTATTTGTGACAATGCAATTTGTATCTTCTGGCCCACATCTAGATCATGCAGCTGCTTGGTTGAGACTGTTCAGTCCTTTTGATATGACTGCTTATTTGTTCCCCAATTTATTCCGCAGATACAATTGGCAATTACTGGAACAAATACAATTTTTCTACTTGCCTGTGGGCAAAAGTTTGATTGGTTTACTGGTTTTGAATTTAGTTAATTATGGCTTGTGGAGTTACTGGGTTTGGCATGGATTAAAGCGTCGCTTTCGTAACCCAAATTCTACGATGCTAAGTAAGGGTCAAAGTTATTTGCTCGTTACTTATTTGCAACTTCTTCTTTGGGGATTTACTCTCCAATCTGCCAAAAATTATTATCCTTTCTACCCCAGTGGTACATCTGCTCCTGCTTATTCCGATTTAAACTATCAAGTAACACAAAACTTTGCTTATATAATGTTTTTTAACTTGCTGTTACTGTTCGGTTTAATTGCCATTCTCTCACCCCATCGGCAAGCAGTACAAGATTGGGCTAGGTATCGACACCAAAATATTTCTCGACGTAAAGGACTCTGGCAGAATTATTTATTACAAGATTTAATTTGGGGTGAAAAAAGTCCCGCGCTCATCACATTAGCAATTAATCTTGTAATTGTTACTATTCCGTTAGTAATTTGGATTTTAGTTGCACTTTCTTTGAAAACGAATAATAACAATAGCTTAGACTGGTTAGTTAACGAAGTTGGGCGCTTCAGAGCAATTTTAGGTGTGGTATTGTTTATCTGCATGATGATGATTTATGCCACCATCACGCAAATCATGCTAATGATGAAAAATTCCAAACGTTCTGTTTGGGCAATTGGAACTGTCGCCGCAGCAATGTTTTTACCACCCACGTTTTTAGGAATGCTGAATCTTCATCCAGAGGCATATTCTACGTTATGGTTGCTTTCTAGTTTTCCTTGGGCGGGTTTAGAATATGCGACAACTACGACAGTTTTTGTAGCTCTTTTAGGTGAGTTGGCTGTTTTAGTATTGTTAAATTTGCGATTAAAACGTCAAATCAAAATAGCAGGAGAATCTGCTACAAAAGCTTTGCTAGCAACAAGCTAATTTGCAGAAGTGTGTTAAGAGTGAGATTTTGCACAATCCCATCACCGCTTCAGAATAAATTCTGAGGTTAACAGCTAAAGTCTTCTAAACAGGACTTACGCATAGGTAAGAGAAAAACAAACCACAGAGTACGCAGAGGACACAGAGAAATAAGAGTTTGAGAGGTATTTTGCGTGAGTCATACTAAAGAAGACTGAGTAAAAATTTTAGTCCTTTTTAATGGACTTTAGCTATTAGCCCGGAACTTTAGTTCTGGGCGCTTCTTTAAATTAAGGAGTGTCACCATGATGCACAATTTTCTAGACCGACTAGGAGACTGGAATCCCCAATTATTACGTGAAATCAAAGGACGTCTGCAACTACGCAACATCATTCTGACAATTATTATTTCCTTAGGTAGCCAATTTTTGCTATTTCTAGCTTTTCAATCTCAGTTACCAATTTCTCAGGATAGATTTCTCGATAATTCTAACAAGTACTGTACAGGTAAAATTGTATATAGATTATCGAAATGTTTGTTAGATGAATTTGACAATAAAATCATCAATTGGCAGTTATGGTGGCAAGATGTATTTACATGGCTTAGTATTATTGCCTGTTTTAGTCTTTTGGTGATCGGAACTTATCTGCTGATCAGCGATTTAGCTAATGAAGAACGTCGTGGAACGCTCAATTTTATTAGTCTGAGTCCCCAGGAATCCCAAAACATTTTGGTAGGAAAAATGTTAGGCGTGCCAATTTTGCCTTATCTGGCGATCGCTTTGGCTATTCCTCTACATTTATTATCAGGATTGGCAGCAAATATTTCTTTAGCAGAGATTTTAAGCTTTGATGCTATTGTCTTAGCTGCTTGTTGTTTCTATTACAGTGCAGCACTTCTATTTGGCTTAGTTGGTTCTTGGTTAGGTGGTTTTCAAGCTTGGTTGGGTAGTGGAGTTGTTCTCGGTTTTTTATTACTAACTAAGCAATCACTAGTTTATATATCAACTAATTATCCGTTGAATTTCTTAAGATTTTTAAATCCGTTTTACTTTATTCCCGAACTAGTAGCAATTCCTAATTTTAGCTCCATCGCTTTGTGGAATGATTTTTACTGGTTTGGTATACCAATGGCAGCTAGTCATATCGTAATTACTGGCTTAGCACTTGTAAATTTATTTTGCCTAACGTATTTTACTTGGCAAGCATTACAGCGTTGTTTTCGTAATTCTAACGCTACTATGCTGAGTAAACAGCAGAGTTATTTACTCACTTTTTACTTCACTATTTCATCTTTAGGTTGTATCAATTGGCAATCAATCCTTTGGGGTAAAGTTCCTTATTCCTCAACAATGAAAGATAATCTTGCTTGCCTATTGTTTTTGCATTTTTGGCTGTTTTTGTTTTTAATTGCGGCGATTACTCCTCATCGCCCAACTTTACAAGAGTGGGCGCGTTACCGTCATATTTCTAGTCATAAAGGTTTAGGAAATAGCTATGTAATCAAAGATTTGATTTGGGGAGAAAAAAGTCCGTCTCTTGTGGCGATCGCCTTAAATGCAATTATTGCCATAACTTTCCTCAGTTCATTAATTATTCTGGTGAATAATAATGAAAACCAAATTAGTGCTGTTTATGCCCTAACTTTAGCTGGTAGTTTAACTATGCTTTATGCAGCATTAGCCCAACTCATGTTATTTAAGAAAACTCGACATCGGGTGATTTGGGCTGTTGGTAGCCTTGGTGCTGTAATTATTTTACCAGTAGTCATAATGGTTATGTTTTGGTCTAATTATCCTGGCAATAGTAACTTCATTGGGCTGTTTTCAGTAGCTGCGCCGCTTCTTGCTTTGTATACACCCAACGGAGATTCACTATATTCCATTGGCGTGTTATTTGTAATTCCTGTTCAGGGAATCATGTTAGCACTACTGATTTTGCAGTTGTGGCGACAATTAAAAAAAGCAGGAGAATCTGCAACCAAGGCGTTATTTAGTCGATAGTCAATAAATGAAACTGGATTCCTATATTTATATCTTGCATCAAGCTGTAAACTAAAGTTCACAGCGATAAACTAAAACTCGTGAACAAGAGTTCAAAATCTTGTTTTACTTAGCTAATCGCAACTTAAGCTATTATCCCGAAACTAAAGTTTCGGGCTGATAATTAAAAAGGTGCAAGACTCTCATGGGCAATTGCCCACAACGAAGGCATGAAAATCTCTTTCCCTATCCCTGATTCCCGATCCCCATTTTCAAGACATATATACATATACCAGTATCTTTGTGTATTTGATTAACTCAGACTAATTTTTGATTGTTGTTAATTTCAACTTAAACATGGGAATTCTAAATGATGAAAGGTTAAAAAACTCTTGTTTTAGATAAAATTAACAATGCTCAAGTCTGTTGTTGGTCACAGTGATGATCCAGAATCCCAAAGTGCGATCGCAGAAGTCATAGAGCAATGTATCAATCAATTAGCAGGTGCAATACCTCAAGCAGGTATGCTGTTTGCAGCAATTGATTTTGACCATGCTCTCATTCTCAAGCACATCAACCAAGTATTTCCAGGAATTGATTTAATTGGTTGCACCACAGACGGTGAAATTTCCTCTACTCTTGGCTTTCAACAAGATTCGCTCACACTGATACTTTTCTGTTCTGATACAGTCAAAATTGCCGCTGGAGTTGGTTATGGAGTTCGTCAACATCCCACAGCTGCGACCCAACAAGCAGTCAGACAAGCAACCGAAAAAAGCGGTGCTGAGGCGAAATTGTGCGTTGCTGTACCGGCTAGCTATCTCGAAGATGGTTCCACAACCAGTGGAGAAGAAATTCTCAGAGGCTTAAAAATAGCTTTAGGTGATGAGGTTCCCATTGTTGGAGGTACAGCCGGGGATCAATTTCGATTCCAAAAAACCTATCAATTTTTTCAATCTCAAGTATTGACTAATGCCTTACCAATTTTAATTTTTTCTGGGGATATCCACTTTTCCTATGGAATTGCTTGTGGTTGGAAACCGATTGGTCGCAAGAGTATTGTCACCAAGTCTGCTGGAACGGTTTTGTATGAAGTAGATGGTGAACCCGCTCTAGAATTTTACAAACGTTATTTAGGCGATAGACGACCAACTGCCGAACATCCATTGGCTGTTTATGAAGGAGATAGCAGCCGTTATTATATGCGAGTGCCAAATACTTATGATCTCGCATCAGGAAGTATTAATTTTCTAGGAGATATCCCCGAACAAGCTATTATTCAAGTCACCGATATTAGCCGAGATGAAGTGATTGCAGCAGCTAGAACTTCATTTCAAACAGCTTTAGCACACTACCCTGGAACTGTACCAGAAGTGATTTTACTTTTCTCGTGCTGCTGTCGTCGTTGGTTATTAGGCACAAGAGCAAAAGAAGAGTATCAACTTGTCAAACAAGCACTTCCAGAGGATATCCCCATTTGTGGATTTTATACCTACGGTGAGTTTGCACCACTCAAACCACAGGGTTCTACCTACTACCACCAAGAAACCTTTGTGACATTGCTTTTGGGAACAAGGTAACAAGGTGTATGGAATCCACCAACTATGAGAGCAGAATTAAAGACTTAGAAAAACGTGTGCGTACTCTCCAAAAGAAACTGGAACGTTCTGAGGCAGATCGACGACAACTTGAAGATGCGAGTGAACAGAGAGAAGCAATTCTCAAAAATGTGATTCGAGAATTAGAGGAGTCACAATTTGCTTTAGAAAGAAGGGGACAAGAACTAGAGACAGCACTAGACAATCTCAAAGCACTGCAATTGAAACTGATTGAATCTGAGAAAATGTCTGCTCTCGGAGTTATGGTTGCTGGTATTGCTCATGAAATCAACAATCCTGTTAGCTTTATCTACGGCAACTTAATTCATGCTCATGCATATTTGCGAGATTTACTCCAACTCGTGCAGTTTTATCAACAGTATTACCCAGAACCACCGCCTGTAATTCAACAAGCAATTGAAACAATTGATCTGGAATTTCTCCAGCAAGATGCCCAAGATTTATTCCAGTCTATGAATATTGGAGCCGAACGTATTGCTGAGATTGTCAAATCATTACGCAACTTTTCTCGCCTAGATGAAGCTGAGCTGAAAATAGTCAATATTCATGAAGGTATTGATAATACTTTGGTAATTCTGAATAATCGTTTGAAATCAACTACAAAATTTCCTCATGGTATTAAACTGATTCGAGACTATGGACAATTGCCGTTAGTTGAATGTTACCCCGGAAAATTAAATCAAGTATTTATGAATATCCTGAGCAATGCAATTGATGCTTTGGAAGAAGAAAAAATCAAGGCTATACAGACAGAAACAGAAGATTTTGTTTATCTTCCATGCATTAATATTTGTACTGAATTCATCGATAATTACTGGGCAGTAATTCGTATTGCTGACAATGGATCAGGAATAAATGATGATGTACGAGCAAAACTTTTTGACCCATTTTTTACAACTAAAGAAGTAGGACGAGGAATAGGTCTAGGATTATCAATTAGCTATCAAATAGTCGTTAATAAACACAGGGGTAAATTAGAGTGCTACTCTACACCTGGAGAAGGATCTGAATTTGTAATTCAAATTCCTGTTACACAAAATAATACTAAATCGGTAGATAGTGAATCAAAAAAAGTAACTGATCACTGGTAATCTGTAAATAATAACAACCACCTTATATTATTAAAAGTAGGGTGTGTTACGGCTTTAGCCTAACACACCGCTATCTAATACCAAATTGCGATAGTTAGTATTGTTTAAAATTCCAGAAATAGCCTTTTAGCAAAGACTCCCAATCTAAAATCCAAAATTGGTATAAATGGTGCGTTAGGCGCTTTTCAAGTATTTTTTATTACAAAATCATATTGAAGTCTGTGCCTAACACACGCTACAAAAATTTTATTTTTACTAATAAATAATAACTATTGACAATTGACTATTTAATTACCTTCTTGACTAATTCTGGAATCATAGAAGGACGTTCCGCTACTGGGACTTTGACTTCTGAGAATGCAGCTAATTTGCTTTTTGCTGTACCAAAATCTGGATGACGTCCAATCACTGCTGCTAATGTTCCTGTCTGACGCCAGTGTTTTGCTGGTGGTGCTTGTGTACCTGCAATATAGGCAACTACTGGTTTATCAATAGCTTCAGCAATATACCGCGCTGCTGCTTCTTCTCGACCACCACCGGGTTGACCAACTAATACAATCGCCTCTGTGGAGTCATCTTCGTCAAAAATTTGCAGCCATTGGATAAATGATGAACCAACGATCGCATCACTACCAATACTGACACTTATTGATTGTCCCAGACCAGCTGTGGTTAGTTCTCTGGCTACTTCATAGGTAAGGGTAGTGCTACGACTGAGGATTCCCACATGACCCGGTGTATAAAATTCACTCGGTTGAGTACCTAAAAGAATTCGACCTGGTACAATAATGCCGGGGCTGTTGGGTCCTACTACCAGTGTTTCTGTTGCTTCGGCTTTACGTAGTAGGTTTACCATGTCTAATGGTGGTACACCAGGAGAAATGATCATAATTTGGCGAATGCCAGATGCGATCGCTTCCAATGCCGCATCTAAAACCTCGTAAGGGTGTACGCATATAATTGTAGTATCAATTAATCCATATCTATCTACCACTTCTTCCACTAGATCAAATACTGGTAGACCATAGATTTTTTGACCACCACATCCAGGATTTACCCCTGCTACCAAATTCGTACCATAAGCTATCATTTGGGCAACATGAGTAGCCGAAATAAATTCACTGAAGCCTTGGATTATAACTTTGCTGTCTGGGGTTAAGTTCATAAAAAGCACGTTTATAAAAGGCAGGAGGCTGAAGGCTGAAGGCACTCCCAATGAAACAAGTTTCACCGCCATACCCCTACACCCTCTTTCAAGGCAGGAGGCTGAAGCAAACCCCATAAATCTATATTAGGGGGTGTGATATTAAGTCCGGCTGATCATCTACGATTAAGATCTCTTGGTGTTTTTGTTTCTCCGTGCCAGAGCGTTTGTTGCTGATCAGACTGAATCTATTTTGCCTCACATGCTACCTAAATTTGGTGTAAAGATGATCAAAATCTTCTATGAGCAGTAGCTTTGGCAAGATTAACTGCTTGTGTTACTGCTTCATCTAAATTTTCTACTACCACTATAGATGCATCGCTAGGAACTTTTAATGTTGTTAAATATTTTCTGGCTGCATCAAATTCAGAACCAGCAAGACGAACTACTAAGGGTGGTAAGTAGCTTTCGCGACGACTTTTGTTTCCATTAGAACGTAAAGTTTGGGTTTTGGCTTCATTTTTATTATGCTGCACAAAATTAGCAATTACTTCGGCTATTTCTCCACCTTGAGGAACACTACCTAAAAAGTTGATCAGTATAACTTGAATACTTTTATCAACAGCTAAAATATCTAGGGCTCTATCTAAGCGATCGCGAAAAGTACTTGGTAAAGTATCAGTGGGGAAAGCGTGGCGCAAATTCAAACAAATACCTGGTTTACCACCCGCATTGACTACTAAATCCAAAGTAGCCAATACCGAACCCGTTCCATTACCTAAAATGCCGATTTTACCATGTAGTTCTACCGCGTCCCATTCGCTCAATCTCTTGTTAAACTCTGCACTGCTATGACGATTAGCCATTTTTCTCGTCATCTCAGCAATGTCTGGATGACGAGCGATCGCTCTTTCGTTGACGCTAACACTACCATTGAGAGCCATCACTTGACCAGAAGCATCCACCCCGAGAGGATTAATTTCTACCAAATCTAAATCTTTTTCTATAAATAGCTGGTACATTTTCTCAACTATTTTGCTTACCGTCTGCATTAACGCACCTTGTAATCCCATTTTTAAAGCTAGGCGTCGCGCATAAAACGGAGAAAATTCCTGTTCCACTACTACATGTTGCATTTTTTTGCCAGCAGATTCCCAATCAATATCTGCTTCTTTACAACCCAAAAGTATCGGTCGGCAAACAGCAGTATCTAAAACTACCGCTAAAAAAAATTCCTGTTCGGCATTATACTTAGCTTCTGCCAACAATACTTCTGGTAATTCACCCAAAATTGGTAAATTAAATATATTTTGTGCAGCAGCAATAGCATCTATAGTTGTTTCAGCAAATCTAACTCCACCAGCTTTTGCCCGTTCTCCTGCATGTACCTGAGATTTCAGTACAATTGGGTAGCGAATTTTTAATCTTTTTAAATCCGTGGGATGATCAATTTTTTGGGAAGGCAATACAGGAATACCTATTGTCCGAAACCACTCTTTGACTTGATACTCTAGCAATTCCATTGACACACCTTGTCTCTAGCCATTTTTGGTTGATTGCAGCTCTTTTGTAGAACATATAAAGCTACACCTAGTTTGCACAATCAAAGTTTAATAGTCTACTAATAATTATTTTTCTCTCATTAATTTTATCCAACTCAGTAACTCAGGTAATTTTATAGCTTTTGTTACTAGCTATTACCAATTTGATAACAAGTAATTAACTATATCAGTAATTTTTCTTAGATTTAAGCGAACCAGCATTTTGTCAACAAATATTGATACAACAGTACCAAGGATATTTTCTTATATTAGAGAAAATTTGAATTTTAGTAATCATAAGTTTTAACTTGTGAATCTGTATCAGAGAAAACATTAATAGTAATAGACTTTAGAGAGAGCTTAAGCTTCAAAGCTTTTCAAGACGGATTGATTATACACATAAACTAGGAGGTTTTTACACTACTCGGAATTATTGCTCATGATTATTCTTAATCTTAATCATTACTTAAATAAAGTGTATTTAAAAATATTTATTGGAAACATTAATACAAATAATAATCCTCTAAATTTTTAAATAGTTTCTCTAGAGCATACCTAAATCATTCGTGAACAACAAGACCCCCGACTTCTTGAATAAATCTGGGGTCTGGCTCTTTCAATTTTCACGAATCATATATGATTGGTATATGAAAAAATCAAAACTCTTATTGTTCCCAATTTTAACTCTCAATTAATACTAGTGTTGATTTTTTATAGTCTTAAAAGGAAAGAGTAAACCCCTAGTCTATATTTTCACCTCAATCTTAACTTTTGGTTAAAGCTGAAAAATTGTGCTAAAAAAATGGTCTCTCACATTGCAAGGCTGGGGGTCATGAAACTGTGTATCTACGTTCCAATAATAAAATAAGTTCTTTTAACAGACTTGAAAATAATTCAGACTATATAAATCAAAGGGATGGCTCTATGCAAGTAGCAGTCATAGAAGAAGATTTACAGTTTATAGCGCAAATTTTACAAGAACAGCTACGGGCCGAAATTCCATCTGGTGAATTTTTCCAGGTAAAGTGTGCTGTCAAAAATGAGCAGTTGATGATTCTAACTCAACATCCACAAGGTGTAAGCGCTGATACTGACAACATTTTTGCAGTGCTTGAGGAAGCACTGCGATCGCTACTTAACCACCACGAACAGCAAGTGGAAATCTTTCTGAGAATCGTAGGAGTCAAATTGCCTTATGCTAAACATTCTCTGATTTTGCAAGCCTTGGAAGCTAAGGTAGACCAAGCAGTAGAAGGAGTAGGGGAAGAGGAAAAGATAGATAATTCTTCCCCCTTTAGCGCTTCCGATTCGTTTATCGATGACCAGTCCTCTACAAATACCCCAAACGAACCAGAAGATCAGCTATTTGATCCAATGGCAGATGCACCGGATTTGTCTTTTTACACAACAGTAAAGTCAAGACGTCCTATCAAACCGATTGTCTTGGGTGTAGTTGTGACAGCAATTGCAGTTTTGGGTGCAGCTGCTTACTTGTTGACTCGTCCTTGTGTGATGTTTGAATGTAAAGAAATCCAAACAGCTGAGAATTTACAAAAATCGTGGCAACGACTCATACAGACTGCCAAGTCTGAATCAGAATTAACCAAAGTACAACAGCAACTTGTAGAAGCAACCGTAGCACTAAGAACTATTCCTGGTTATTCTCCGCGTTACCAAGAAGCTGAGACACTGGCGACTAATTTATCTAAGCGTTCAGAAGCTATTAACAAAGTCGTCAAAGCCTTCGGTGTAGCTTCATTGGCGACACAAAAAAGTCAAACTCCAGCAAATAGCCTAGAAGAACTAAAAGCTAGGCAACAATTGTGGCGACAAGCGATCGCACCATTAGAAACCATTAGTGCTAATAATGAACTTTATGGATTGGTACAGCCAAGATTAGGAATATATCGTGCCAAATTGCGGACTGTAAATCAGCAATTACAACTAGAAGATAAATGGTTAAAAAAAATAACAGCAGCTAAAAACATGGCTAATGCCGCCACTAAACAAGAAACTACAGCTAAAACCTTATCAGAATTACAAAAAGTCCAATCCACCTGGCAAGTGGCAATTAATGCCTTGAGTATCATTCCCAAAACTAGCTCTGTATACTCACAAGCACAACAGCTACTGATAGAGTATAAACCCAAACTGGTAGCTGCACGCGATCGCGCCACCCAACAACTACTAGCAGCCAAAACCTATAAACAAGCCATTGAAAACGCCGAACTAGCCAAACGTTACGAAAAACAAAACCAATGGCAAGCAGCAGTAACCTACTGGAACCAAGCTGTAAGCGCCGCCAAGCAAGTCAAACAAGATAGTTTGTATTACACTCAGGCTCAAACTTTGATCCAACCTTATTCGACATCCCTCAAACAAGCAGAAGCAAAACTCCAAGTTGCTAACTCTTTACAACAAACCCGCACTGACCTAGAAAACACTTGTTCTGGCGCGATTCGGGTTTGTGATTTTACCATTACTGAGCGAGAAATCATCGTTCGGATGACTCCTGAGTATGAACAAGCACTTAACAGCAATTTGAATCAGGGCAATCAGAGTACTGTAGCTAGTATTACTAGCCATTTAGAAAGCCTACAACAAGCCCTAGATGTCATTAGTGATAATGCTAACTTGGCTGTGGTTGTTTTTGATGCCCAAGGTAGTCAAATTCATGGACATGTGCCAGGACGCTAAGAATGGGAGTGTGGGGAGTAATGTAGAGACGCGCTGTTTGAAGCGTCTGGGAGTGGGGGAGTGTGAGGGGATAATTATACTGAAGATGGTAGTGGATTTACGGTAGTAGTAACACCTGTGAGTTTGTTTAACCTCTGCGGTACAAAATCAGAGTCTTTGGCATTCTCAATCTGAGTTAAGTAACATTCACGCACTGCCAACAGAAAACCTTTAATGGCGTCTTGTTTGCCTGTTTTAACTAAATCATCAGTTTTGCGGAAGAATTGCGATCGCCATTTCTGATCATTGTTACTGTATATCTCTACCACAAATGTTCACATAGACGTTGATCTTTAGTTTCTGCGATCGCCCACCTCGCAATCTGACAAGCTAAACTAGTTTTGCCAACACCCCCTTCGCCACAAATTACCAAGCAACTACGCTTTTTAGCAAAAGTTGAGCGTAGATTCTCCGGAGTAAGTTGAGGAACCGTATTTCCATCCAAAATCGCAGGAATTGGGACATAAGTAGCGCGAGAATTAACTGTATCTTTTTTCGGAAATTGCTCTCGCACTGAATGAATGTACTTCTCTACCCAGGCATCCAATACTCTGGGATGATAATGAAACCACCCGACAAATAGCACATACCGCAAAGGTACATTAATGCTGATAAAAGGTAGAGAAAAATCTGTGTAAGGTTTGAGAGCATTATTGAGTTTCAACAGCCACAAAGGCGCTACCCGCAGTAAAATCAGCCATAGAGAAGGCAGCAAAGTGATATAAGCTGCAATTCCCAACAGCAGTTTATGCTTGAGTAACCATTCCACAGCCCTGTCAAATAAGCGAGTTTCTTTTTCTGCTTTTAGTGCTTCTAAAGGACGACGAATCTTAGCAGTATCTAACTCAGTAAATTTATCTTGGTTATCTTCGAGAATTTTCAGAACTTTTTCAAAGTCAGAGATAACTTTGGTTAATTTGGCGCTGGGTAAATTATCGGCTATATCCTGGTAGCCACCGATGATACCAGCTAACCCTTTGACTGCTCCATATCTGACGTAATATTCATTATCTTGCAACAGAGGAATCACATCCCCAACCGCAGATGTCGCTTCACTTCCCATTGCACCCAAAGCAAGGGCTGCATTTTTACGGACTCTAGGATTTTTATCTTTTAACGCATTCATCAGGGAGGGAACAGCAACTTTTGCTTCTGTTCCCAATCGTCTTAATGCCGACTGGTTAGGGTCGTCATTTGTCATTTGTCCTTTGTCATTTGTAAGGGTTTCAGCGATTTTACATTTATTAACATAGTGATGTTTATTTCCGCCTACTACGCCATTTTCACGCCTATGTCCATTATCTGAGTTTCCCATCGAGAATTAGGCGGCGATCGCTAACATAGGGATTCAGCAAACAAGTTGTATGGCGTTGCATAATTAAGGGATGAACTGCCCATATTGTACATCCAACCTGATCCGTAAGAACGGGCATCGCCGTGGTAAACAGAATTACATCTGTACTGCTTGCGATCGCCAATTTATAGAATCATATTCAAAACGCGGATACAACGACGAAATAAAAAAACAATGTCTCACCATGTATGTAAATGGCATTGGTTTTCGCGCCATTGAGCGGCTGACAGCAGTTAATCATAATACTGTAATCAATTGGGTGAGACAAACCGCTCGAAAGCTACCAGATGCGCCTGAACATCCATCCATTCCTGAATTAGCACAAGTTGACGAGCTTGAAACATTTGTGGGTAAAAAAACAAAATTTCGATATGGACGGCTGTAAATAATGGACTTCCAGGTATTTTAGCTTGGACTATAGGAGACCGTAGTGCTAAAACTTTTGCGCCTTCTGTGGAAGATTATTAAATGTTGGAAATGTTATTTTTACGTAACTGATGGATACCCAGTTTATCCATGTTTTATTGACGATTGTGACCAAATAATTCAAAAAACATACATGACACTCGTAATGTGAGAAAATACCAGATTCAGACATTATCTAGCACCTCTTCATCGAAAAACTCTCTGCTATTCGCGATCGCAACAAATGCTTAAGCTCTCAATTCGATTGTTACTGCACTACCTCCATTATGGATTTGTACCCTTATTAACCTAATTCATCCCGCAAATATGCAACGCCGGAATTAAAATCAAAATATGGGGTACGGAAGGATATTGGTGCAAAGTGGGTGGATGATGCCAAGTTATTGCCGATGCTGGATGGGTTAGATGAGTTGAAATCAGTACGTCAGGAACCTTGTGTAAGCAAAATAAATGATTTTTTGCAAAGCGGTCGTCGTCCCGTATACATGATAGTTTGTAGCCGTAGAGACGAGTACGAAAAAGTTATTCGAGGACAGCGGCAACAAGATAAAGAGGAAGATTTAGAAGAAATATCAACAAAGCAAAATACTCGCTTGCATCTAAATGGAGCTATTATTCTAAAACCACTTAAAGATCATCAAATCCAGGCTTATTTAGCAGGATTAAATCAGTTAGATTTATGGAAGATACTACAACTCGATTCACGGCTATTAAAGTTGGTAAGAACACCTTTGTTTTTATCAATTTTAGGATTTATCTCATTTCATAAAACTTTATCTATTCAAAATTGGAAAACACTCACTTCAAGCGAAGCACGTTTAGAATATCTTTTTGATGCTTATTGGAAAGCTGCTATAAACCGAGAGCTAGTACCACGAGAAGTTCATCTGAAGAGATTTAAAAGTCTTAGTTATCAAAAGAAGAAACCTCCGAATTCAAAAAAAACTCGAAAGTGGTTGATGTTTTTGGCAGAACAGTTGCAAAAGGAATCGCAAACTGAATTTCTAATTGATAAAATCCAACCTAATTGTCTGAAAAATAAGTATCAAAAATTTATGTATGGCTTAGTAACTAGTGTTATTGCAGGGTTTGTTGCTGGAATAAGCGTAGTAATGTTGTTGGGGGCTTTTGAAGTAGAAGGATACAAAGATATATTTTTGTATAGAAGGTTTCCTGGAAGAATATATGGTTTATCTGTTGGAATAGGTGTTGGTTTTGCTACTGCTCAAGACGGGACAATACAAACAGTTGAAACCCTCTCTTGGTCATGGAAAGAAGTATGGCGTAATTTCGCGTTTGCTCCATTATTTGGACTGAGTAAAGGACTAACTAATGGAAAAGAAATAGAAATGAAAACTACTCCCAATGAAGGGATTTCGTAGATCAGCAATCAATTCTTTAAAAAGCGGGCTAATATTTGGAACGATTGGTATATTGTTGTTTGGATTGTTTTTTGGAATTGGGTTAGGCTTATTCATCTGGTTTCAACTTGGCGGATTAGCTTGTATACAACATCTTGTGCTACGCCTAGTTCTTGTATTAAATGGCTATACTCCCTTACATTACGCTAATTTTCTTAACTATTGTAAAGAACTTCTACTTCTCCAGCAAGTCGGTGGACGCTATCGTTTTATTCACAGGTTACTACAAGAACACTTTGCCGCAATGCCCTTGGAAAAATGACCCGTACTTTTAATTCTGAATCTTACGGTAAACTACTAGCCAAATATCAACCAAAAACAATTACTACCGAAGAAGAAAACGAAGAAGGGATCAGACAATTAAAGTTTGGAGACGATAAAATCAGGCTATGCTTACAGCAGTTAGAAAAGAAAGCTATTTAACTGCGATCGCTACCTTGGCCTCAATACAAATTTATAGAAAAACGCCAACGTGAAAACATAGAATAATAGCGATCGCGCCATATCCAGATTTCTAAAATACAGGTAATTTCTAATCATCCGCAATCACTATGACTCGTCAAGAAATCGAACATCAACTTCTCAACTTATCGCTTGCCGACAAAGCCGAGATAATTCAAAATCTAACCAAAAACCTCAGCACGGCTGGAAGGGGAATTACTAAAACTCCTGGTGTGTGTGGTGGGGAAGCGTGTATTGCAGGAACCCGAATTGCTGTTTGGCTTTTAGTTGAAGCGCAACAGCTTGGCATTAATGAAGCTCAACTATTACAGGACTATCCCCACATCACCGCAGCCGATCTCGTCAATGCTTGGGCTTATGCTGATGCTCATCCCGAAGAAATAGCCGCCGCAATTCGTGCCAATAATGAGGTAGCCTAGCCAATGGCGCGTCTGTATGCTGATGAGCAATTTCCACGGTTAGTCAGCGAGTTACTTCGGACAATGGGACATGATGTTTTGACAGTGCAGGAAGCTGGCAATGATAATTTGGGTATTCCCGATGAGGAGGTGTTAGCTTTTGCGATTAGAGACAATCGTGCGGTTATAACCCTCAATCGCCAAGATTTTATCTGCTTACATCGTGCTAATTCCGAACATTTAGGTATTGTTGTCTGTACTAACGATACTGATAGAAATCGAATGGCAATTCGTATTAATGAAGCTTTGGTATCTGAGGAATCTTTAAAAGGTAAGTTGATTCGGGTTGTACGTCTGGCAAGTTAGAGGATGTTTGAAAAGTTTTGAAAGGTCAAATTTTATGCTAATCGCCTCACCATGATCCGGATCATGGCAACGTAGATAAACGTCTGTGATCTTTCCGGCAATAACTCAACATCTGTTGACCAACCGCCGACACCCCAGCATTCCCGTAAGTGCGCCCAAGCCCCTACTCCTCTCATCTAACCAACTGCGCGGCGGAGTTAAAAAACAGCCGACTCAATCCTCTAGTTAACAAAATGATTGTCAGCAAGTTGGCAAAGGCAGTCATAAACATAATTACAATTTGGTAGGAAGCAGCATCAAGGGCATTTACACCGCTTAATATCTGTCCAGCAACAAATCCTGGTATTGTCACTAAACCAATAATCATCATTTGGTTGACAGTAGGAATTAAACCAGCACGAATGGCGTCTTTACGATACTGAGCGATCGCTTGCTGGGGAGTTGCACCTAAACTTAAATGAGTTTCGATTTCGATGTGACTATTATTGATGGTATTGACGAGACGTTCTCCTGCGATCGCAGCTGCATTCATCGCATTACCCAATATTATTCCCGCCAGAGGAATTACGTACTGTGGTTCATACCATCTATGTGGCTGGATCATCACAAAATTGGTATAAAGGATAACTATAGTTGTACTAAGTAAAAGTGAACCCCACACCAGAGGCAGAACTTGCGGTATTTTTTGAGTGATGCGATTTCGTGCGACAATCGCCGTAATTGTCAGCAATAATACTAAAAACCCCAAAACTGCCCAAGCATTGTCAAAAGCAAAGATGAAATCTAAAACGTATCCTAATACCGCTAGTTGTAGGATAGTTCTCCCAGTCGCCAGAACTAAGTTGAGTTCTAGTCCGAGATTTTCCCAAACAGATAATCCAATGACTATAGCCATCAATGCTGTAGCACTAGCCAAATCGACCAAATCTAATTTAATCAGTTCTTGCATAGTTATGTAGTTGATGGTTGGTAGTTGGTAGTTGGTGGTTGATTGTGCCAAACACCAAACAACAAACAACAATCAACACACAACAACCCACGGGAACTTTCATTACATGTATTGGCTCTTGTGTTGGTGTATATTACCTTTTACCCTAACAACATTGATGCCTTCAACAATTTTAAATTCCAAATGCAAAACTCAACTCAGGGTTTAGCAAGTAACGGCAAACATTTCAAGAGTTATACATTTTATTGGCAAGTTCCAAAACACGGCAATAATTACAGTAAAAACTCTTGAATAAAACGTATTATAGAGAACATTTGAATAGCAACAATTAGTTCACAAGTTCTCTGGATAAAAATTTAGTGACGGCATCTATAATTGACATCAATTATAAACTCATGGTTCAAAGTCAAAATTCCATCCCTGCATTTGATATCAAACAGCAATATGCCTCCATTGCAGCAGAAGTGAGTACTGCGGTTTTAGAGGTTTTGACATCTGGTCGTTATATTGGTGGACCAGTAGTTGAAAGCTTCGAGCAACAGTTTGCTGCCTATAATGGTGTGAATGAATGTGTAGTTTGTAATTCTGGTACAGATGCACTTTATTTAGCGCTGAGGGCTTTTAATATTGGTGCAGACGATGAGGTAATTACAACACCTTTCACTTTTATCGCCACATCTGAGGTGATTAATGCTGTAGGGGCAAAACCAGTGTTTGTTGATATCGATGCAACCACTTTTAATTTAGATTTAGAACAACTAGCAGCAGCCATCACACCAAAAACTAAAGCCATTATCCCCGTTCACTTATTTGGACAACCTGTGGATATGACAGCATTGATGAGTATTGCCAATACTCACAATCTCATAGTTATTGAAGATTGCGCTCAATCTACAGGTGCAACTTGGAATAGCCAAAGAGTAGGTAGTATAGGACACATTGGCTGTTTTAGTTTCTACCCTACCAAAAATCTTGGTGGTTGCGGCGATGGCGGAGCGATAACGACCAATAACCCAGAAATTGCTGCTAAATTAAGGGTATTAAAAGAACATGGTCAAAAAAATCGCTACATCCACGAAGAGATAGGTGTGAACAGCCGTTTGGATGCCATCCAAGCGGCTATTTTACAGATCAAGCTGCGTTATTTGGATATTTGGAATCAAAAAAGGCAGGCGATCGCATCTCGTTACCAACAATTTCTCAATCAAGCTCCCGGTATCATTCCACCACAAGAATTAAATGGTGGCAAAGGAGTTTGGAACCAATACACCATTCGCGTACTCAACAACAAAAGAGATTGGGTACGTAACCAATTGCAAGAACGGGGCGTAAATACAATGATTTACTATCCCCGTCCTCTACATTTACAACCAGTTTACGAAAGTTTGAACTATCAACCAGGGCAGCTGCCTGTATCCGAACAAGCATCCCAAGAGGTTTTATCCTTACCCATGTTCCCAGAACTTTCCGAAGAACAACAAGATCAGGTGATTTATAGCCTCAAGGATTGTTTGGGTTAATAAGGGTGTAAGGGTATGAGGGTGTAAGGGTGTAGGAGTGTAGGAGTATAAAAGAGTTATTCCTCCTTCACCCCTATACCCCTAATCCCATACACCCCTTAGCCTCTCACCTCTACACTGCTTCCCAAAGCCTCTACCAAACCACGTACAGCGGCAATCATGGCGACTTCACTGTTGAGTTGGTTGATGGCAGAACCGACACCAACACCAGCAGCACCAGCAGCGATCGCTAAAGGTGCAGTGACGTTAGAAATTCCGGAGGCACACAGTACTGGTACAGACACCGCACGAGCAATTTCGTAGGCTGCTGCCAATGTGGGAGCGGCTTTTTCAATCAAACCCAACGTACCAGCATGAGTGGGGTTGCTGCTAGTACCACCTTCTGTTTGGATAATATCAGCACCAGCTTTTACCAATTCCTCAGCCAGTTGTACCTGTGCATCTAGTGTCAGAATGTGGGGAACTGTCACCGAGAGGGTAATTTCTGGTAGTAAGGCGCGGGTTTTGCGAGTTAGGGCTAAAACTTCCTCAGCCTCAAATCTACGACCTTGAGCATAGAAAGCATCAAAATTTCCAATTTCAATTAAATCCGCACCAGCAGCTACAGCTGGCAAGAACTTTTCCGGTTCTACCGCTGATACACAAATAGGTATGTTTGTCAAGGTTTTAGCTAATTTTACTAAGTCAGGATCAGCAGCAATATCAACAAAAGTAGCACCACCGTAGTGTGCTGCTTTCACAGTCGCCGCCACACGGGCAGCATCAAAATTATTCAAACCGCTGATAACTTTGAGGGCGCAACGGTTAGCAAATGCACGTTGGAGAGTTGGATGCATCGTCATGGTTTCTCTCGCAAATAATCAAAGTAGGAATATTTTGACATTCTTTAGGGTATTTAGGGATCGGGGTGATGGGGAGTGTGAAGGGTGTGAGGGGTGTGAGGGGTGTAATAAGTGGGAAAAACTTATGTTCCCCCTACTCCTTATACTCCCCATACTCCTCCCACTGCCCCTAATCCCCACTCCCTTGGGGGATGAATGCCTAAAAACAAAGCAAACAGAACTGTATTTCCCATTAAAAAGCTAGCACCCCAAAAGGGAAGAGAAATTAAGGCTAAGGGTATGTTGCCAGGGAAAGGTGTCAGCATGACACCAACAGTCCACAAAAGAATAAATGAATTCCAGGCGATCGCAAATAGGCTTCCCATCCCAAATAAAGGATGAAAACCAACTGGTGGGATAAATATTTTCAAAGAATTCCCGTCTTTTGTCAGTCTAATTTTGCTAATAGTTGGTTTTTGAATAGCGACAGGCGCTATTTTTATTTAAATACTCAATATTAGTAGCTAGATGTTAATGATTTCAGCAAGTCCGAATCTTGCTGGATCAAGCAACCTAACTACATTATTTAATTCACGAGCTAGCTATATAATTTCTAATTCAAATTCAACAAAGCCACCTTTACCACTCTAGTATTAAAATGCTGTGGGATAGTTGCTACAGGAATGGACGGAGGGAATCTCAACAGTGGAAATTATCGATATATTTCGCAAAGTAGGGCCAGTGATATGGCCGTTACTTCTGTTTTCGGTGTTGGCGTTAAGTGTGATTTTAGAGCGTCTATGGTTTTGGTTCCGAATTTTGAATCAGGAAAAGGAAACTGTTAATCGCATTCTAGAAGCTGCTCGTAACGATTGGGAAATCGCTAGGGATATTGCTAAACAAGCAACCGATCAGCCAATTGGTAGGTTTTTGTATGCTCCTTTAAGCCAACCGATAAGCAATCCAGAACTGTTTCGCCTAGCACTAGAGTCAACAGCAGAAACCGAATTAGCGCAGATGCGACGGGGTGAAAAAGTTTTAGAACTTGTCATCGCTGTTTCTCCGTTATTGGGATTGTTCGGTACAGTTTGGGGTTTGATAGGGTCTTTGGAATCAATTAAGATTGGCGATTTGGGAACAGAAGCAACAGCAGGAGTAACTACTGGTATTGGAGAAGCTCTATACAGTACAGCACTAGGAATGGCAATTGCGATCGTCAGCTTGATTTTTTACCGATTCTTTCAAGCTTTACTGGTTAATCAAGTCAAAATCTTCCGTAAAGCGGGGAATGATTTGGAAATTCTTTATTTGCAATCACCGCCTGATTTAAGCAAAAGTCAATCTAACCTCACCCAGCCGGAAGTTATTGTTCGAGATTCTACTGGAGGAAAATTCCTTCCCCCACGTAAACGAACTCAAAATAAGTTTTCTGAACCTCCAGAAATTTTAGACTCAGATAAATCCGATTCTGAAAATTAAGTTATGTGTTGTTGGTTGTTTGTTGTTTGTTTTTAGAACAATCAACCATCAACTACCAACTCTCAACTAATCACCAATTCACCAAATAAGTTAATCTCAACACACTAGCTTATGAAAATTAATTTACATACTCCCATTGAAGATGCCCAAGTTCAGATCATTCCCTTAATTGATGTCATTTTTTGTATTTTGACATTTTTTATCTTGGCGTCTCTACAATTTACTCGACAACAAGCAATTAATGTTGACTTGCCTAAAGCCAGTTCAGCAACAGGAAGTGTCAATGCGCTGCAAGGAAAAAATATTTTACCTGTAACTATTGATGCTGTGGGTCAAACCTATGTAGAAAAACAACCAATTAAACGTGAACAACTAGCAGGGATTTTAAGAAATTATTTGCAGCAAAATCCTAATGGTACTTTGGTACTAAATGCCTCTCGCTCCGCAACTTATAACGATGTCATAGAATTATTAGATTTACTGCGACAAGTGGGAGGCGATCGCGTATCTTTGGGAATTATACCTGGTTCTTCCGAAAGACCAGCCAATTCTCTACCTATTACCCCTCCTTCTTTTCCAGTTAACCCTGGTACAGCACCTATACCCAACACTGCACCAGTGGCTCCATTTAATCCCCAAAGCGATTTTAATCTCAATTCCCCTTCAATTCCTAATTCGGTTCCCTTTCCTGCTGCACCTGGTCAGTCGAACACTGGTACTTCTCCCCAACAACCTACAGCACCAAGTAACACTAATCCTGCTCCACCAAGATGAGATCATCCGATTTTAGATTTTAGATTTTGGATTGGTGAGATACAGATAGCGAAAGAGCATCGCGGTATTGAGTACCGTTCTAATTATCGGTCAACAGACGTGCTATGGCACGTCTCTATATTTCTAAACCTAAAAATATCTAAAATAAATTTTCGCTAGCGAAGAATTTTCTGCTAACTTCAAATTAAAGCTTCGTATTCGGTTTGTTTCTCTACGTCTACCGAGTAAATCTTACTGCGTTTTTTCACCAATCGCCATTCACGTGTTAGGGGTTGTGGCAATGAATATTGTGTCGCTTTTTGTTGCTTGGTTAGTGGTGGCTACTAGCTTTTATTTTATTAGTAAATTGCCATTTATCGGAGTAGAAATTGATACGCCGCAAAAAACTTTGGTTTCTGCTGCCGTATTTGGAATTGTGACAGCATTAGTTAGACCAGTACTAGAGTTCGCATTTAAGCTACCAAATATTTTGACATTTGGATGGCTTGATGGGTTTTTTTCATTTTTGATTACTGTCATCTGCTTTGGAATCGCAGCCTATTTAGTACAAGGATTTCGCTTACGTTTTGGCATTTGGAGCGCTATTTTAGGGGCGCTAACGCTCTCGATTGTGATGAAGATAATTTACACTATTTTACCTTTAAATAGTTAGTGGTTAGTAGTTAGTGGTTAGTAGTTAGTGGTTAGTAGTTAGTAGTTAGTAGTTAGTGGTTAGTAGTTAGTGGTTAGTGGTTGTACCAGACGTGCCATGGCACGTCTGTACAGTGGTTAGTGGTTAGTAGTTAGTGGTTAGTAGTTTCAATTACTAACCAACAACCAACAACCAACAACCAACAACCAACAACTAACAACTAACAACCATATTTATTCGCTGGTAGTTGGGGGAGTAACAGTAGTACTAGATTGTTGACTACGTTGTTCACGTTTTTTGCGATCCGCTGAGAGCATATCTGCCATTACTACCAGTGCTTGAGCCATTTTATCTAGATTGGAACGATAAAGTTCCAAATCTTTATTGAGTTTGTCATCAGAAATATGCAAGCCAGTGGCAATGGATTTGAGTGCCTCAGTGCGTCGTTTTTCGTCTTTGACTAGTTCTGGATCTGACAGTTCTAACAAAGAGAATAAACCGATCGCAAACAAACGGCTGTATTTAAATTTAGGATTACTGGCGATCGCTTGCAGATGAGATTGTAAGTCAGCATCTCGATTTAACTGAGTTTGTAGGCTCAAAGCAGCAATTAAATCTTGAGGTGGCAGACTTTTTGCTAGTTCTTGCAAACGTTGAGCATCCTGTCTATAGATTTGCGGATCTGCTTCTATTGCCCGCAGCAGGGCGTTGAATATCGATTCCTTATCCGATTCTGGCTGATAGCCTTGCATGAATCGGTCGAAGGAGGTAACGACGCCCAAGGCAAAAATTGGGTTATAGCTGAAATCAACATTTACTGCGAGCAGGTGCATTTCTACCATTAATTCCTCTACCACTCGCCGATAAATAGTGTTAATCGGTCGGGTGTGGAGAGAGTGGAAAGTGCGCTTTGTGTCTGATACAGTACGAACGTTATTCACAAAAAAAATTTAAGATTTTAGGGCGACGTATGTTTATTTTCTCGCTTCCAGGTCAGTTTGCCAAGTTTAGGTCTTGAAGGGATCGGAGATTGGGGATCAGGGATCGGGGAACTCACCGGCCCCCACGACCGTAGGGAGTGGGGATTAGGGGCAACGGGGATTGGATACTAGTTCGGTTAAGCTAAAATCCAAAATCTAAAATCTAAAATCCAAAATTTTATGACCCTCGCACCACAGTTAATTACCCTAGCTCAATACTTAGCGGGTGAATTTGACAATAGAGAACAAGCTTTGGCAGAACCTGCTTGGTACGTCCACTTACGTTTATGGCAAATACCTGTACCTCTATTTTCAGAAGACAGTCTGACCCTATTTGCCGAACAAGCCAATATTGTGAAATTAGACCAACCCTATCGTCAAAGAATCATGCGGCTCACGTCAGGAAACAACCAAGATGCACCTCTGAAAGTACAATATTATATGCCTAAAGATCCAACAGCTTTACGTGGTGCTGGTCGTAACCCTTCATTACTTCAAACCCTAACACCTGACCAACTAGATTTACTACCTGATTGTGTTCTTAACGTCACTCAGAAAATACTGACTCCTAACAACTACCAGTTTACTGCTACCCCACCTGCAAACAATCGTTGTTGCTTTAGTTATGCGGGCAATACCGTACAAGTTTCCCTGGGGTTTGAGGTTTCTCAACAAGAATTGAAAACTTACGACAAAGGAATTGACCCCGCTACTGGCAGTGCAACTTGGGGAGCGATTATGGGGCCTTATCGCTACACCAAGCGAGAACAGTACTAAATGTTGAATTATGAAGTGTCTCTATTTTTGGACTCTTCAGTGTTCGTGTTTGACCTGGAATTTTAGCTAGCTATGCTACGAGGTACACCTTCTAAAGCTTCCTGCTCAGTTTCAAAGATTTCAAACACCGTATCCATCATCGTTACTTCAAAAACTAGTTTGGCTTCTGGGTGAACATTACAAATACGAAAACTACCCTTTACTTTGTCGGCATCGCGCATTCCTGCCACCAAAGAAGTTAAACCAGAACTATCGATAAAATTGACTTGACCAAGATTTACAACTACATGACGACTCAGTTTAGAAATACATTCCTGCAATTTCAAGCGAAATTGCCATGCGGTGGTGATATCTAGGCGACCTGTAGGTGTTAAGACGATAACACTATTGCCGTCTTGGGTTGTATAGGTTTTTTGATCTATATCTATCACTTTGCCTCCCCTTGGCATTTGCAAAATCTACTAGTTAGTAGTTAGTAGTTAGTAGTTAGTAGTTAGTAGTTAGTAGGGGTGTAATCTACCTTGAAACCATTGGTTAATTATTTTACAGGCTATTAACCACTGTCCACTATCTACTATCCACTAACTACTCACCTCTAGTAGTTTAACTCACACTCTTTACGTGTGGCTTGGTGTCCAGTTTATCCAATCTTGGGGTTTGAGGAAGGTTTCATACAACTCAGCTTCGGGCGTATTTGGTTCAGGTGTGTAGCCGTATTCCCACCGTACTAAGGGTGGTAGGGACATCAAAATTGATTCCGTACGTCCATTGGTTTGTAGTCCAAAGATTGTACCTCGGTCATAAACCAAGTTAAATTCAACATACCGTCCTCGACGATACAGCTGAAAATTGCGTTGGCGATCGCTATATTCCATCGTGTGTCGGCGTTGGACAATAGGTAAGTATGCCGGTAAAAAAGCCCTACCACAACTTTGCACAAAAGCAAATAAATCTTCCCAATTCCGGGATGCAATTGTTCCCACTTGGTTGCTGTACTTAGCCGCTTCACCATCTGCATGGGGGCCACGATACAAAGTACCTTGACCATCTTGATAATCAAAAAACAGACCACCAACTCCCCGGGTTTCACCCCGATGTTTTAAATAAAAATATTCATCACACCAGCGTTTGAATACTGGGTAATACTCCGAGTGATGGGCATCACAAGCTTCCTTGAAAGTTTTATGGAAATGAATGGCATCCTCAGCAAAGGGGTAATAGGGGGTGAGGTCAGCACCACCACCAAACCACCATACTGGGCCAGCTTCAAAATAGCGGTAATTAAGATGAACGGTAGGTACGTAAGGGTTACGGGGATGCAACACCATAGAAGTGCCAGTGGCATAAAAACCGTGTCCTGCCGCTTCTGGACGTTGGGTCAGAATTGATGGTGGCAAATGGGAACCCCAAACTTCAGAAAAATTTACACCACCTTGTTCAAAGATAGCGCCATCACGCATCACGCGCGATCGCCCACCACCTCCTTCTGGTCTTTCCCAGGAATCTTCTTGAAACTTAGCCACGCCATCCAATTTTTCTAAAGCTTGCGTAATTTCGTCTTGTAATTGTTTCATAAACTGACTGACCCTAGCTTTAGCATCAGTCGGGGGTAAACAAGTAGATGATTCTATTGGCAAAGTTGGGCTTTGGGAGTTTGTCACCATAAGTTCAATGACCTAAATTAATAGATTGCAAAAAGCACAATTTTTAACTAAAAATGCACGGTAGCTAAAAATCCGGCTAAAAATGCCCACCTTGCTTTTTTCCTGAGAATCAAGCATTTTGGCAGTGGGTCGGTATGACTAGAGTTATTGTCCCTCAAATGCGTATGGGGATGTATATTGATTGATTTTTTTTCAAATTCTTTTCTATGTGAAAATATTTTGGTACATGTACTTAGCCAGAGCCAATTACTAAACCTCTGTTGAACATGGCACAAACGTAAGCCTTGACAAACTTGCGGGTCAAGAGCTTTGTATCACTCGGCATTAGGGGGTAAATATAAATCAAAAAACATGTTTTCATGCTTAGATGTGAGCAAAAACTCATAGAATCTCTTACAAAAATTTATGAGGCATTCTTATTAAGAAAGATTAAAAGAATACAGGGAAAAGAAAAATATCAGTCCTTAAACCTTTAACACCAGTCGTTACACCGGAGGAACCCTCCAAAGGCACTTCGGCTTTCTTTTTACCTAACTTCTGTAATAATTTCTAGTTGGGTTGTACACCTCTAGTCCAGCAAATTCAAAAACAAACATGTATAATTGCATACCACTTTTCTGGGAACTTCCGCAGTAAGTAGGAAGACATTAGACACTGATTAATTATATTTATAAAAAAATAGAAAAAATGGTTTATCTTGCAGATTTTACCTGGGGTTAGAAGGGAAGGGAGATGCGGGGATAGGAGGACAAGGAGGACAAACCAGACAAGGTAGAAAAGAAATTTTAGATTTTAGATTTTGGATTTTAGATTGAAATCTCATCCAAAATCGCTTTCTCCAAAATCCAAAATTCTTTCCAATGCCCAATCCCCGATGTCTGATCCCCGATCCCGAAGTTATCAAAAAGCGTGTAGCGAGGAGATAAAGAAAATGCGAGCTTGGTTGTCCAAATTCATCCAGCGCAAACGCCGTCGGTTTTGTGCGTCTTTGGTGCGAACATATCGTGAGATAAGTTCTGCTTCTGTTGATGAACTATGGCAAAAGCTAGTTAACTTGGCAGACGTCTCCTGGCATCCATTGCTCAAGAGTACCAATGTCCCTTATGGATTAGTACCCAAACCTGGGCTAATTTACCAAGCGGTGACACGCTTGTCACCCATTCCGATACGTATTTTTGTAGAACGTGTCAATCCTAGAGAATTATTAAGTATCAGAGTACTAGCAATTCCTGGTGTTGAAGAACGGGTCAGTTACAAAATAGAGTCCACGGTTTGTGGTACTTATTTGTCGTATTCTGTAACATTACGTGGTTGGTTATCACCATTGATTTGGTTATTCTCTCGCCCTTATGCCGATCGCGTTGCTAAAGCTTTAATTGAGGCAGTAGAAAAGGGCACACTGTCAACAGTTCCAGGAAAGAGAAAATCTCTTAACGATAGTTGTTTTGATTTTTAGAATTTGGTTGGTTGTTGTTCGTTGTTTGTTGTTTGGAAAAACCAAGCATTAACCCTACCCTTAAGGAACTCCTTTCAGGAGAACGGGTTCCTCAGACACTCATGGGGAGCTAGTGCGCTGACTCCCCACCAACTAACAACTACCAACTGCCAACACTTTCAAATTAAGATGCAAGTAGATAATCATTGCAGTTTGTTAAAAATGATTGCGGCAGTAAGCGTGAAATAAATTATGAACGATGTTCTCGATTCTCAGTCAGTCTTAGAAGTGTTGCGACCAGTTCAAGATCCAGAACTTCGCAAAAGCCTGGTAGAAATGAATATGATTCGTAACGTCAAAATAGATGCAGGCAAGGTCAGTTTTACTTTGGTATTGACTACACCCGCCTGTCCGTTACGTGAGTTCATTGTAGAAGACTGTCAAAAAGCAGTCAAAAAGCTGCCAGGTGTTACAGATGTATTTGTTGAAGTCACAGCAGAAACTCCTCAGCAAAAAAGTTTACCCGATCGCACTGGTGTGACTGGGGTCAAGAATATTATCGCTATATCCAGTGGGAAAGGTGGCGTCGGTAAAAGTACAGTGGCTGTGAATGTAGCAGTTGCTTTAGCACAGGCAGGAGCAAAGGTAGGTTTACTCGATGCCGATATTTATGGGCCCAATGACCCAACTATGCTTGGCCTAGCTGATGCTCAGATTGTAGTACGTACCTCTGAAAAAGGAGAAATACTGGAGCCAGCTTTCAATCATGGCGTCAAACTAGTATCAATGGGCTTTTTGATTGACCGCGACCAGCCGGTAATTTGGCGTGGGCCAATGCTAAATGGTGTGATTCGTCAGTTTCTCTATCAAGTGCAATGGGGAGAACTGGACTATTTGCTCGTGGATATGCCACCAGGAACAGGAGATGCTCAGTTAACATTGACACAAGCAGTGCCAATGGCAGGGGCAGTAATTGTGACGACACCACAAACCGTTGCTTTGTTAGATTCTCGTAAAGGTTTGCGGATGTTTCAACAGATGAATGTGCCTGTTTTGGGTATTGTAGAAAACATGAGTTATTTCATTCCTCCAGATATGCCAGAGAAGCAATATGACATATTTGGTTCTGGTGGTGGCTCTAAAACAGCAGCAGAATTGGGAGTACCTTTGTTAGGATGTATACCTCTAGAAATCTCTACTAGAATTGGTGGTGACAGCGGTGTGCCAATAGTAATAGCCGATCCAGATTCAGCGAGTGCCCAAGCATTCAAAGCGATCGCTCAGACAATCGCAGCCAAAGTATCAATTGCTGCTCTAACATAAAAAATGGCAAACATAAGAAAATGTAATTTTTGTCTGGGTAGGAAACTACGGGTCGGAATACAGATTTTTAGTACTCAGTAAATTTAAAATCTAAAAACTAAAGTCTATAGTCGCCCAATGTTGTTAAAAAGGTCACGTTCTTCACTTTTACAAATTCGCTGGAAATATTGGTTTAAGCCTTGGCAGCAAATGGACTGGTTGTTGTTGTCTTTGCCAGTCGGTTTAACACTATTCGGCGGCATTATGATCCGTAGTACCGAATTGAATCAAGGACTCACTGATTGGTGGTGGCACTGGTTAATTGGTGGGATTGGTTGTGTAATTGCCCTATTGCTGGCCCGTCTACGTTATGAAAATCTGCTGCAATGGCACTGGATTACTTATGCACTCACCAATATCAGCCTCACTGCCGTGATGATAGTTGGTCACAGTGCCAAAGGGGCCCAGCGATGGGTGAATATCTTTGGTTTCAATGTCCAACCATCAGAATTTGCCAAAATCGGGGTGATTATTACCCTCGCGGCGTTATTACATAAACGTACTGCTGCTAACTTAGATAATGTTTTCCGCGCTTTGGCAATTACTGCTATCCCTTGGGGATTAGTATTTATACAGCCAGATTTAGCAACATCACTTGTGTTTGGTGCGATCGTCTTAGGGATGTTGTATTGGGCAAACGCTAACCCAGGCTGGCTGATATTAATGATTTCTCCCATTATTGCCGCAATTTTGTTTAGCATATCTTGGCCCTTTGCGATCGCTTTTTCTGAAGATATAAAATTTGGACTATTGGGATTAATTTGGTCAGTAGTGATGGGTGTTGTGGGTTGGCGCACCCTCCCTTGGCGGCGATTTTATCTTGGTGCGATCGGGGCATGGGGTTTGAATATGTTTGGTGGTGAGTTAGGACTATTCGCCTGGAACCACGTGTTGAAGGAATATCAAAAAGATCGACTCACTTCATTTATAAATCCCAAAGCTGATCCCCTTGGCGCTGCTTATCACCAAATCCAATCCCGCATCGCCATTGGTGCAGGAGAATGGTGGGGATGGGGCCTATTTAAGGGGCCCATGACTCAACTGAATTTCGTCCCCGAACAGCATACAGACTTTATTTTCTCTGCCGTAGGTGAAGAATTTGGTTTTATTGGCTGTTTGGTAGTTTTGGCAGTCTTCTGCTTAATTTGTCTGCGCTTGTTACACGTCGCCCAAACTGCTAAAGACAACTTTGGCTCTTTATTGGCTATTGGCGTTTTGTCTATGATCGTGTTTCAGATGATAGTCAATATTGGCATGAACGTTGGTTTAGCACCAGTGGCAGGAATTCCCCTACCTTGGATGAGTTACGGGCGTTCGGCGATGTTGAAAAACTTCATTGCTTTAGGAATAGTCGAGTCAGTGGCGAATTTTCGTCAAAGGCAGAAGTATTAGTTAAGTAGGTCGGTGTTGAAAATTATCGTTATGACAAGGCAGCAGGT
>NZ_AJLK01000120.1 GCF_000317205.1 Fischerella muscicola PCC 7414 | reverse complement strand
AGTTGTTAGTTGTTAGTTGTTAGTTGTTTGGAACAACCAACAACCAACAAGCAACTACCAACTACTAACCAATGACCAATCACAAGTATTAAGCTAATAACAGGAAACAAGCGAGGATAAAAACCATGATCTTGCCTGGAGCAACTGTTCGTGTCAAGAATCCAGCAGACATCTACTATCGATATGAAGGACTTGTGCAGAGAGTCAGTGATGGCAAGGTTGCCGTACTGTTTGAAGGTGGTAACTGGGATAAATTAATTACCTTTCGTCTCTCTGAATTAGAAGCTGTAGAAACAACAGCCGGACGTAAAAAAGCAAAATAGTCAAAAGTTCAGAGTCAATGGTCAATAGTCCACAACTTTTCGACCATTGACAATTGACCATTGACAATTGACCATTGATCACTATGCGCCTTCCCCTGCCACAATTTAATCGAGGCGATCGCCATCCTAACCATTTTGCAGAGGTGATCGCAACCAGTACATGCGAATTTTTAGCCCAGTGTTTGGAACCAGAAGACTTAAGTTTTCCCCCCATGCCTCCCTTTGGTAGCTGGGTTCGTTCTGTAGATGAAGAGTCGGGCAACCAGGTTTACGCTGTGGTATATTACGCCACAACTATGCCGATTGATTCTGTACATAGACCAGTGGCTTTGGGATTGTCGTTGCAGGAATTGCGGGAAGAACAGCCCCAAATCTTTGCCATGCTCAAAACAGAATTTCGTGCTGCGATCGTAGGTTTTGCAGTCGCATCAGATGAACGGAATTCTCATAGTAATTTGTATCAATATTTACCACCACGTCCACCACAAATTCATCAACCAGTTTATAAATGCGAACCAGAAGCAATCATTAAATTTACAGAACAACTAGATTTTTTGCGGACTCTGCTTACTATCAATGGTGCGCCAGTGGATTCTCTAACCGCAGCAGCTATCCGGGAAGTTTATTGGTTACGCAAAGCTGACCGACAATGGTTAATTCAAGCTGGACGTACTCTCAGCGTGCTGCTGAAAGATGACTATGATCGCCTACGGTTTATTTTGAGTCAAATCAACCCATAGGTAGTTTTCCAATCATTAGCTTAGTTGATGATAGTAAAATTTTTATATTTATCGTCTGAGTAAATAGATATCAATTATTACTCTATCGTTATAAGTATAGTAAAGAGTATGATTCTTTAGATCTGAATTCTTATCTTCAGGGGCTTGTAACCTTTTTGATAAATCTAAATCTTTAATAACTGATAACTGATTACTGTTCACTGTCTCACCATCACCCCTGCTAGTCCTAACTATGGAACTAATGTTACAAGTTCTTGCTGTTGAACCTACTGCCCAAGTTCTCGCTAAAGAACCCATTATTCCTTTTGCCATTCTGCTAGTAGTCATCTTGGTTGTCCCAATCATCTTTGAGCGACTACGACTACCTGGTTTAGTAGGTTTGGTGTTATCAGGAATAGTACTCGGTCGTCATGGCTGGAATTTATTTCCCACTGAAACACCAACCATGAGTTTGCTCTCAGACATTGGGTTAGTTTACTTAATGTTTGTAGCGGGTTTAGAAATCGACCTAGAAGAGTTTCGCCGCAAAAAGATTCCTGCTTTTGGCTTTGGCAGCTTAACCTTCAGTTTACCTCTGGTAGTAGGAGTGTTCCTCAGTCGGAGTTTTGGGTATGAATGGAATGCTGCTATATTAATTGGCTCGATTGTGGCATCCCACACACTTTTAGCATATCCTCTGATTAATCGCTTGGGAGTCACAAGCAACGCAGCAGTTAGGACAACGATAGGGGCTACAGTGATCACTAACTTGGGTGCATTACTGGTATTAGCTTTATGTTTAGCCGCAAACAGCGATAATTTGAACTTTTGGCAAGTTATTCCTTTTTTTAACTTGCTGATTGTCTACACTACCGTTGTTTTGATTGGCTGCAATTGGGTGGGTAAAGAATTCTTTCGTCGTGCCGGAGATGATGAAGGAAATCAGTTTTTGTTTGTCTTATTGTCTGTTTTTATTATTGCTTTCGTAGCTCAATTACTCGAGATAGAAAAAATTGTCGCAGCCTTTTTAGCTGGTTTGTCAGTAAATGAAGCTGTTGGCGAAGGGCCAGTCAAAGAAAAGGTTGTTTTTGTTGGCAGTATACTTTTTATTCCTATTTTCTTTGTTCACCTGGGCTTACGCATTGATCTGCCTACTTTTTTTAGTAGTTTGATCACACTTCAGTTCACAATTTTATTGGTGGTGGGTTTATTTGTTAGTAAATTTATTGCTGCTTTCGCGGCAAAACTACTTTACCATTACAACTGGCAGGAAACGTTAACTATGTGGTCGCTGTCATTACCTCAAGTGGGTGTGACATTAGCCGCAGCTTTAGTAGGGTATGAAAATGGCTTACTATCGCCAATATTACTAAATAGCGTCATTGTTTTGATGCTGGTGAGTTCAACTGTAGGCTCATTAATGACTAGTCGCTTTGCTGTTGGTTTAACTGCTTCAGCCCTCAAAGAACTACCATCCACTAATCTAACTCACATCGATGCTGGAAAAAGAGACAGCAGCCCTTCCACTATAGTTGTGCCAGTTTACAATCCTCAAACACAGCAATATTTGATTGAAATGGCGGCTTTATTGGCACGTCAGGCAAATGGCAGGATTATACCATTAGCTATTGCTACTGCTGCGGCCCATATGGATGCTCCGCAGTTAGAAAATTCTATAGAACGCAGCGAACGTTTATTGCTAAAAGCTACAGCCTTAAGTAGAGTCTTGGGTGTGGAATCAGAACCACTGCTGCGAATTGATGATGCTTTTGCTCAGGGAATTAGCAGGGCAGCACGTGAACAAAAAGCTGATTTAATTTTGATGGGTTGGGGTAAGCGAACTGGGTTGAGGGCGCGTTTGTTTGGGAATGTGATTGATAGTGTTTTATGGGCTTCCCATTGCCCAGTGGCTGTAACTCGTTTGCTGGAATCACCGAAAAAGATTCAGCGGATTTTGGTTCCAATAGAAAATTTCATGGCGCCAACATTGCAACCTATACAATTTGCACAAATTCTTGCAGAGGCAAATCAAGCACAAGTAACTGTTTTGAGTGTCTGTGAACGCCGTACTAGTTCTAGTAAAATTGCATCCAGGCGATCGCAGCTTTCTCAAGTGGTATCAAAATTAGCTTCAGCTAATCCACCAGAAATTCAAATTATTGCCCATGAAAATGTTGCCCAAGCAATTTTACAGGCGGCACGATTATATGATTTGGTCGTCCTACCTTTTGTACGTAATCGTACTAGTCCGGGTGGGTTAGCAATTAGCGATGTTACAACTCATTTAGCTAGACAACTGACCTGTTCTATTGTCATGCTGGGAGAACCACAACGTACCCAATCAGTAACTGTACTGGCAGGTGTTCCCAGCCCTATCCCTGTAACTTGAAAGATTTTAACTCTTTTCTACTTCAAAGGCAGGACTTATGCAGGAATTGACCAAAAGCTTACTTGATAGAACCGCCATAGACACGAAGTGGCTTCCCGAAGGGTAGACCCCAAGACGCCAAGGATTCTGTAGACTGTGCGTAAGTCCAAAAGGAAACTGGGGGAGAGGTCAAAGCAGAACTTGCCAAGATTACTGATAACTGATAACTGACCACTGATTAAAAGGGTGCAGGACAAGCCGCAGTTGGTTTAGAAGTGCGTTGAGGACTGGTGGTGTTAGGGTCATAAGCTGTTAACACTACCTCACCTTTGTTGTTAAATACCCAGCCTTGGGCGGGGATAATTTGTTTAGCAGTGGGTTTGGTTGTGGGTTGGTTGATAGTTGAATGGGAATTGCTGCTAGTGGTAGATGGCTTGACTAAATCAACGCGAACATTGTCACTATTGAAGCTGTCATTTGGGCTGGATGGTAAACCACCACGTCCGATGATGGTAAATGAGCTACCAGCACCTTTTTGACAAGGGTTTTGAGCGATTTGGTTGGTGGGGTCTGTCAGATTTTCTGGTAGTTCGACTAATCCCTGGCTGGGGTCTACATCTGGGGTGTTAATTTCCACAGTGCCACTCAACGTGGGATTTTGCTGTGAAATAGCAGTAATATCATTTGTCTGTAATTTACTGGGGTCTAAATCTTGAGGACGTAACCTTTCAAGCTCTTGCCGACTAAGAGGATTTATGCCAAACAGACCTTGAGTTCTAATCACGATTTTCCCACCGCTACCTCTGAAAGCATTGGCAGTGATGTCACTATTTTCCAAAGGGAAAGCAACGATGAATGGAGTATCAATCGTTATATTACCGCCATCTCCACCAGTGCCAGTAGTGCCTGCGGTGGTGGAAATTTGACTGTTATTACGCAATAACAAGAAGTCTTGCGATCGCAGTGCAATATTGCCGCCTTTACCGCTAGCTGTTATTGCTGAAAGTAATGCTCCACGATCAAGGGTAATTTTGTCTGCTTGAATTTGCAAGTCTCCTGCGTTTCCTCCTCCTCGACTGTCTACCGCAATGCGATTGCCGTCAGTGATAGCTAACTCAACGGGATTACTAATGATGATACTGCCACCGTTACCTGTGGAGTTAAGTTCTGTGATCGCAAATAACCCACTGACCGCTCCTTGATTTTTAACAACATCACTCAATACATCAGTGTTTCCAGGAGTTGATTTTAACCGTTGTTCAACTTGGGCGACTCGATTTGCGAAATTAGAACAGAAAGTATGTTGTTTTCTATTCGGGCATCTGATGAAGCATTAAAGAAGTTAGTATTGATATTGATATTACCTGCATCGCCAGAGGCATTTGCTACTAATTGCTGATATATTCCAGCACCCAATCCACTTCGCCCAACACCGGAGATATTAAACTCATTAGATTTGACTGTGATATCGCCTCGTTTCTTTGTTGCTGTACCTTCAATACCACCAACCAACCGTCCACCATTGGTTGCTGTAAATATATTCGTATTGACTGCTATATCTCCTCCCCCGTTTCCCCGCACAGCTACTCGTGCATCATTAGCCAAAGTTACATTCGACAGCAAAATATTAGAGGGGAAGTTAAGCCTAAATGTATTACTATTTGTCTCTAACCCAACTGTTCCCGCTTGTGCTAACCCTCCTAACTCGATTCTTCCTCCTGCTGCTGTTAGTCTCCCACCATCTAATAAATTAACGTCACCGCCCACAAGTGCCAGACTATTTCCTTTTTGCACCTGAAGCCCAACAGGATTACCACTGTTATCAACAGCTATAGATTGATTGGTAATATTCCCCGGATTATCCCGAAATCTCAATCCAATCGGAATATTCACACTTAACACTGGCGGTGTTTGCAAATTCGTAGCACTAAACTCCACCCCATCAGGAAACAACAAACTGTTAGCCGTCGTGGCAAAAAATGAACCACCGATGTTGAGGCTAGCATTCGGCCCAAAAACTATACCCGCCGGATTGAGTAAAAATAAATTCGCGCTACCTTGGGTTCTAATCAAACCATCAATATTAGATATCGACCCACCTGTCACCCGACTAATAATATTTTGCACATCGACAGGATTTTGGAATACCGCTGAACCACCAGTAGGGACAGAAAATTGGCTAAAACTGTGAAAAAGATTTCCTCCGGCTTGATCCCCATTCTCAATAGTAAAATTTGAGCCATCAGGGCTAGTGACGGTAGTGGATAATGTTCCATCACTTGACACTTGCGCTTTAACTGGGTTGATAGATGCAAGACAGCCCAAAGTAAGTAGGGGTAAGATGACCAAGAGCGATCGCATATTAATTACTCTATTATTTACAGTAAAATCCTGGACTCCTCTGTTGTTTATTAAACAGCTATGTGAATATCAAATTTACTACTCTTAATAATGAGTAAAAATATCAAAAACCACTCCCTGTTTTACTGCAATTTTAGGGAGTTAATGTAGGTATTGAGGTTTATTTTTACCCACCTTTAAGAGAAATAGTATTATTGATGAATGTGATTGCTAATACTTAAGTAAACTAAGTAAATTTATATCGAGATCACCTTCAATGTGTGATTTTACGCAGTGCTACCACTTGTTTATTCCGTTAATTTTTTATGGTGTTGATAAGTTTGTAGTTAGGACTTTAGTCCTAGCTACCAAAAGCGCTTAAGCGCTCACTACCAACCACTAACTACTGTACAGGCGGGTTTTGATATCAATCTGGTGATTAACGCCAATAAATTTTGTGGTTCTTACCCATACACCAGCTACTACAACGTAGGGAACGGTTCCCCTACTTTAAAAATCTTTATCTTCTTGAAGATTTCATGAAATATTATCAGCGGCTTCGGTATTCTTGAAAGATGTTTGATAACTTTGCATAAAGAATTGTTTAGCAATTGAATAAAATAAATACTCACGTACAAAAATTTTTGACCAAAAATATTTCTGTGAGTACTATAGCTTGTGCTGTATTTTTATTCCCATTATGGGTACTCTAAGCACAAGCGCGATCGCGACTAATAATATCGTAACTACCTGGAAGACTATGAGAATTTTGGTGACGGGCGGTGCTGGGTTTATTGGCTCACATTTAATTGACCGATTAATAGCTGGGGGACACGAAGTTATTTGTTTAGATAACTTTTATACAGGTCATAAACGCAATATCCTCAAGTGGATGAATCATCCCTATTTTGAATTGATCCGTCATGATATTACTGAACCAATTCGGTTAGAGGTAGATCAAATCTACCATTTAGCTTGTCCAGCCTCCCCAGTGCATTACCAGTACAACCCCGTCAAAACCGTAAAAACCAACGTTATGGGCACGTTGAACATGTTGGGGTTAGCAAAGCGTGTGAAAGCGCGCTTTTTGTTGGCTTCCACCAGTGAAGTTTACGGTGATCCAGAAGTTCATCCCCAAAATGAAGAATACAGGGGTAGTGTTAATCCCATCGGGCTACGTTCATGCTACGACGAAGGCAAGCGTATCGCTGAAACTCTAGCATTTGACTATTACAGACAAAACAAAGTTGATGTTAGGGTTGCTCGCATCTTTAACACCTACGGGCCTCGAATGTTAGAAAACGATGGTCGGGTAGTAAGTAATTTTGTCGTTCAAGCTTTGCGGGGTATTCCTTTAACCGTATACGGAGATGGTTCACAAACACGTAGTTTTTGTTACGTATCAGATCTAGTAGAAGGACTGATGCGGCTCATGAATAATGAGTATACAGGACCAGTTAATTTAGGAAATCCTGACGAATACACAATCCTAGAACTAGCTCAGGCTGTACAAAATCTTGTCAATCCCGATGCACAAATTAAATTTGAGCCACTACCTGCTGATGACCCACGCCGCCGTCGCCCTGATATTACTCGAGCGAAGACTTGGTTAAATTGGGAACCTACCGTTCCGCTGCAAGAGGGGTTAAAACTGACTGTAGAAGATTTCCGCGAACGTATAAAAAATGCTCAATAGTCATTGGTTGTTTGTTGATAGTTGATTGTTGGTTGGAACAACTAAACAAATAAAACAAACAATAAAGGGAAACTTCTTTTTGAACATTTAACCCCAAACAAAGTGAGGAATTAAGTAAAATGCGTGTTTGTGTAATTGGTACTGGTTATGTTGGTTTGGTTACAGGCGCTTGCTTGGCTCACATTGGTCATGATGTCATTTGCGTAGATAACAACGAAGAAAAAGTTAAGTTAATGAAGTCTGGGCAATCACCTATTTTTGAGCCTGGGCTTTCAGAAATCATGCAAAATTCTATCAATACTGGTAAAATCCAGTTCACAACTGATCTTAGTGCAGGAGTCAATCACGGAGAAATTTTGTTTATTGCTGTAGGGACACCACCCCTACCGACTGGTGAAAGTGATACTCGTTATGTGGAAGCTGTGGCTCGTGGTATTGGCTCTCACCTTGATGGTGGCTATAAAGTAATTGTCAATAAATCTACTGTACCGATTGGTTCTGGTGACTGGGTACGGATGATTGTACTAGATGGTATCGCTGAACGGCAAAAAACACTCGTACCCGCTGGTGGGGTGCGTGATGATGAACAATTACCAGAAATTACAGCCCAGTTTGATGTGGTGAGTAACCCAGAATTTTTGCGGGAAGGTTCAGCGGTTTATGATACCTTCAACCCAGATCGCATTGTTTTAGGTGGCAATAGCCCCAAAGCGATCGCGATGATGGAACAATTATATGCTCCTATTGTGGAGCGTAAATATGCTGAGGATCAATCTTTACCCCCAGTACCAGTGTTGGTAACAGATTTGAGTTCAGCAGAAATGATTAAATATGCAGCTAATGCTTTTTTAGCAACCAAGATAAGTTTTATTAACGAAGTTGCTAACATTTGCGATCGCGTCGGTGCTGATGTTACCCAGGTAGCAAAAGGTATAGGCTTAGACTCCCGAATTGGGAATAAATTCTTAAATGCTGGTATTGGCTGGGGTGGTTCCTGCTTCCCGAAAGATGTCGCAGCCCTCATTCACACCGCCGATGACTACGGCTATGAAGCCCAGCTACTCAAAGCCGCTGTTAGCGTCAACCAACGCCAGCGCTTGATTGCTGTTGAAAAACTCCAACAAGCCCTCAAAATTCTTAAAGGTAAAACTATCGGACTACTTGGTCTTACCTTTAAACCTGATACCGATGACATGCGCGACGCCCCTGCACTCAACTTAATTGAGCAGCTCAATAGACTAGGAGCAAAAGTCAAAGCATATGACCCCATTGTTTCCCAATCTGGTTTGCGTGATGGTCTTACTGGTGTGTTAGTAGAAACCGATCCACAAAGACT
Organism: Fischerella muscicola PCC 7414; assembly: GCF_000317205.1. Lineage (GTDB taxonomy): Bacteria > Cyanobacteriota > Cyanobacteriia > Cyanobacteriales > Nostocaceae > Fischerella > Fischerella muscicola. Next base: position 32,417 of record NZ_AJLK01000120.1, on the reverse strand, counting down.
TGCTGATGGTTGTGATGCTTTAGTGATTGTAACCGAATGGCAGCAGTTCAAAACTCTTGACTACACTCAAATGGCAAAATTAATGAGCCATCCAGTTATGATCGACGGTCGTAACTTCCTCGATCCAGAAATGATGATGAGGGCTGGCTTCCAGTATATTGGTGTGGGTAGATAAATAATGTTTCCAAGACGCACACCAGAGAGTTTTTGGGAAAAATAAGTATTCTTTCAAACACTCCCATCTCTTTTAATGAGGTGGGAGTTTTGATTTTTGCGAAGCTAGGTACACCTCAAACAGCCTTCTTGACTATTACCTATTACCGAATGAATTTAATTTTGCCTAACTATTTAGTCTATCAAGAGAAGCAATTAAAACTAGTTAAAACAAGAGTGCCTAACTATACTAGTTATCTTTACCCTGCCATGGAAGAAGCTAAAAACTCCACACCTTTGAGATCACAGGTGTAGCACCAACAGCGATTTTTATTGCATCTCCTAAAATATACTCAGGAGAGTATCAGTCTTTGGCAATTACTATGTCTGTAGATTTAATTACAGCATAGGCTTCTCCTCCGACAGCCAGTTCTAATTCTTCACTTGAAACCTTAGTGATCACAGAAGTTAGCTGGACTTTATGAACAATCTCTAGTGTTACTTCACTATTGACTGGTCCATTCACAATTTTAGTGACAACCCCTTTGAGAACATTTCGGGAACTAACTTTTAATGGTTTCTTTTGAGTAGTAACTTCTGTTGAGTGAGTGCTAGCATCTTCTTCTTTAGGCATAGTTGGTAATGAGGCTAGAGAAACTGAAGATACTGGAGACTCTTTGTTCAAACTGCGTACAAATTCCCGTAGAACCTCTGTCTTTGTGCGTTGAGATTGCTGGCAAAACTCCTCCAGCATTTTTCGTTCCTCCTCAGAGGTTTGAAATGTAATCCATCCTTGTTCTTTTCTTGGCATAGCTTTACCAAATCAGTTGGTATATTGTTGGTAATTTTGGTAGTATCCTACCAACCGTTGATTTTATAAAAAATCTCTTAGCTGTTGTCCTATGAAAGGAAAAAGCTTTTTGATTTTAATTTCCGCAGCATTTATTAATTTACTACTGGCAATTTGCTTGTTATCATTTGCTCCCTTCACATTATTAGCATAATCAAACACCAAGTTAACTTGTCTGTCCTGGTCTCTCAATCTTGATAAGGTGAAAGAAGCTGAGCAAGAATACTGCCAGTCTTTATACTTATCGCCAGAACCAGTTCCGTTATAACTCGGGGCCCCATCTGCCCCAATTCCCGATCCCCGTTGCCCCTAATCCCCACTCCCTACGGTCGTGGGGGCCGGTGAGTTCCCCAATCCCTAATTCCCAATCCCCAATCCTATTACGTTGTTTAAAGTTATGTAGCCTTTTGATTACGACAGCTAAGCCACTGCGGTAAACTAAGCCTTGATATATGATTCTTTCGCGGAGAAGAACACGTCATTTAGGAGTTTTTTAATGTCTCATACCGTAAAAATCTACGATACCTGCATTGGCTGCACCCAGTGTGTCCGCGCTTGCCCAACAGACGTGTTGGAGATGGTTCCCTGGGATGGCTGTAGAGCTGGACAAATAGCTTCTTCCCCCCGTACAGAAGATTGTGTGGGTTGCAAGCGGTGTGAAACTGCTTGTCCCACTGACTTCTTGAGCATCCGGGTTTATCTAGGAGCTGAAACAACTCGCAGCATGGGTCTGGCTTACTAAAAGCCAGAAAAAGCCCACACCATACCTAATTGTGTCAGGTCGGTGTGGGAGCAGTCACTTTATTAATTAGCAAACTTTTTTAAAGGGTAGGGTAGACATTAAATCGCCTCTCTATTCAGATAGGTGAAAAGTGTCTACCCTATAAATTTATCTTTTTTTATAAATTTTAAAAAATATTAGCATTTATATAAATCGTCATGCTTGGTGGTAAGGCTGAAAATCAATCCCCTCCCTCTAGCCTTGAACAACTTCCCTCTCGTCACCAAGTTTTTTCTCTACCTCTGAATTTGAATCCTCCACCTCATCTTTCTTGCTTTGTGTTAGGATTGCTAACCTTCATTGCTGATTTACTCAACCATTTTCCTATTCATCTTCCGAGGTGGAGTTCTTTCCCTTCTACTATTTCACCACATTGATTTTGATAGGTTGGCCAGATCCCCGACTTTTTTAAAAAGTCGGGGATCTAACCCCTCGCAACTCCTCAAAACTTATGTGGTCGAGTACTACTCCTCCTAATTAATTGTAAAAAACCTACACCCCTCAAAGGGAAAGGGGTAAGGTTTTTATACATAGCTGGGAAATTTTTTTCAGAATAGGCGCAACCTCCCAGATTCTTCATCCTTTAACCTTTTCCCAATTTAATAGGGCGGATAACTAAAGTCATCGTCATCGGGATAAATATAGGAATTAGAAACACCCGCTGCTACCATCTTAGGTGATTCTGCCTTAATAGGTTCCTTGCCAAAATCTTTGTGTTCTTCGTAATTTCTGATAATTATCTCCGACTCTGGAGAATCAGAAGCTATTAAATATTGCGTTAAAGTCGAAACCGTCGGATGTTTGTAATCCACAGTAGAAGCAACCAAAACTGTATTGGGTTCAATACCTCTTTCTTCCGAATCAATAATTGGGCAAAAAACGCCGTGAGCGTGAAATAGCGGTCCTTTTGGCGTTAATGGTAGCTTGCGATAGGCAGCATAAGCCCTTTCTAGTTCCGCTAGAAATCCACCTGTAATTCTGCCTTGTTGATATTCACAATAAGCTTTACTAAAACTTGCTCCAGCTGCACCATTTAAAGTAAGTTGCAATGGTAATTCATGTAAAAATTTTTTATTTTCTCCAACTATAAAAATTAGATAACGTGTAAAAGTTTTAAATTTAAGTTTGTCTGCTAAAAAAGCATCATAATTCTCTCTAAGTGTACCCAATTTGACACCAGTTTCTCGGTCTTTGACAGACAAGGGGCCGCGCCGCACTACTACTAAGCGTGGGGTGGTAGTAATATACACCGTTTCTACTCCAGAGCTAAATTCATGCTCCATCTGCTGCCAATTGTCATCCGGCTGAAACCCCACAGCATGAGCATTATCTAACTTTATTGCTAAGCCATAGGGCTGGATGCCATCTTGGCCATACCGAGGATTAATCATCTGACACCAAGGGATGACTTGAGAAGGCGGTGCGTTAAACTTATCATCCTCAAAGTCGAATTTTGAAGAAGTTTTCATTGTCTTGAGCATTTGCGAGTGTCTTGCAGATCCAGTGTAAGAAATTCGTGGGATGTTATGAGATGAGGCGATGGAGCTTTCGTGATGGGGTGATAGGGTGATGTGTCCCTAATCCCCAACTCTCCATCTCCCGATGCCTCAGTTACTCTTTTTGAATGCAACTTAGTATAACTGGGATAGAAAATAGGCGATCGCACCCAAGGAAGGAAAGTTAAACAATAATACCTTGTGTATTGACGTCACGCACACTTACTAAAGCAGATTTTAACAACAGTTCTGGAGAGGAAGGGAAGGAGAGTCTCATATTTTGCAACTGTCCAAAACTAAAGTTTTGGGCTAGGTGCTGCTGCAATACTGTTGGTGTTAGTCGATTCAGACAGGGTGTGAGGGTGTAAGGGGACAAGGGTGTAGGAGGAATGACACTGTTGTTAGCAGGTCACGAAACAACTGCCATTGCCATGACGTGGATATGGTTTTTGCTTTCACAGCATCCCCAAGTAGAGGCGAAATTGCAACAAGAGTTAAAAACGGTTTTGGGCGATCGCTCACCAACTTTTGCCGATTTGCGTCAGCTACCATACACACAGAGAGTTGTGCTGGAAGGAATGCGACTATATCCACCTGTGTACGGAATGAGCCGAGTTGCCTTTTTCCCGTCATTAACACTCCGACCAAAATATGGAATGAAAATGCAACTACACCGCCAAAGAAATTTGGCTGAGTGTGAAAATAGCAAGGGCTAATACCGTTTCCTATAAGTCCGATAGATTTGGCGACTAGGGAGACAAGGAGGACAAGGAAGACAAGGGGGACACGGGAGAAAATCAGCCCAATTACCTATTACTCATTACCGGCAAGGACGGATAATACAAGTGTTCAAGCGGACATGATACAAACGGACATAATATTACCTATTTTCCACCCACTCTAAACACAACTGCCGGAAATGCTCACCTCGCACTTCAAAGTTGGGATACTGGTCAAAACTGGCACATGCGGGCGACAGCAATACCACAGCTGCTTGATATTGCTTAGCTAATTCTGCTGATCTGGCAACAGCCTTGTCCATCGTTTCCACAATTTCGTAATTGGTGTAGCCTACTTCTTGCAAGCGTTGAGCAAAAGCATTGGCAGCAGCACCAATCAGTAAAACTGCGGCAGCTTTGGCTTTAATTTTTGCTAACCAGGCGGTATCATCACCAGCTTTGGCTTCGCCGCCAGCAATTAAGATGACTGGACTTTGCACCGATGCTAACCCAACCTCAGCTGCGTCATAATTAGTAGCTTTGCTGTCGTTGATAAAATCAATACCTTCCCAGGTACAAATGTGTTCTAAGCGATGGGGAACACCGGGAAACTCACTAATAGCACGAGCGATCGCATCTTTATCAATTCCTGCCAACCGTGCCGCCGCCACTGCCATCAGGAGATTTTGCTGATTGTGTTCTCCCACCATCCGCAATGCAGATACTTCGACAATCGGTTCATCTTGTCCAGAACCATCATGGTGCGTCTGGAAAACCCAGCCATCTTGAATGTAAAAGCCTTTTTCACCAATCAGGAAATCTTTACCTTGCACACTTGTCCAATAGGCATCAGGCCAATCACTCAAACCCACTTTCCGCAAGTATGCATCATCTCCATTAAAGATTTGCATCTCACTCTGACGCAACAAACAAGCTTTGATGTTGTAATAATTCTCTAATGTTTTATGGCGACTGAGGTGATCGGGTGTAAAAGTTGTCCATACACCAATACGTGGTTTTAAGGTAGTAGAAGATTCGATTTGGTAACTACTAATCTCTGCAATTACCCAGTCTAGGGAATTTTGGATTGGCGTTTCTTCTCTCCCTTCTGATTGCGAGAGGGCAACTTCACAGGCAGCGTAGCCAATATTACCGCAAGCCGGAGCATTTAACCCTGCTGTTTGAAAAATGCTAGCAATTAAAGAGGTTGTGGTGGTTTTACCGTTCGTGCCAGTAATCGCCACCCAAGGTATAGATCGTAAGTATCGCCATGCCAGTTCCATCTCTCCGATGGTTTCTATGCCCAAATCTCGTGCTTGGACTAGTACGGGAATGTCCCAAGGAACGCCAGGACTAACAACTATTAGCTGGGGTAAATCTGAACCAGTCAAGTCCAGGGTATAACCCAGTTCAACAGTGATTTGTTCGGCTGCGAGTTCTTGTTGTTGTGTACGGAGGTTAGAAGAGGTGTTGCGATCGCTTAGCACCACCTCCCAACCTTGCCGCTTCAACAATCTCGCCGCTGCAACACCGGACTTTCCTAATCCAATTACATGGGCTTTGGGCATAGACTGTAGCAGAAATCCCTGGTTAAGCACACCTTATCCTAACGTTTCTTGGCACAATTTACACCATATTTTTATAGACTTTAGCTACAAATTTTTTACGACTGCGCCAAAATCTGCTAGTACTCGTGCGTGATTACGCAGCAAACCCAGCAAATTTAACCGATTACGCTTAATATTGGGATCTGGGTCTATAACCAAAACACTTTCTGGCCCATCAAAAAAATTACTCACGGTGGGAGCAATCTTTTCTAGTGCTGCTACCAACTGTTGATAATTGCGGGACTTTTGTGCAGCTTGAGTTTGCGGGACTAATTCGACTAAGGCATGATAGAATGCCGTCTCGCAGGACTTTTGGAATAGTTCTGGCTGCACTATAGACGTAGGATCAAGCTGTTTGGTATCTAAATCTCCTTGTGCTGCCAAACGGGTAGAACGGTTGACGGTTTCGTAAATTTTATCTAAAGTCCCATCTGTGCGGATTTTTTGCAGGAACAAGGCGCGATCGCGCACATCCAATAAATCTTGTAATGCCCTTTGGGTATATTCTGAGTCATTTTCACCCAAGACAGCATTCACCAAGTCATAATCTATTTGTTTTTCTTCCTGCAATAAAGTGCGAATGCGTTGTAAGAAAAATTCTTGCAAATTCCCAACTAATTCTTCTTTATTCTTGTTATGGTTGGCAACAAAATCTGTGGCGACTTGCTCCAACAACTGCTGTAAATTAATTCCTAAATCTGCTGCCCATGTGATGTTGACAACTGCATTTGCTGCCCGTCGCAAGGCGAAGGGATCAGAAGAGCCTGTGGGAATCATCCCCAAACCAAAGATACCGACTAAAGTATCTAATCTGTCTGCCAAACCTACAACTTGACCTGTTATTGTTTGTGGCAAAATATCATCTGCACCACGAGGCAAATAATGCTCAAAAATTGCTGTTGCTACAGCTTCTCCTTCTCCACTTGCTAAGGCATATTTTTGTCCCATGATTCCCTGTAACTCTGGGAATTCATAGACCATTTGACTGACTAAATCAGCTTTGCATAATAAAGCGGCACGGTGGATATAATGACTTTGTTCTGGGCTTAATTGTAATTGTTCAGCAATCTGTGCAGCAATTTTCGAGATGCGTCCGACTTTATCTAACAGTGAACCCAAATCTTCTTGAAAAGTAACTTTTGCTAGCTGGGGTAAAAAACTATCTAAAGGATTTTTTAAATCAGCATCATAGAAAAATTTACCATCAGCTAAACGAGCGCGAATCACTCTGGCATTACCAACGGCAACGATATCTGATTTTGCTGGATCGCCATTAGAAATGGTGATAAAATACGGCAGCAATTCTTGCTGTTTGCTATCTTTAAATACAGGAAAATAACGCTGGTGATGCACCATTACAGTAGTAATAACTTCTGTAGGCAAATCCAAAAATTCGCTTTCAAATTCACCAATTACCGCAGAAGGCCATTCGACTAGGTTTGTGACTTCCTCTAATAAATCTGGGTAAATTTCTACAGAACCATTTAACTTGTTGGCATTTTGGACTTCTTCAACAATAATATTTGTCCGTTCCTCAACATTCACAACAACCGAAGCTAAACGCAACACACTCACATAATCAGTAGCTTGGGGAATTGTAACTGGTTGGGGATGTAAAACCCGATGACCTTGAGAGGTGCGATCGCTTTTAATCGTCTCGGAACCATTCACCAATTCTATCGGCAAAACAGCATCATCTAACAAACTTACCAGCCAACGGATGGGACGAGAAAACCGCAAATCTCCATCACCCCAGCGCATCAACCGCTTACCTTTTAAGGCGAAAATCCACTGGGGAACAAGTTCTGTTAAAATCTCTGCTATCTGACGACCAGCAATCAACTTGCGTACAAAAACAAAATCCCCTTTGTCAGTGTTGCGAATTTCCAAAGCATCGAGTTCCACACCTTGCTTTTTGGCAAAACCTTGTGCTGCTGGGGTGGGTTTGCCATCTTTGAAAGCAGTTTGTGCGGGTGGGCCTTTTATTTCTTCTTCTCTGTCGGCTTGCTGGGATGGTAAACCTTTGATTAGAACTGCTAAACGTCGGGGAGTACCATAAATTTCTACAGATTCACTCTTTAAGTTATGTTCTTGGAGACTTTGAGGAATCAGCGATTTCCACTGTGCAACAGCGCTACTCAAAAAGCTTGCGGGTAATTCTTCTGTACCAACTTCTAATAAAAATGCTAAGTTCTCTTTTCTATCAGTATTTTTAGGCTTTATAAGCATAATGCTACACAGTTGCTACACAAATAGCTTGGTTAATTAAGTGTTTTGTTGTTGAATTGCCGTCTAAAATAATACATAAATGCTATACATTTTTCTGTATAGGTTAGACTTTTATGAATTTTATCATCTGACCACACTTGGGATTATTGCCAGTACTTTAACGGCTAACAACTAACATACTAGACTCTCACAGTCAATTCCCCACAACCAGGAGATGTCATTTAACTTAGACGCGCTCATAGGCTTCAAGGTAGAGTGGTAGTTCACCAAATTGATTTTGATAGGTTGGCCAGATCCCCGACTTTTTTAAAAAGTCGGGGATCTGACCCCTCGCAAAGAGTCAAAACTTATGTGGTCGAGTACTAGTTTACTTGTAATAGACTAATTGAATAAGCCTTTCAATCCACTTGGAGTAGTCTTTCGTCCCCCGCCCCAAATTCGTTTGAGATGGGAGGTTAGGTTCATGAAATATATCCGACTCGTGTCAAATCACTACCCCTCTGGGTTGAAAAATGCTACAATTATACGCTGAAAGCGGGCAGCGGGAATCGAACCCGCATCAATAGCTTGGAAGGCTATGGTTTTACCACTAAACTATGCCCGCGAAAAGAGACTTCTATTAAAGTTCACTCACAAACAGTACAAAAATACTATTCAATAAGCTTCTTCACAAGCCATTGGCTTATGTATGAACTCAGATAAGTATAGCAAGAAAACAACCGGAGCTACAACCCCTATCGGAAAATCTTTTAAAGGGTCTATTTCAATCACACTAATTTTATTGTTCGTGATCGCTTATACAATCGCTTTTCTGGCTGTTCGCAACTTGCGAGAAATGGGGTCACAAAAATATGACCAGCATGGCTTCTAGCAAAAGTTTGAAATTTTCCTATTTTTAATTCGTTAATTCCAAAGCACAGGAAAATAATGATTCAGGCAAACAAGCGCCACTCAAATTCACATCACACAGATCAATACCATCTATATTGGTGCAACTTATATCCGCATAACGCAAATCTGTTCTCGATAAAACAGCTTTAGACATATTCGCGTTATACAAGTCTACTTTACTCAAATTTGCACCAGTTAAATTTGTCTTACTTAGATTTGCACCAGCCAAATTAGCACCAGTTAAGTCAGCATAGCGCAGATCCGCACCTTCTAGATTTGCATTACCCAAATCAGCATAGCGTAAATCAGCTAGTCGCAGGTCTGCTCTAGTTAATATAGCGTTGTGCAAATCGGCTTTTGTAAGGATTGCTCGAATTAGACAAGCTTTGCTCAAATCAGCCCAAATTAATAAGGAATCCCTTAAATCAGTCCTCCAGAGAGTTGTTTCTACCAATTTTGCTTCATTGAAATTCGCTCCGCGCAAACAAGCTCCTGATAGATTAGCCCCACTCAGATTACTCTGACCAAAGTTAATTCCAACTAAACAAATATCATTCAAGTTAACCAGTTGCAAGCTCATCCTTAAGAAATGTCTGTTGCCCGCAGCATAGCGTTTGAGAATGTCATTAGCATCCATGATTGCAACACTTATGCATAATTGCATGAGATTTTGTAAATTTATGTAAATAAATATAACAAAAATTAGAAAATAATCAATACTCGACCGCGAATAGGGTGAAGGTGTAAAGGATATTCAGTCATAAAAACTGAGGGTATCTTCTCAAACTGGAGAAATCTTGTATGAGCAAGTTGGGTCTAAGAATGAAGAATCTTCGCCCTTGTAGGGCGGAGAGTGTCAATTCCCTTGCTTTTGGTAGATGTTTTATATAACGATAAAAAGCTATCCCTATTGCAAAAAAACAAAAATAACTAGTTGTAGAACGTACAGCAAAACCCATAAAAAAGGGAATTGGGAATCTACTATATACCTTTGCCCTATGCCCCTTGTGCTTTCTGCCTTTTTGTACTAGCTATGTTTTAGCGCCATCTCCAGTAGTATTTTTTAAACCAAAATGACAGGCTCTCCTAATCCAGATAACCAACCTCAGTCTAATGCCAATAGACACTTCTGGTTCCTGCTGTTAAGTCGTACTGGTATGACTCTGGGTGTGATTTTGCTAGTTGGAATTGCAGGGGGTGCTTGGTGGGCTTGGACTTTTATCAACAATAAGCTAGCACCATTAGTACAAACAAATCTTCAGCAATTACTCGGACGACCTGTGCAAGTAGGCAAAGTTGAGGATTTTTCTTGGAATAGCCTGCGATTTGGCCCATCATCCGTGCCCGCAACCCCCACAGATCCAGATAATCTTAAGACTAAGGCTGTCCAAGTACAATTTGATCCTTGGCAACTAATTACAAATCGAACTTTAAAGCTTAATGTAACCTTAGTCCAACCAGATATTTATATTGAACAGGATCAACAAGGTCGCTGGATAACAACAGCAATTAAGCCTAGTGCAGAAGAACAGACAGGTTTTATTCAAACTGAATTGGAGGGGATTGAGGTTAAAAGTGGAGATTTAACTCTACAACCAACTTCCCAAGCAAAAAAACCCAAAGCTGCTGTGGGATTTAATCAAGTCAATGGTGCAGCTCGTTTTCTGGAACGAAATCAACTGATTACCTTTAAATTCAATAGTCAACCTGCTAACGGTGGTGATTTACAAATTGTTGGCAATACACGCCCCAGCATAGGACAAACTAACCTGAAGATAAATGCCTCCCAATTGCTAGCATCTGATCTTTCTCGGTTAGTGGAAACGCCAGTAGATATACTCGCTGGCCGTGTGGGAGGTGACTTAACAGTTCAATTACAACAGAATCAGCCAGAAATTGCTATTTTTGGAACCGTGGGATTAAATCAAATCACTGCACAAGTTGCTAACATTCCCACAAAAATTTCTAACACCACAGGTCAACTCAACTTCCAAAATCAACAAATTGCCCTGGAAAATGTGACTACGCTCTACGGTAGCGTACCAGTGCAAGCACAAGGAACGATCAATACTCAAACTGGTTATAATCTCACGGCACAGGTAAAGCCAGTTCAACTCAAGAATGTTTTAAACTCTTTGAATGTGAAGTCACCTGTACCTGTTGACGGAACAGTGCAAGCTAATATTAAAGTACAGGGAGCGCTACAAAAACCTATCGCGACAGGAATTGTTAGTACTGTCCAAGCTGCTCAAATCGATCGCCTCATTTTTAATCAAATTAGCAGTAGTTTGCGGCTGACTCCCAATGAACTAGTTTTTGCTAACATCCAAGCTACTCCTAACGTCGGCGGCAAAATTACTGGTAGTGGTCGAGTCGCTTTAGGTACTCAAAACCGAGTCGCTTTTAACTTGCAGGGGCAGAATTTACCAGGAGATGCGATCGCTAAAACCTACGAAGCATCACCGCAAATTCAAATTGGCAATATAGCGGCAAACACGCAAGTTTCAGGTACTTTAGGTAACTTGCAAACAGTAGTAGAAGTGGAAGCACCTGCTGCAACCTACCCTGCACGACTGGAAGTAGCTATTGATAACTCTGGAGTTGTGCGATTAGAGGATGCTGTTGCCAAAGTCGCGGGGGGTACAATTACAGCAACAGGAAAACTCGTAGATAATCGCTGGCAAGGTGTGGTTAATGCGAATGGCATTGAGTTGAGTAGTTTTCCCCAAGTGCCACCGCAGTATCAACAAGGAATTGTTAATGGTCGGTTTAATTTAGCTGGCACTACTGATTCCTTCCAACTTGCAGATATTCAAGCTACTGGTCAGGCTAGACTCAATTTAGCAGAAAGTACCGTAAACCTCAGGGATATTCAGCTGAATAACGGTCGTTGGCAGGCAGTAGCGAATGCTTCCCGAATTCCACTGAGTCGGATTGCCGAAAATATACAAGGACAAGTCACTAATGCTAACTTACGTTTATCGGGAACGACCGATTCCTTCCAACTTGTAGATATTCAGGCCGCAGGCCAGGCAAGTGTTAATGTAGCATCAGGCACATTAAACCTAAATAATATTCGCCTCAATAACGGTCGCTGGCAAGCAGTTGCTAATGCTTCCCAAATTCAACTTAATACTTTCTCCGAAAATTTACGTGGTCAACTCAATGGCCGCGTTGACTTAACGGGAACTGTAGCATCGTTTCAACCATCCACCATTCAAGCAGCTGGACAAGTACGCCTTTCTCAAGGTTTAGCCCAACTGCAACAATCACTAACAGCCCAATTTCAATGGAACGGTGAGCAGTTACGAATTGTACAGGCAACTACACCAGGTTTGAGGGCTGCGGGTACGGTGGCGATTTCCTTTGCAGACACAACCACGCCACAAGTGCAAAACTTCAATTTAGATGTATTGGCACAGAATTACAACTTGCAAAACCTGCCCTTTCAGTTGCCTGGTAATTTAGCGATCGCAGGTACACTTGATTTCAATGGCACAATCACAGGCACTCCCAGCACTCCCGTCGCTTCTGGTAATATCCAATTAGAGAACTTTAAGGTTAATGATTTAGCATTTGATCCTGTGTTAACTGGTCAGGTTAGTTACCAACCAGAACAAGGAAGCCAACTGCAACTGCGAGGTCAACAAGACCAAATTGCCTTAAACCTTAGCCCTGACAATCGCCCGATATCATTTTTAATTAGACGTGATGGTACTGTCGCCACTGGTAGAACTCAAGGAGACAATCTCCTAGTCAACCTGCGAGACTTTCCCTTATCTGTAGCGCAAAGTTTAATTCCTGGTGGTACGAGAAATATCGGGCCAGTTGCAGGAGATTTATCTGGAAATTTTGTCGCTAATTTAAGCGAATCCTCCGTTATAGGTGATGTGGCTATTACTCAACCCAAGATCGGCAGATTCACCGCCGATGAATTTCGGGGACGCATTGGTTTTGCTGATGGTATCGCCAGTCTCTCAGAAGGCGAATTGCGACAAGGTCAAGGTCGTTACCAACTCAGTGGTAAATTCCCCACTACAGGTAATCAACCCTTAAATTTTCAACTTAGCTTCGACCAAGCCAGAGTAGAGAACATATTATCTGCCCTCAATATCTATAACTTTTCAGACATTGCCACTGGCTTTGAACCTCCAGACTTCGCTGGTGCAGAAGCACTTGCGACTGTACCTGTCGGTCAACCGAATGCATCTTTAGCAACCCAATTGCAGTTGTATAATGAAATTTCAAACTTGGTAACACAACAGCAGCAGCAACAGCAACAAGCACGAGTACCAACCCTCGCAGAATTAAGTGGGCCAATTAGCGGACAAATTGAAGTTACAGGCACTTTACAAACAGGGTTGAATACCAGCTTTAACCTCACAGGTGCTAACTGGGTGTGGGGTGATTACAAAATTAACGAAGTTGTTGCCAATGGCAGTTTTGCAGATGGTGTTGTGAGGTTAGTACCCCTACGGGTGAATTTAGATGGATCACTCCTAGCTTTTAATGGACAGTTGAGTCAGGAACAACTATCTGGACAGGTGCGAGTCCAAGCATTGCCTGTGGAACTAGTCGAGGCTTTTTTGCCAAACCTACCTGTAGAAGTTACGGGTAATTTGAATGCCTTTGTGACTCTGGCGGGTAGTTTAAATAATCCTACTGCGATTGGGGAAATCGCGTTGGTAGATGGCAGTATTAATAACCAATCGATCCAAACAGCAGAAGTAAGTTTGAACTATAACAATGCTCGCTTAAATTTTGGTAGCACCATTTCAGTAACGGGAACAGGTACAGAACCAGTAGAAATTACAGGTAACATTCCATTTGAGTTACCTTTTGCTACAGTCAAACCAGACAGCAACCAAATCAGCCTGAATGCCTATGTAGAAAATGAAGGCTTGGCGGTGTTAAACGCATTGACTAACCAAGTCAGTTGGGTTGGAGGTGAGGGAAGCGTCAATCTGCAAGTTGATGGTACATTCAGCCAGCCCAATACTACTGGTATTGCCACAATTAGAAATGCCACATTGAAATCTCCCAACCTCTCCCAACCACTGACAGATGTTACAGGAACAATTCGCTTTGCAGGCGATCGCTTCAACGTAGAAGGTCTACAAGGAAGATATAGTCAGGGACAATTAATAGCGTCGGGTATCCTACCAATTTTTGCCACTCAGAACGCGCTACAGCAAGCAGCGACAAACCCTCTCACTGTCGTGTTAGACAACCTCATGTTGAATTTACCACAATTATATGCAGGAGAAGTAAGTGGGAATGTGGTGATTAGAGGCACAGCGCAATCTCCCCGACTGGGTGGAAATGTGCAACTCCAAGACGGTGAGATATCTTTAAATCAAAATGGTGAAGCTTCTGCAAGCACAGGCACAACACCTGCAAATAATTCTGTAACAAATAGCCAGATATTTCTACAAACACCTGCGACTACAACTACAAACACTCCTCCAAAGCAGACACAAAGCACAGCCAATTCTTCACCTTCTCCCAGCCCATCGTCTATTAATTTACCTATAGAATTTGCAGATTTCCGGGTAATTCTAGATGATGATGTGCGTGTCACCCAAGAACCACTGTTCAGCTTTGTCACAGAGGGAGATATAACCCTCAACGGTACTTTAGCAAATCCTCGACCGCAAGGAGTGATAAATCTCAAACAAGGTCAAGTCAATTTATTTGTGACTCGATTTACCCTAGCGCGTGGGTACGAACAAACCGCCACATTCACTCCCAGGCTGGGACTTGACCCGATTTTAGATGTGCGACTAGTCACATTGGTTCCACAATATAACAGGAGTCGTTTACCGACCACACCTACATCGACCGAGATTAACGATTCTTCTGCCAATGCCTTGGGTACTTTCAACACCGTTCGCATTCAAGCTAGTGTGCAAGGGCCTGCCAGTAGATTATCTGAGAATTTGCAATTAACCAGTGAACCTAGTCGTACAGAAGCAGAAATTGTTGCTTTATTAGGAGGTTCTTTTATCAACGTCTTTGGTCAGCCTGATGCAACCAGCATTGGCATTGCTACTCTAACTAACTCTCAGATATTTTCTGACTTTCAAGGCAGAATTAGTCAACTGGCTGAGGCAATTGGTTTAAGAGAATTCCAAATCTTTCCGACTATTGAACCTACAGGTAGTGGGGAAAGTTCAGTACTTAGTTTAGCAGCGGAGGCAGCAATTGGTATTTCTAACGATATTTCTTTTTCAGTATCACGGGTTTTTTATGGCAACGAATCCTTCCGTTACAACTTGCTTTATGAACTCAGCGATCAACTAGTCATCAGAG
Organism: Fischerella muscicola PCC 7414; assembly: GCF_000317205.1. Classification (GTDB taxonomy): domain Bacteria; phylum Cyanobacteriota; class Cyanobacteriia; order Cyanobacteriales; family Nostocaceae; genus Fischerella; species Fischerella muscicola. The sequence goes on along the minus strand of NZ_AJLK01000120.1, from coordinate 17,379 downwards.
GTTCTACTAATTTAACTGATGAAAGTCGAGCAGAAATTCAGTACGAAACAAGATTTTAGCTCATTGAGAACTCAAGCAAGACCACTCAATAACCATCTGTGTACCCTTCGGGAAGCCACCCTTAGGGGCGTCTACATCAGTGTTCATCGGTGTTCGTCTTCCCAAAAAAGATTGGACTATCGAGATGACTTACAGCCACAACAAAAATTAATCAATAACGAACACAGATGAACACAGATACACACAGATAAATTATCCGTGTTCATCGGTGTGCATCGGTGTTCGCCTTCCCAAAAAAGATTGGACTATCGAGATGACTTGCAGCCACAACAAAAATTAATCAATAACGAACACAGATACACACAGATAAATCAAAACCTTAATCTACATCAGAACTTAACATTAACCTATATATTACTTCCAAAAAAATCATAGATGAATACCGACAAATCTGCTGACCTTAACCCAGACACAGAAGCCGATCGCTTAATGGAGAAAGCGTCATCCTCAACCCTCACAGATGAACAGTATCGCCAAAAAATGCAACGACGCAAGCAAGTACAAGATCAACGCATAGCGCAGGCAATACCAGAAAAAGGATTAATTATAGTTCACACTGGCAATGGCAAAGGAAAAACGACTGCGGCTTTAGGAATGATATTACGATCGCTCGGTCATGGGTATAAAGTGGCGATCATCCAATTTATCAAAGGTGCTTGGGAACCTTCAGAAAAAAAGGTTTTCAGTCTTTGGCCAGACCAGTTAGAATTTCACGCTATGGGCGAAGGCTTTACCTGGGAAACCCAAGATCGCGATCGCGATCTGGAAAAAGCACAAGCCGCTTGGCTAAAAGGATTAGAATACATCCGCAACCCAGAATTTAAGCTAGTGTTATTAGATGAAATCAATATTGCGATTAAGCTTGGATATTTGCGTGTAGAAGAAATTTTGCTGGGTTTAGAGCAAAAACCATCTGATAATCACGTGATTCTCACAGGTAGAGGCGCACCTCCAGCCTTGATTGAACGTGCTGATTTAGTCACAGAAATGACATTGGTGAAGCATCCTTTCCGTGACCAAGGTGTAAAAGCTCAACCAGGAATTGAATTTTAATTGTCAATTGTCAATGGTTAGTAGTTAGTAGTTAGTAGTTAGTGGTTAGTGGTTAGTAGTTAGTGGTTAGTGGTTAGTAGTTAGTGGTTAGTGGTTAGTAGTTAGTGGTTAGTGGTTAGTGGTTAGTGGTTGGTGGTTGGTGGTCATTTGTCATTGGTCATTTGTTACTATTTATTCTTCTCACACTCCACCCTTACGGGAAGCCCTCTGGGTACTCCACCTTGAAGCCGCCCTCCGGGCGTCTACACACTCCTCACACTCCTCACACTTCTCATACCCCTCACACCTCCCCAGTTCCCCACCTCCCTCGTGGAAAATTCAGTTTTGCCAGGAAAATTTTTGGCAAAAATACAAAAACTACAAATTTTTGTCCAGATTTTTGCCAAGATAATATTATTTCCCTAAGAGTCATTTGGCAAACATGGGCATGAGTGAAAACAAAATAGAAGACTATGGCAGAGGATACCTAGTTCTGCTCTTGCCGATATCGTTTTTAATTATTTTCCTAGTCGCAACCTGGCGACTTTGGTTGGCGTTAATCTTTGTGGGTTTGGCTTTCAATATTTGGCAGCGCTATCAATGGCAAAGATGGTGTTTGCAAGTTAACCCGCTGTTCAATCAATTGATTCGAGAAAATCAAGGCAAAATTACACCAATGGATTTGGCAATTAAGGGGAATTTTTCTGGAGAAGCGGCAAAACGCTATCTGGATGGAAAATTAGCAGAATTTGCTGGCAGTATTGTTAACTCAGAAGACGGTGGTAAGGTGTATTACTTTATCACTGCCAGTACTCTCGGCAGCATCTTTGATAGTAGTGAACCAGTGAAAGAACTTCCTCATCAAAGGTCTACGATAATGATGGAATTGCTGGCACCACCGCCTAAGCAAGTACAGCAAGAAGAAGCAGAAACAGAAACAACAGAAACTCCATCACATACCCATCAAGAGGAAGCCAAAAAACCGTTAGAACAACAACTAATTTTTGGTTCACTAATTCAATCAGAATTAGCGAAACGTCTCAATGTGTATTCTAGTACTGTATATAAAAGAAGAGACGATCCAGACTTTCCTGAGTGGAGTCGTAGCAAAGATCCAGATGGCATCGCCTGGAGATATTCACCAAAAACTAAGGAGTTTTTTCCTCTAGAAGAGAAGAGTTGAAGGATGAAAGATGAAGGATGAAGGGTGAAATCAGTGAACAATAAACAGTTACCATTTATTCAGTTCACAACTACTACTGATAACTGATAACTTAATTGACTCACTTTGTACTTTTTACTTCCAAACCCACTGCTTGGGAGATGGAGTTTAATCCTGTTTGTTCTAACTTAGCAAGCAGCCCTTCGAGAATACCGCGTATCATCAATGGGCCAGAATAAATCCAGCCTGTATAGACTTGGACAAGACAAGCACCAGCAGTAATTTTCTCCCAGGCGTCTTCCGGGGTAAAAATACCACCAACGCCGATTATTGGTATTTTTCCTTGAGTTTGCTGCCAAATAAACCGAATTATCTCTGTAGAGCGATCGCGCACTGGCATACCACTAATTCCACCCGCTTCTTCTTGTGGTGATTTGCCTGTTTTGGCAATCACCTGTGTTTTTAATCCATCACGACGAATGGTGGTGTTAGTGGCAATAATTCCTGCTAATTGATAGGTTTGAGCCAGGGAAATAATGTCAGCGATCGCTTCCCATTCTAAATCTGGCGCTATCTTGACAAAAATAGGTTTTTGTGTATTATTTTCTGTTTGTAATGCTGCCAAGATCGAACTCAGCATGGTTGCATCTTGGAGCGATCGCAAACCAGGAGTATTGGGAGACGAAACATTCACCACAAAGTAGTCTCCCAATTCTTTGAGTAAGCGAAAACTATTAAGATAATCTTCGGCTGCTGCTTCTAATGGTGTTACCTTAGATTTGCCTAAATTTATACCAATAGGTATGGCAGGAGGAAACTGTTGTTTACATGCTGCCAACCGCGCCGCCATTGCGGCAGCACCACTATTATTAAAGCCCATACGATTGAGAGCGGCTTTGTCTAAAGGTAAGCGAAATAAGCGGGGAAGGGGATTACCCGGTTGGGCAACAAAAGTTACAGTTCCTACTTCTGCAAAACCAAAACCAAAACTCGACCAAATACTAGTGGCAACCCCATCTTTATCAAATCCAGCCGCCAAGCCTACGGGGTTGGGGAAGTTTAGCCCAAACAGCGTCTGTTCTAAACTTTTATCGGTAATAGACAAAGAATTTTGTAACCGTTTGGCAATCCAGCTAGCAGGAGGGCGATGCTTATTGTTTGCCAGCCAACTGAGACTACGAATCGTTGAATAGTGCAACCACTCTGGATCTGTATCGAGCAGATCAAAGAAAAACGGACGAATTAAAGCTTGATAAATATCCAAATTTGCTTGATTTTAACTATGGTTGTTTGTTGTTTGGAAGTTTGATCTGGGCATCTTATATATTAGCAAGCAAAGTTTAACGGTAATCAGATGAGGCAGCAACAAAAACTTACAGCCGCCGAACAACAAATCATTTCCTTGGGACGAGTTCTGCAAAGTCTCAGGGAAGAAGATCATGTTGATGCTCTGATTGCAACCACAATTTCCTATCTGCAAGAGCAGTTTGAATACAGCCTAATTTGGATTGCTCTTTATGATCGCCTCAATCATATGTTGTTTGGGCAAGGTGGCGTTACCCCTAGCGGTAACACCAGTTATTTACAACAACGGGTAGTTCTCAATCCTGGAGATTTGTTAGAGCAAGTAGTAATTGAACAGCGCCCCTTGGGTGTAGCTGATTTACGAGCAGAAATTCGGATTGAGGCATGGCAACATTTAGCACAACAATTAAATATCCAAGGAACAATAGTAGTTCCTATTTGCTATAAAAACCGCTGTTTGGGTTTAGTATTACTCGGTTCTGAACGCTGGGGTTACTTGTTGGGTGGAGAAGCCAGAGCCAGGTTGATGATGGTTGTAGGTGAATTGGGGGCTGCACTTTATGAAAAAGAAATGGATTTGCAGCACAAGCAAACCAAGCGCCTCGACGAGCCATTACTACGTTTACTAAATAATTTACAAGCTCTCAATCATCTAGAAAAAAGATTAGAAACAGTCGTAGAAGCTACGCAAGAATTTATTCTACCTACCCGTACAAATATTTACTGGTTTGACAGGGAAGGCTATTACTTTTGGCGGCGATTAAGTAACAAAAAAAACTATCAGGAAACAACAGCAAAAATTACAGTACACGAACTTAGTGATTTTTATATTGCTTTGTCAGTCAATGAAATTGTCTGGATTGGCGAAGGACGCAGTTCTTTAAAAAGTAATTTCACAGTGAAGTTGCTGCAACGTTTTGGAGTACGTAGTCTGTTAGCCGCTCCAATTATCTGGCAAAAGGATTTACTGGGCTTTTTGACTGTAGAAAGTACTGAATCGCGCATCTGGACAGAGGCAGAAAAAAACTTTACTAAGACTGTTGCTGGTTTAACTTCTCTGGTGGCGCCTCTAGAAGAGACAGAAAGTACTATCAAACAAATTCAAAATGATGCCTATTTAACTAGTGAGATTGCCCAAGGTATTTATAGTAATTATGACATTCAAGAAATTTTAGACCTCTGTGCCGCAAAAGTTTTACAACGCTTGCTTGCAACTCGGTTTTTGTTACTGCATTACAATCCTGAACAAAATAATTATCAAATTTTTTACCAAAATCAACCACATAATCGTCGTCCTCTAACGTATTCTTTGGAAGCTCTCAAAGATGTGGATTGTCAGCTTTTATTACGTTCTACGGAAGCAGTAGCAATTGAGAATTTAGCAACAGATTTACGGTTTTTTAATTGGCATCCTCACTTATTAGAAAATGGTGTGCGATCGCTTGTAGTTTGTAACTGCGCTTTTGGTCAAGAACCGAAAGTACTGTTAGCTTTAGCCACAGAAACCCATCGTAGTTGGACATCAATAGAAAAAGAATTAGTCCAGGTTGTGGCTCAACAAATTGGTGTCACTATCCGCCAATGGCAGTTGCATCACCAAACTGAACAGCAGCAGAAAATTTTGCAAAGTTTTCAGCAATGTCTTCGCATTCTAGAGCAATCCCAGGATTCTCCAACACAACCTATCCAGCATCTAGAACGCACAGCCCTAGAACAAATCGCTGTCATTCTCAATTGTTCATTAACGATCCTGTTATCTTGGCAACCGGGAGAAAATGTGGCAAAAATTATACCTGGAGTCATTGCCAATTCCGAATTTGAGATTGTCATCAATACGCCAATCCCACTTCAAACTGAAGCTTTAATTCAATGGGCGTTACTCAGTGAGGAATTATTGCCTATCACAGCTAATGATTTACCTCCTGCTACAAAAAAATGGTTGAGTGGTGCTGGCATTGGTCAAATTTTAGTGATGGCATTACGCACTACTGCTGATTATCAACCCACAGGTGTGGTAGTCATAGCTGACCATTGGCAACGTCAATGGTTAGAAGATAGTTTAAAAACCACAGAAACTCTAATTTGTCAACTAGCTTGGTCACGGCGATGGCTGCAAATTACCCAAATGTTAGAGTCTCGGACAGAAGAACTTAGACAACTCAATTGGTATAAACATCGCCGTTTAGAAGATATCCAAAGAACCGTGACACAGTTACTTCTGCAAATGAATGATTTGGGTATTCCTGCTAACGAACTAACTCACATGCGCTACCAGCAGCTGCTACGGCAATTAGATAACACCACAGCTTCCATGACAGCCTTATTAAAACTGGAACTATGGCAGTTGCAGATGAGTTGGGAAACCGTACCCATCGCTAGTTTATTAAAGCGATCGCTCGAACGGGTTGATCATTTACTTAAACAACAAAGACTATGGGTAGGTGTGCATGGTTTGGGACAACAGGAAGGTGAAGAATCATCCAAAAATTATTCGCTTCTGCCTCACTCTTCCTTAGCGATCGCTGGTGATGTTGTAAAAATAGAATTGATTCTGCATGAGTTACTAGTTTGCGCCTGTCAACGTTCCACAACTGGTGGCAGAATAGACATTTGGTGTCGTCGCCTAGATGAACAGTTCCTAGAAGTATCCATTACAGATAATGGTGATATTGAATCACAATTACTGACAGAACTCCATCAAGATACACCGAAAGATATACTTGCTCCCTCCAGGCTTGAGCAATTACCCGGTTTACATCTATTAATCTGCCAAAAACTCATGCAGCAACTTGGCGGAGAATTGCATTTCTATCAATTACCAGATCGTCGGGTAGTCAGTCGCTTATTGTTACCTTTAGCTAGTAGTTGAAAGCGGAAGGCAAAAGTTGAAGGGGTTGGAAAAAAATAGCTAACAGTTGGAAAACTTATGCTTTTATGGATAATGCTGTCTTTATTGAGAGTACAACCGTACTAAAAAGGTTGATATGAGATTTAATTGTGACCCTTGCTACGAAACAAGATTCGGCGCGGCTTATTTGGGAAACAGCTTGGAATTAATGGCAGGTATTCCCGATGAAAGTATCGACCTGATTTGTACATCTCCACCATTTGCACTTGTTCGTAAAAAAGAATACGGAAACGTTGATGCTGATGAATATGTGGAATGGTTTAAAGATTTTGCAGCACAATTTTACCGTATTCTTAAACCAACAGGCTCATTGGTTATTGATATTGGTGGCAGTTGGATTAAGGGAATGCCAGTTCGTTCTCTCTACCACTTTGAACTGGTTGTTGCTCTGTGTAAAGCAAAAGAAAAAGGCGGACTTGGGTTTTATCTGGCACAAGAATTTCCCCTTTAACCTTTCCCCAACTCGCGGCAATTGGTACTTTTGCTCATTGGTCTATGTATACTTAGTATCTGGCTGAAGAAAATACTGTTTATTATAAAGTAAATAAATATACAAATAAATTCACGAATAATTGCTTATACTTAGTCATTCAAAATCAGGGTTTCAAATTTTTAATTACCCAGCCAAGGACTTTACCTAGATATTTCAGAATTGATGAATTTGCAATTCCCAATTCCGTATTCTGAATTCTAAAAGTCATCTACATTTGTAACAAACAGCTATAATTGATTTCCATCTCAAGTGAAATCAATTTTTAATCTGCACAGTAGAAATATGGCACGTAGCCGTTCTAAATCTGACTTGCCTACAAAAATTTGTCCGGTATGTCAGCGTCCGTTTTCTTGGCGCAAAAAAGTGGGCAGATTGTTGGGATGAGGTGAAATACTGTTCGGAACGCTGCCGTCGTCGTCGTTCTACGGCTCAAGATGAAAATAATGAATCGTAAAAATACTTGGACTTAAATTACACAAATCAAGAGGAGATGAAGACACAGGTGCAACCTAAGTTAATTATTCATGGGGGGGCTGGTAGTTCTTTACATGGAAAAGGCGGAGTAGAGGCAGTGCGCCATTCGCTTTATAAAGTAATAGAAGAAGTGTATTCTCTTTTACTTTCCGGTGTAACTGCTAAGGAGGTAGTGGTGCGGGGGTGTCAAATGTTAGAAGATGACCCCCGTTTTAATGCGGGTACTGGTTCAGTGCTGCAATCAGATGGTCAAATCCGCATGAGTGCAGCTTTGATGGATGGCTCAACCCAAAGCTTTAGCGGTGTAATCAATGTTTCACGGGTGAAAAATCCCATCGATTTGGCAAAAGCTTTGCAAAGTTCTCCAGACCGGGTACTGTCAGATTATGGTGCGGCTGAGTTGGCGCGGGAATTACAAATTCCTAGCTACAACGCTTTGACTGATTTGCGCTTACAAGAGTGGATTCAAGAACGCCAGCAAAACTTTAAAAGGGCAATGGCTGGGGTGGTAGCAGAGCCAGAACTAGTGGAAACTAGTAGCGCTCGTCGTGGCACAATTGGTGTTGTAGCTTTAGATACTGAAGGTCAGATAGTAGTTGGTACTTCTACTGGTGGTAAGGGTTTTGAAAGGATTGGGCGCGTCAGTGATTCTGCGATGCCTGCTGGTAATTATGCTACCAAATATGCTGGCGTTAGTTGTACTGGTATTGGAGAAGACATCATTGATGAGTGCCTAGCAGCAAGGATTGTGGTGCGTGTCACGGATGGTATGTCTCTTAAAGAAGCCATGAAGCGATCATTTGCAGAGGCGCATGAGAACAAGCGGGATTTTGGAGCGATCGCACTAGATGCTAGTGGTGCGATCGCTTGGGGAAAAACTAGCCAAGCCTTACTCGCTGCTTTTCACGACGGCGAAAAAATAGGTGACACACTAGAACTTCCTGAAGGTACAGAAGTTGGCTGCATTGAGAATTAGGGATTGGGAATCAGGGATTGCGGATTGGGAGATAAGGGAGAGGGGGGAGAAAGTCCTCCTTGTCCTCCTTGTCCGCCAAGTCGTCCCTCTATTCCCCAGTCCCTTTCTGTTGCCACTCTGGTTTCACAACTTGACGCTGGCGCGCAATTACTAAGCAACCATCAGGGACATCTTCTGTAATTGTGGAGCCAGCTGCTACATAGACATCATTTCCCAAAGTAATGGGGGCAACTAAAACGCTGTTAGAGCCTGTTTTTGTGCGATCGCCAATTTTAGTTGGGTGTTTTTTCACACCATCGTAATTAGCAGTAATAGTACCTGCACCAATATTGACTTGGTTTCCGGTAGTAGTATCGCCTAAGTAAGATAGGTGGGCAACATTGGTGTGTTCACCCAACTTAGTATTTTTCAATTCCACAAAATTTCCTATCCGAGATTTACTACCAACTTCTGCATGTCCGCGTAAATGGGCATAGGGGCCAATACGGCTACCCGCTTGGACAATGCTATCTGTCACTACTGAATACATGACAGTAACATTTTCACCAATCTGACTATTTTCAATTAAACTTCCAGGCCCGATGCGACTGCCAGTCTGAATGACTGTATTTCCACGTAAGTGAGTTTGCGGTTCAATAATTACATCTGGCTGTAACTCTACAGTATCATCAATTGTAGTACTAGCAGGATCAATGATAGTAACACCTGCGACCATCCATTTTTCCTTGATGCGCCTTTGCAAAACTTCGTAGGCAGAAGCTAGCTGTAGGCGATCGTTGATACCCAAAATTTCTTGGTAATCTTCTACATTTACTGCCATCACTGGAGAAACTTGAGTAACGGCATCAGTTAGATAATATTCTTTTTGGGCATTATTAGCTTGTAAAAGCGGCAATACTTTGGCCAAATCCTGCCAACGAAAGCAATACACCCCTGCATTGATACAGCAATTTTGTCTCTGGGCAGGAGTACAATCTTTTTCTTCTACGATTTGCTGCACAATACTATGATCGTCACAAAAAACCCGTCCATAGCCTTTGGGATTGCTTAGATAAGCAGTCAAAATAGTAGCGGCATTTTGTTTTTCTTGGTGTATTTGCAAGAGATTTTGCAGAGTTTCAGTGCGTAGTAAAGGTACATCACCGTTAAGTATCAATACATCACCGCTATACCCCTCTAAGTAAGGAAGTAATTGTTGAATAGCATGACCTGTTCCTAACTGCACACTCTGTTCTACAAACTCTAAATCAGGAATTGAAAGCATGGCTGCTTTCACCTCTTCAGCCTGGTACCCCACAATTACCATCTGTCGTGAAGGCGAAAGTGGTTGGACAGTTTCGATGACTCTCTCGACAAGTGACTGCCCACCCAAAGAATGCAAAACTTTGGGAAGGTTGGATTTCATCCGTGTCCCACGTCCTGCCGCTAAAATTGCTACAACTACCATAATTAGCTATCAGCCAAGTGAATTGCGTTGATTAAGCTTGGTACTTTAAGATTCAGGCTCAAATCATACCACTTTATAAGTTAGTGGTTGGTAGTTGATAGTTGTTAGTTGATAGTTGTTAGGAATTTTTTATTGCTTAGAATTAGCTGGTTATTAGTGATTGTCCAATCAACAAACAACAACCAACAAACAACAACTACTACTGTTGTTTAGAATTACGAATAAATTCTTCAAACTGCTGCATTAGTTGGGGATTACGCCAACCCTTTGCTGTTTCTTCTTGCATGACAGCGAGTGCTTCCTCTGGAGAAAAGGCTAGCTTGTAAGGTCGTTCGCTAGTTAGGGCATCATAAATATCAATAATTTGAAAGACCTGTGCTAGGTAGGGAATATTTTCCCGTATGAGTCCATCAGGATAACCTGATCCATCCCAACGTTCATGGTGGTGGCGAATAATGGGAATCACACCCTGCATACTGCGTAATGGTTGGCAAATTTTTTCACCAATCAAAACGTGCTGCCTCATAATATTCCATTCTTCGGGGGTAAGTTTTCCCTTTTTGAGTAACACAGAGTCAGGAATACCTACCTTACCAATATCGTGGAGATAACCACCCCACATTAAATCCCGAATTTGATTCCGTGAGAGATTCAAGTATTCACCAAAAGCCTTTCCCAGTTTTACTAGCCGTTCACAATGATCGCCAGTATTGGGATCGCGGCTTTCAATTGACCTCGCTATAGAAAACAAAACTTGTTCAGCATGGTCTAAATCTTCATTCAGACGCTTTTGTCTCACCAAAGATTTGACACGCGCTGCCAATTCTACACGGTCAAAAGGCTTACTTAAAAAATCGTCTGCGCCGACTTCTATACCTCGAATCCGCGATCGCCGATCATTTAAAGCTGTGACAAAAATTATTGGTATGAGTCGTGTATGCTCATTCTGCTTGAGCAACTGGCATACTTCAAACCCATCTAAACCGGGCATCATCACATCTAGCAAAATTAAATCCGGTTGCTTTTGGGTTACTAATTCAACGGCGGTAGAACCACTATCTGCTTCAATTACTTCATAGCCTTCCATTGCCAATAGGGCTACAGCAGTCATGCGACTAGCTGCATGGTCATCTACGATTAAGACTTTTGGGGCATCCGAATCAAAACCATTCACTTTAGAACCTTTGCCTGGTTGTATCTTAGATTCCAGAGCATTGTAACCAAAGTTAACACAAGGTTTGCTCCAACAGGATAAGGCTCCTGTCTGTTTAACGTTTAGGTCTTGTTTAGATAAGTCCAAAGAATAATTTTCTGCATTTGGTAATGCTACAGCATAATTAGCATCTATATTATTAACATTGTTTAGGTGGTTTAAACCACCTACACTTTCTTCGGTAGAGCCCCCAAACTTGGATGTCCATTGAATCACAAAGGCACTCCAATTCTTAAAATCAGTTAACAAAATAAGTCTTCAAAAAACAGTTTAGTACTTGAGTGTATTTAACTCTGCATTTTTCCATGCTTGGTTTACCTGAGCAAGCATTTTGCTTGTCGTAATCGGCAGCATGATTTTTTGATTTTTATCTTGTTTCAGAACAATAAAATATTGCTGCCAATATTTCCTGTCTGTAATTCCAGTATGGTCAATTCGTGTAAATGTTAAATCAGGTTTTTCACGGAGATTTCTTAACATGGCAAGGGTAGAGAATTTCATTTTCGTTGAACTTCATTTCAAAGTTAACCAATTCAAATTACAGTTTTAGCTTCGAGTAGATTTGTCTTGAAAATAAGGCAGAAGGCAGGAGGCAGAGGGCACAAGAGGTAAGAATTTTCATGGCAAGGTTTGTGTCAAAACCTGGTATGACTGTCTTGAAAACAAGGAACTCTTAACAGGGAAGAGGTATTTTCATCGTAAGGTTTGTGGGACTTTCCCGTGATGAACTTGAAAAATAGGGAAAAGGACTCTTCTATTCACTTTTGCTGTTTACCCTCTTCATTGGTGTTGTTGTGGGCAGTTCATGATGGCTATTTAGTCGATGGGAATCATGAAACTACAGTCAACACTATCTAGCAGTGACGAATTACTTGGGTTGTCAGTGATTCGCGTCACAAAACCCATTATTTATTATTAAAAAATTAATGGGATGCTTACGTGTCTACAAACTTTTCACAAATTCTAAAATCCAAAATTGTTTGACTGCCAGCGTTTTCGCCAATGAGACGTTGGTTCAAGGGAAGAAGCTTGTTGTTCTTGTTGTCGTCGCCTTAGTATAACTTCGGCAGAGTCTGTTAACTGTGGATCACGATAGGGAATGGCAGCACGAGTCAGTAAATGTTCTCTTTCTGCTTGGGACAGAGGCGGAGGAAATGATGGGGTGATGGTTCTCCCCAACTCTCTACCTCCCCAACTACCCACCTCCCCATTCAGGTTATGAACTGCAACAGTACCAGGCGATCGCCTACCCACTGGAGGGGTAGAACCTATTTGTAAACCAGCTGCTAAAAGTGCGCTGCGTACAGCAGCAGCACAAGAATATGTAGCTAAAATCCCATCGTTTTGTAAACACAGAGTCAGTAGTTGAATAAATTCAATAGTCCATAATTGCGGGCATTGGGGTGGTGAAAAAGGATCAAGAAAAATTGCATCAGCTTGAAAACCTAATCCGTAGACTTCCTGAACTGTGGTTCTGGCATCGCCGATGAGTAGCCTGGCTTGTAAACGGTTGGTTTGTACTTTTTGCTCATAAGCTAAATGAGTAAGTATATTAGTATACTCGTAGCCCCAATTCTCAAATAGGTGGTGAGCGATCGCACTTTGGGGTACAGCAGTATTTATTTCTAAACCAATTACTTCTATATAACAATTAGGATTAACAGACCAAATTGTCTGCAAAGCAGCAGCGGTGTTGTATCCTAATCCATAACAAACATCCAACAACCGCAGCATCGGTTTATACTTAGCTTTTAAGGCCAGTTGGGTAGGTTCAACAAACTTAAGAAAACTCTCTTGCCTAGCTCCATAATGGCTATGAAAAGCCTCACCAAACTCTTGGGAAAAGAAGGTAAAAGAACCATCTGCTGTCAGTTCGGGTGTAAAATTATCTAACTCTGACATGATTTAGTTAGTGGTTGGTTGTTGATTGTTGTACCAGACGTGCCATGGCACGTCTGGTACAGTGGTTAGTAGTTAGTGGTTGGTTGTTGATTGTAGAGACGTGCCATGGCACGTCTGTACAGTAGTGAGTGGTTAGTAGTTAGTAGTTAGTGGTTAGTGGTGAGTCAGCGCGCCCCAAGGGGGGTCCCTCCCCCAACCCCAAAGGGGGCCCCTAGCCCCCAATCCCCAACGCCAGGTGCTTTATGCCGGGAAACCCGTCCACCGCACTGGCTCCTCCCTGTCGGTCGTGGGGGCCGGTGAGTCCCCCATGAGCGACTGACGAACCCGTAGACACGTAGACGCGTAGACGCGAAGCGGCTTCCGCAGGTAGCGGCTTAAGGCAGGGTAGTGGCTTCCCGTCAGGGTAGGGTTAGTAGTTTTTGAATACTTATTCCTCACACCTCTCACACTCCTCATATCTCCCCACCCCCACCTCCCCATCCCCCTATGCCCAACCTCATCGTCTCTCGCGAATGGTTACTAGAACATCTTGAAGATCCGCAAGTCGTAATAGTGGATTGTCGCTTTTCTCTTGCTGATCCACAACTGGGAAAACAGCAGTACCAAACCAGCCACATCAAAGGTGCTTACTACCTAGACCTCAATCAGGATCTTTCTAGTCCAGTCGCAGAACATGGAGGAAGACATCCTTTACCTCATCCTGATGAATTAGCTCACAAATTATCAACCATCGGCGTAAATTTTCAAAAGACTTTTGTTGTAGCTTACGATGATTCTCGCCTTGCTTTTGCCTCTCGCTTGTGGTGGTTGTTGCGTTATCTTGGTCACGAACAAGTGGTGGTGCTAAATGGTGGTTTCAGCGAGTGGCAAAAAGCTGGCTACCCTGTTACAGATACCATTCCTCAACCTGAGCAAAAAGGTAATTTTATTTACGCGATGCAAACACAAATGGTAGTGGATCGCCAAATGGTAATTAGCCGTAAAGACTTACCTGGAGTTGCTTTAGTAGATTCCCGAGAAAGCGATCGCTACCTTGGTATTCGTGAACCTATCGATAAAATTGCTGGTCATATTCCTGGTGCAGTCAACTATCCTTGGCAAGAAGTCACCGACACTAAAGGTTACGTACTTCCGTTATCAGAACAGCGTCACCGTTGGTCACAATTAGAGCAAGCGGAAGAAATTATAGTTTATTGCGGTTCTGGCGTCACTGCTTGTGTAAATTTACTTTCTTTAGAATTAGCAGGGATTCCCACAGGTAAACTTTACGCAGGTAGCTGGAGTGATTGGATTAGTTATTGTTAGTAGTTGGTGGTTATTGGTTGATGGTTGTTTGGAACCAACAACAAACAACAACCAACAACCAACTTTATTTTAGAATCGACCCAATTCTAAATTATAGTTAATACCAAAAAACCAACCATCAAAATTTATATTATTCTCTGTAGAGTCACCTAATGTGACACCAGCTTGCACACTAATATTACTATTTTTAGATATTCCATAATTTAAGTGACCAAAGAATCGATTATATAAGTCTTCGCGATCGCGTTCTGTGAAATTGGACAAACTAAATTGATAATCGACACCAGCCTGGAGAGACCTTTGCAAATAATAACTAAGAGAAAGCCAAAAGAAATTAATAATTCGATTACGATCTTCTGGTGGATCAGTCAGACTCAGACGAAATTCATAAAAGCTATCTAGTGTTAGCTTTTGTGAGAATATATCTCGCCGTCCCACAGCTAGCCGCAGGACGTTCTCACCCAAAAAGCGATCCCCAGCATCAAAGGTATTACTATCTCTAGCATAAAAAAGCTGTTGATTGCTCCAACCAATTTCACCGTACATTCGCGGCGTAAATCGCTGCTGAAGATTAAGATTGAATCTCACCTGATTATAGTTATATTCTGATTGGTCTAAGTAACGAATTAAGTAACCATCAACAGACCCATTGATAAAAGTCTTCTCTCCCACAGGAAAAGATACAGACCCTAGCGTTAGTCCAGAATATATTAAACTATCTTCAATTGGAACAATTCCCGATGAAAAAATGTTACTGCTATAAAAGTAGCCAACACGAGCCAGTAAATAGCCTACAGGTTTAAACTGGTTTGCAGGCTGTTCTATAGGTGGAAGTTGTGGTTCTTCTGGGGTCGGTGTTACTTCTCGTAGTCTCAGTTTTCCAAGTTCTTCATCAATATCATCAACATTTGATTCCAATGATGGTAGACTGTTTCGTTGCAGGCGTTGTATTAATCTTTGCAGCCTTTTTTCTCTTTGTATCTCTGGTGCTTCCAAGCTCTGGTTTGCTTGTGTAGATAAGGGTGTGGAATTATATGTTGGCTGTGTTTCTAATTGTAGTAGTTCATTAGGCTGCTCGATTTGCTCAGGAACATATTTTAGTGTAGACTCTGGTTGTACAGAAGGTAATTTTTGCGTAGCCTGAGAGTATAATTTTGTTGAGTCACCTGTAGAGAAGATAGTATAAGTCGAAAATACAGGAACATTTTCCTCTTTTTCAGGGACTACATCGTTGAATGTGACATCTACCCCGTCCATCCAGTTTAATGACCACACAAAGGGTGATTTTGAATTTATCCTCTCTGATTGTGGCTGCTGATATGGTTGATTATTAATTTGATCAACTAGCAAGGATGGCGTTTTTTCTCCTAGTTGGTCTCCAAAGTTACTAAAGTCTAAATTTGTAGCCCCTACAGCATCAACGCTGAAAAAATACCAGTTGATGCCACTAGAGGTCAACAAAAACTTGACCAAAAAATTTTTCCAGACCTTGAGTTGCATACTAAATCTATTTTCTAAAAATTAGATTAGACCCATGAGCCTATTTAGAAGTTCCCGCCTTGTATTTCACCAAAGAATATTGACAGATGGGAAAAGGGTAAAGGGTCAGGAGAAAAGGTTTAATTTTTAAAATGCAACCCATTTATCAACCAATATCTGCCAATTTTTAATTGGTGAAGTACTATGAATATTTTGTATTCTGAGCGACTTTTGTTATTGTAAATGATTATTATACTTAATCTGAAATCTCTAAGAATGTTATAATAAGCCTCCAGTGATGTTAGCAAGAAAAATTTTCTTATAATACTTAAGTAGTTTAGTAATAGTCAATTTGCATATTTTTATCTATTAAATATTTAAATGTATTTAAACAAAAGTTATAGGAAAATCTTGCTATAAGAGGATTATTAACAAGCGTAAAAGCAAAATTTTAATATAAGAACTGAATTTGACACTGCTTTGGCATTAGTGAAATTACCCGAGGCTCCAAAGATGTTTCGTAAATTACTCCCATTCTTGGTGGCTAGCTGCTTGGGAACTGCGGTGTTGCCTTTGCCAGAACGGGCAACAGCTGCCACACCTTTAACTAGGGCTGTGATCCAAAATCTTCGTAATTTGGTTCAACTCATGCCCCATAATCAACCTAAGCGTCGGGCACGCAAGTCAGATGCCATAATTCCAGGAGATGGGTTGTCTACTGGTAGAGCCTCCCTAGCAGAACTGCGTTTTAACGATGGTTCTTTAGCGCGAGTTGGGGAACAAGCAGTATTTCGATTTCTACCGAAGACACGAAATTTTCGCTTGTCGAACGGTACTGTTTTGCTGTTGATTCCACCTGGACAGGGTCGAACACGGGTAAATACACCAAATGCAGCAGCAGCAATTCGCGGTTCAGCATTATTTGTCCGCTACGATGAGAAAAAAGATACCACAGTTGTAGCAGCACTTACAAATAGTGGAATTGAAGTTTTCAATAAAGATGCTTCCCAGAGCCAGGAATTAAAAGCAGGACAAATGCTGGTTGTAGTTAAGGGTCAATTTCAAGGGTTATACGATTTTGACCTAAGGACTTTTTATGAAACTAGCGATATGGTGCGGGGGTTGGATCTGCCAAGACAGGAACAACCTAGTTCAGACCCAGCGATCGCAAAAGTTCAGGCTGAAACTGCCGAAGCTGTGACTTCTCAACAACCAATCACTGGTCAACAAGTTATCGAAAATCCATCTTTTGTAAAGCTAAGCCCCAGTGTCTCAGATTCTTCTAAGGATCCTAATAGCAACCCGAAACCCTCTACAAATTCCTCTCAGACAACCCGACACAACGGAACAAACACAGCACAACAAAAAGATAATACCAACCAAGAAAACAATACACACTCAACCAATAACACTACTAATTCTCAAAGTAACCCCAATAATCAAAATACATCGACACAGACAAACACAAACGATCAAAAAAAAGTAGACACTCCACCACCTGTTCCTGATTCCACAACACCAAACATAACTGACAAACCGAAGTCAGATACATCTCCACCCCCCTCTAACTCCACTGGGTCAGGTGATCCACAACCACAAACACCACCCCCCTCTAACTCCACT
>NZ_AJLK01000119.1 GCF_000317205.1 Fischerella muscicola PCC 7414 | reverse complement strand
GGGGTCAACCCAACTCCACCTCCAGTAGAAACACCTACACCTCCAACCCCTGTAGAAACACAAACGCCTCCACCTCCGGTAGAAACACCAACGCCTCCCACCCCAATTGACTCCACTGGAGTAAACCCAACTCCACCTCCAGTAGAAACGCCTACACCTCCAACTCCAGTAGAAACACCAACGCCTCCCACCCCTGTAGAAACACAAACGCCTCCACCTCCAGTAGAAACACCAACGCCTCCCACCCCAATTGACTCCACTGGAGTAAACCCAACTCCACCTCCGGTAGAAACACCTACACCTCCAGGCCCTCCACAAAATCAATAGATCGAGGGTATAAGTGCCAATTTTTACAATCAACTTAAATTTCCCCCGATTCTAAATCGGGGGACGAAAATGCTTGTGACGGTTTTAATTGCAGTACTTTGTGGTTAATTAGGCTATGAACCCAGAACTGAAGTTCTGGGCGGACTAACACTAGAGTGCGAACTTCGACTATTACTTCAAGTTGGGGGGATTGTCAATGTCTTGTATTAAAGTATCTTCTGGGACTTCAACCCAAGGTGTCGTAGGAATATCTGACTCTCTAAAATAAACAGAATTCAACAATGATTCATCGTTGGGTGAAGTATATTTGTTTTCGCGAATAATTAAACTGTTGAGTGCCTGTAGCGGTTCTGTTGCAGACTGATAACGCTGTTGAAAGTCTTCCTGCACCATTTTAGAGATAATTTCAGCAAAGGCAGGGCTAATATTTGCTTTGTGCATCCATTGCAATTCACCATTAGCATCTTTTTCCAGTTCGTGAGGAGGGATGCCAGTTAGCGCTTTAATGGCAATCATGCCAATTGCATAAATGTCACTATTATATTGTGGACGCCCAAAACATTGTTCAGTGGGTGCATAACCTTTAGTACCAATGCCAATGGTAAAGGCGGTTTGTTCTTGACTACCCAATATTTGGGTGGTTACTTCTTTAACAGCACCAAAGTCAATTAGTATCAGCTTGTTATCTGATTCTCGGCGGATGATGTTGCTAGGTTTGATATCTCGGTGTATCACACCATTTTGATGGACAAATATCAATATTTGCAATAATTCTCGCAAAATCTCGATTACTTCGGCTTCTGGAAGTTGTCTGCCGGGTGGTATTTCTTGACTAAGAGCATGACCATCGATGTATTCTTGAACTAAATAAAATTCTTCTTCTTGTTCAAAATAAGCGAAGAGTTGGGGTATTTGGTTATATGTTCCTAATTTCTGCAATGTTTGAGCTTCTGCATTAAATAGTCGTCTGGCAACTGCCAATTGTTCGGGTTTATGAGTAGCTGGTTTTAGTTGCTTGACTACACACAAAGGATTGCCTGGGAGTTGCATATCTTCAGCTATGTAGGTTTCACTGAATCCTCCTGCACCAAGTACTTTGACAATTTTATAGCGTCCGCCTAAAATTTTTCCTGATAACGCTATATCCAGTTGTTGAAGTAAATCTTGCAAGTCATCTTGTTGGCTGATAATTTCTTGGACAACGGGAGAAGATTTGTATTTATTAAAAATGATTAATAATTGATGTTTCCTCAAAAATTCTTTCGCTGCTTCCGTTGCCAGATAGGATAATCCGATTCCAGCGATCGCTATAACTGGAATAGCAGCAGGGAAAATTACCTGACCGTAGATAAATAATCCATAACTAATTCCTCCCCAACTAATAGCAAGAATTACACTGTACAAAAATCTTTTAATGACATGCTTGCTTTTAGCAATAACTACTGCACATATGCCTACTAAACTAAACACAAATAAACCACGCAAAGGTGCAGTATGAATAGCTTGGGCAATGCTTTTTCCTTCCATCAAAGTTGCGATCGCATTGGCATGAATTTCTACTCCCGACATTGGTTCTGGATATAACCAGCTAGAAGCTGCTGGTACTAAGTAATAATCTTTTGCTGCTTGGGATGTGACTCCAATCAGGACAATTTTGTCTTTGAATACCTTGCCTTGTTGTAAATAAGTATTCCAATTTTCTGGGTCGAGTACATGCCAAAATGGATACATTTCAAAAGTACCCGCGCTGCCATAAAAATATATGCGATCGCCTTTTGGTCGAGGATAATTTATTTGAGCTGCCCTTAAAACTGCTTCAGTAAAAGAGGGAATTTTATCGGTAGGAACAAAACCTTCTTGTGCCTCTAATAATTTGGGAAACTCACTAGCTAAACGGTGTACTTTATCATCTACCTCTTTGGGAAAATTCACCGAACCTATTGACACTGAACCTGTACGAAACATCTGGTGAGGTTGAGTTAATTGCCAAAAAATACCTTGGTGAGTTTCGGAATTTTCGTAAATTGCGGCTAAGGATACTTTACTTCCATAACGCTGCAAAACTGCCTGTAATTTGCGATCGTTTTTATTATTACTTGGTAAATCGAATAATATATCTACAGCTACATGACGTGCTCCTGCTTGTACCAACTTTTCGATGACTTGGGCATATGCTACACGTCGAAAAGGAAAGACTTGCAGTGGTTCTAAATAAGCATAGGCTTGCGGATTTGTTTTGTAATACTGTCCTGGCACTGATATCGACTGTTCATCAATCGCCAAAATCACAATGTCTTCGTTGGGAACTACGGATCCTCGGAGAATAAAAAAAACAGAATATGCTTGATTTTCTAGTAATTCTACCCAGCCATAACTGGAAGCACTCAGCAGCGCTGCTGAAATTGCCCAACAACCAGCAAGTAAATTACCTAAGCGCCCCATCAGCTTTGTCTGACGTACTGATGTTGCCAAAGTTGCTTTTGTTGATTTACTTGAGGTTTGATTGGCAGCTGAGACATCTTTTTTAGCTAATGTATATATAGGTTCTTCCGGCATATGTATTGCTGATTGATTTACTGTGATTTTATTTATTTACGCACTCTTTTAGGACAATAAACTTGAAATAAGGCTTAAATGGAAAACTTATACATTTGTAAACTAACCTCTATTTATCATCAAAGTTGCATTAGCACTGAACAGAAAATATCTGACATATTAGCTAGACAATACCTGAATTTTGACTTAACTTAGCCATTTAGAGTTATTTTTCCAAACAGACATGGGTTGCAGCGAAATATTACTGCTATGGAGTAAGCTGCTATTCCATACTAGAGGATACACTTCTACAGAAGTTGCTCCCGAACCTACACTATTAGCTGTATGTAACAGGGCAATCCCTGCTCTACCTGAAGAAGTATTCTCTATTTAAAGGCTTTACTGAAAAGCAATCTCGTATCGTGTGCAATCCTTGCTCTGTCCCAAGAAATAATTTCAACCTCAACTTTACACTAAGCCTGATTACACCACTTTAGGAGTAAACTTAATTGGTATACAGCCATTCTAAGCTGTTACTTAGTCAATTTGATTCGTAGATTTTGACTACGGGGTGCAATTAACAGCGCCGAGTGTGAAAAATGTTAAGCACTTGGTTATCCTTAATAACTATGTTTCTGGCAATTTTATACTTTCAGAGGGGTTAAATATAACTTATATATGACATTATAATTTATAGATAATAGCAAATTTGTCATTTTAAAATTGCTATAATCTACTGCTCAATCTAAATTCTTCTTTATCTATATTTTAGGTGTAACTTTACTATGGGTTCCTCTATGAATCGTCTGTCTATTTTTGTAGACGGAAACAATATGTTCTATGCTCAACAAAAAAATGGCTGGTTTTTTGATCCGCGACGAGTTTTAGAATACTTCAGACATGAGCAGCCAGACACAACCTTAATAAATGCATTCTGGTACACTGGCTTAAAAGATCAACAAGATCAGCGAGGTTTTAGAGATGCTTTAATAAGTTTAGGATATACAGTTAGAACTAAAGTTCTCAAAGAATATTATGATGATTCTTCTGGTCGTTATTCACAAAAAGCTAATTTAGATATAGAAATTGTAGTAGATATGTTTAATACAGTAGACCAATATGACCGAGTTGTTTTATTTAGTGGCGATGGAGATTTTGAAAGAGCAATAGAATTATTACGTTCAAAAAATACTCATATTACAGTGGTATCAACAGAGGGAATGATTGCTAGGGAATTACGCAATGCTACGGATAGATATATAGATTTAAATGATATTCGTGACCAAATAGAAAAAGTAGACGCATTATAATTTCGATACTTATTTACAAATTATAAAAGTAAAAAAATTAAGTTTTAAGGTATTTTAAACCACAAGTAAACACTAAACAACAAACAGCCAATGAAAACTCAACCAGAAAAAATTATTATCTTTGACACCACCCTTAGAGATGGCGAACAATGCCCAGGTGCAACTTTGAATATTGATGAAAAGCTTGCTATTGCTAAGCAATTAGCGCGCTTGGGTGTGGATGTGATTGAAGCTGGTTTTGCCTTTGCAAGTCCTGGAGATTTTGAAGCAGTAAATAAAATTGCTCAAATTGTAGGGACAGAAAATGGGCCTGTAATTTGTAGTTTAGCAAGAGCAAGACAAGAAGATATTAAAGCTGCTGCCCAAGCCATAGAACCAGCTGCAAAAAAAAGAATTCATACTTTTATAGCTACTTCTGATATTCACCTCAAATACAAACTGAGAAAAAGTAGGCAAGAGGTGTTAGCGATCGCAGAAGAAATGGTTGCTTATGCGAAAAGTTTTACTGATGATATAGAATTTTCTCCTGAAGATGCGGGACGTTCTGATCCAGAATTTCTCTATGAAGTTTTAGAAAGAGCGATCGCGGCTGGGGCGACAACAGTTAATATTCCTGATACTGTTGGTTACACAACTCCAACAGAATTTGGAGGATTAATCAAAGGAATTAAAGAAAACGTTCCTAATATTAACCAAGCAATTATTTCTGTTCACGGACATAATGATTTAGGTTTAGCCGTTGCTAACTTTTTAGAAGCAGTCAAAAATGGTGCTAGACAGTTAGAATGTACCATTAATGGCATTGGCGAAAGAGCCGGAAATGCAGCCCTAGAAGAATTAGTAATGGCATTGCATGTGCGGCGGCAATATTTTAATCCCTTCTTGGGACGCCCAACAGAATCTGAAGAACCACTCACAAATATCGACACCAAGCAGATTTATAGAACCTCACGTATGGTTTCTAATTTAACAGGAATGCTGGTGCAACCAAACAAAGCAATTGTTGGTGCAAATGCCTTTGCTCACGAATCAGGAATTCACCAAGATGGTGTGCTAAAAAACAAGCTCACCTATGAAATTATGGATGCCCAATTAATTGGTTTGACAGAAAATCAAATTGTATTGGGTAAGCATTCTGGTAGAAACGCTTTCCGCACACGCTTGCGAGAATTAGGTTATGAACCAACAGAAACAGAATTAAACAAAGCATTCGTCAGATTCAAAGAAGTAGCAGATAAAAAGAAAGAAATTACAGATTGGGATTTAGAAGCTATAGTTAATGATGAAATCCAACAAGCTCCTGATCTGTTTAAGTTAGAGTTAGTGCAAGTTTCCTGTGGTAGCAACGCCAAACCCACCGCCACAGTCACCCTACGTAATCCAGAAGGTGACGAATTAATTGATGCTGCGATTGGTACAGGCCCTGTGGATGCAGTTTACAAAGCTATTAACCGTGTTATC
This sequence comes from Fischerella muscicola PCC 7414, assembly GCF_000317205.1. Taxonomy (GTDB): domain Bacteria; phylum Cyanobacteriota; class Cyanobacteriia; order Cyanobacteriales; family Nostocaceae; genus Fischerella; species Fischerella muscicola. The sequence continues at coordinate 16,418 of NZ_AJLK01000119.1, read as the reverse complement.
AATGTACCCAACCAGTTAATTGAGTTTTCTGTGCAATCAGTCACAGCTGGCATAGATGCCATCGGAGAAGTAACAATTCGCCTCCGGCATGAAGATAGAGTCTTCTCTGGTCATGCAGCAAATACAGATATTATTGTGGCATCGGCGCAGGCATACGTTAACGCCTTAAATAGACTATACGCTTGGTTGCAAAATCAACCCAAGCAAGAGGAAGTGACTGCTTAGAAAATACTAGGATTGTAGTGAGGACTTTAGTCCTCATTACATAAAAAATTGTTTCTGCACTGCAATTGTTACTACTTTTTGAAATTGTGAAATTGTGGAAGTAAAAAAGGCGTTGCATAGAATGAGGATGTAGACACGTCACGGCTTCCCCCAGAGTAGAATTAACCGCCAAGACGCCAAGAACGTCAAGTTCTTTTATATTTACCAGAGAAAATATCCACAAATTATAGCGCTTCTTATTTGGATGAAGTGTAGTTTTATTGGTGTTCCATGAGTGTACCCTGCACCGTAGACACGGAGTGGCTTCCGTAGGTAGCCTATGAGCGCGTCAACGTTTTTACCTGTACTACACCTAATTGCAAACCGGTGTATGCAACGCCGTAAAAATATTTTTTGGGGGTTGTAAGAAGCACATGTAACTTTGAGCGATCGCTAATATATATAAAATTACTGAGCCAGGAATCTTTCAGTAGAGGATATATTCAAAAAATTAATTCCATCTGCTACTAGCTCATGAATAACTCTGCAAAAATATCCTGGAATGAGGTATTAGTTGCATTTCAAGAGATTTGGGGTTACAAAGATTTTCGTTCGCCACAGGGAGAAATCATCCGTAGTTTATTGGCAAAAAATGATGCACTCATTATCATGCCTACTGGTGGCGGAAAATCTATTTGCTTTCAGTTGCCGGCCTTGTTACAAACAGGATTAACTTTGGTGGTTTCGCCTTTAGTAGCGCTGATGGAAAATCAAGTCCAAGAACTACGCCAACGTAAGTTAAGCGCTGCACTTTTACATAGCGAATTACCCTCTTGGCAGCGACGAAAAATTCTGCAAGCTTTGGAACAACAAAAGTTGAGATTATTATATTTATCGCCAGAAACTTTACTTAGCCCGCCAGTATGGCAAATATTATGCCAGTCACAACTTACAATTAACGGCTTGATTTTAGATGAGGCACATTGTTTAGTGCAATGGGGAGATACTTTTAGACCCGCCTATCGAAGAATTGGGGCAGTGCGACCAGCACTGTTGAAATCAAAACCAACAGGAACAAAAATAACGCTAGCCGCTTTCACTGCCACCGCCGATCCTCTAGCCCAAAAAGTAATCCAAGAAACTTTACAACTAAACCAACCAGCAGTATTTCTTTTAGACCCTTATCGTCCTAATCTTAACCCAAGAGTTCGATTAGTTTGGACTCCAAGGGATAGAAAGCAACAATTATTAAAATTTATCAGAGAAAAACAACAAACAGCAGGATTAGTTTACGTTCGCAGCAGGCGAGATAGCGAGAATTTAGCTGCATGGTTGCAACAGATGGGTTATGTGACAGCCAGTTATCATGCAGGACTGAGTGCAGAAGAACGGCGCATGATTGAAACTGCTTGGATAGAAGGGAAAATGCCCTTTGTTGTCTGCACTTCTGCTTTTGGTATGGGGATAAACAAATCAGATGTGCGTTGGGTGGTTCATTTTCACGCACCTTTGTTGTTATCGGAGTATGTACAAGAAATTGGACGCGCCGGACGAGATGGTAAACCAGCCGAGACGTTGACTTTGGTAAGTGAACCTACGGGGTGGTTAGATCCAGAAGATAAGCAAAGACAGAATTTTTTTGAGGATAAAATGCGATCGCAACAGCTAGAAGCACAGCAATTAATCAAAAAACTACCAAAAACAGGGGAAATAAATGCACTCACACGGCAGTATCCCGATGCTGCTATTGCTCTTTCTCTCCTGCACACTACCGGGCAACTCAACTGGCTTGACCCTTTTCACTACAGCATTGTGTCTGCTACAAAAAATCAGCCTGTAAGTCAATTGCACGCCACCAAGCAGATGAATAAGTATCTGACAACCAAGCAGTGTCGTTGGCAGTTTTTGTTAAATGCCTTTGGTTTTCATCAAAAGGGTGAAAATTGGCATTGTGGTCATTGTGATAATTGTCGTAGGGGCGAAGCATTTGATGAGTAATCTTTCCACAAAACCAATCAATTATCGCCCAAATGCTTCGCCCGTACATTTGGTCATTACTTAAACAAATGACAAATGACAAAGGACAAATGACAAATGACCATTTTTAAAACTGCTGCAAAAAGCGCAAATCGCTAGTATATACACGGCGAATATCATCTAGTTGGTGCAGCACCATCGCAAAGCGTTCCACGCCAAAACCGGCGGCAAAGCCAGTATAAACTTCTGGGTCGTATCCTACCGCTTTCAACACATTTGGATCAACCATACCGCAGCCCATCACTTCTAACCAGCGTCCATTCCACTGTAAGTCAACTTCCGCAGATGGTTCTGTAAATGGGAAATAACTGGCACGGAAGCGAATTGGCAACTCACCAAATATTTGTTGCAAAAATATCTTGATCGTACCCTTGAGATCGGTAAAAGTTAGTCCTTCATCAATTGCTAAAAGTTCAATTTGATGAAAAACTGCCGCGTGAGTAGCATCCACGTTATCTCTCCGATAGACCCTTCCTGGTGCGACAATGCGGATAGGAGGTTCCTCGGCTTCCATGTAACGAATTTGCACCGATGAGGTATGAGTCCGTAGCAAGTTACCATCCGGCAAGTAGAAAGTATCCTGCATATCGCGGGCCGGGTGGTCAGGCGGGGTATTTAGGGCCTCGAAATTGTAGTAGTCTGTTTCCATTTCTGGCCCAGAAGCCACCGTATAGCCCATACCGACAAAAATATCCAGCGCCCGGTCAATCATGCCGTTGATTGGATGAACTCGGCCTTGGGGGCGGTAAATTCCCGGCATGGTAACGTCTAAAGTTTCCGCCTCCAGCTGTGCTTGAATTTTAGCTGCTTCCAGGGTCGTGCGTTGCTGGTCAAGGCTTTTTTGCAGTGCTTCTTTAACTGTATTAGCGATCGCTCCTATTTTTGGTCGTTCCTCTGCTGGGAGTTTACCCATACCGCCCAGAAGCACTGATAAACTACCTTTTTTGCCAAGATACTTGACTCTTAATTCTTCAAGAGTTTCTAAGGTAGTGGCAGCTGCGATCGCTTTTTCTCCTTCCTCTTGCAGTGCCAAAAGTTGAGTCTCTAAATTACTTGTCATTAGTTAATAGTCAAATTGGTCATTGGTCATCGGTCATTGGTCATTGGTCATTGGTCATTAACTTTGGACTAATGACAAAGGACAAATGACAAAAGACTAATCAAATTAATTAATAAGTCAATTGTGCATCAAAGGCAACGGTTGCAACGCAACCTGTTACTACCAGTTTAGAAGCGATATTAGGGAATGGGTAGTCTGGCGAGATGGGGAACTCACCGGCCCCCACTCCCCTAAGGGAGTGGGGATTAGGGGCAATGGGGAGATGGGGAACTCACCGGCCCCCACTCCCTGATACCCGATCCCCAATCCCTTTTTTCATATGTTGTGACTTGTGGCATTGACAATTGACCAAAGACTGTTGACTAATGACTTAATGACAAATGACACATGCACTGAATCAACAGATGAAATTACTTATCAGTAACGATGACGGTATTTATGCCTTGGGTATTCGCACCCTTGCTAATACATTGGCAGAAGCAGGACATGAAGTCACTGTAGTTTGTCCAGATCGAGAACGTTCGGCTACTGGGCATGGACTGACTTTACATCAACCAATTCGCGCTGAAATTGTCGAGTCTATTTTTCATCCTGCCGTCAAAGCTTGGGCTTGTGATGGTACTCCCTCTGACTGTGTAAAATTAGCACTGTGGGCTTTGCTTGATTCTCCCCCCGACCTAGTTCTTTCTGGTATTAATCAAGGTGGGAATTTGGGAACAGAAATTCTTTATTCTGGTACTGTTTCTGCGGCAATGGAGGGCTTAATTGAAGGTATTCCCAGTGTGGCACTTAGTCTTACTAGTTTGTCTTCTAAAGATTTTCAACCAGCAGCGAAATTTGCCAAAATCTTAGTGGAATATCTGGTGGCAAAACCTTTGGTAGATTTGATGTTGCTGAATGTTAACATTCCTGCTGTGACATGGGAAGAAATTTCCGGAGTTGTCATCACTCGCCAAGGGGTGCGACGCTATGTTGATGTTTTTGATAAAAGAGTTGATCCGCGTGGTAAGACTTACTACTGGTTAACGGGAGAGGTTTTAGAAGATATAGAACCACCAGTAGGTTTGAATTTGCCTCAAGATATACCTATGGACGTGCATGTCATCCGTGATAACTACATTAGTGTGACGCCATTACAATACAACCTGACCTACGGCACAGGGTTGCATCAATTATCTCAGTGGAACTTCAAACTAAAGTAAATTTTAGGAGTATGAATAACCGTAATGTGATGGTTAAATGCATCACGATTAAATATAGGCTATAAAGTAGGAGCGCACTTGCAAATAACCCTTATAAAAACTCCAAAAGCTTGAGATTGACCTTAGAGTTTACCTAATTTATTTTGCGTAAAATCTACCTGGGTCAAGGTACGCTCTTTTACTAATAAATTCACTCTCTATCAAAAGAAGTGAAACGGCATAAACTTAACGCAATAAGTAACATTTTTAGATTGACCGATAATTCCTTAATGGTACAAGCCCCCAGATTAATCTGTGGAGGCAATCCAAAATCTAAAATCCGATGATGATTTGATGGTACAAGCCCCCAGATTAATCTGTGGAGGCAATCCGTCTTGAAAAGCTTTGATCGCCGGAAGCCCTAGCACCCTACGGGAAGCCGCAAAGCGTCTACAAACTTTTCGCAAAATCCAAAATCCAAAATCTAAAATCGGATGATCGCCCGCTAGTCCAGCAAGCAACACCCATGTCAAGGATAGAGAACCAATTTACCGTGCATTTTTGGGGCGTTCGCGGCAGTATCCCCTGTCCGGGACCAAACACCGTCCATTACGGAGGTAATACCCCTTGCGTTGAAATGCAAGTGGATGGCAAACGCTTAATTTTTGATGGTGGCACGGGATTGCATGTTTTAGGGCAATCTTTGTTGCCCAAAATGCCTATAGAAGCTCACATATTTTTCACTCATTCCCATTGGGATCACATGCAAGGTTTTCCCTTCTTTACCCCGGGGTTTGTGAGGGGAAATACCTTTCATATTTATGGAGCGATCGCTCCTGATGGTTCAACCGTAGAACAGCGCCTCAATGACCAGATGTTGCATCCAAATTTTCCTGTTCCCTTGCAAATAATGCAGGCAAATTTAGATTTCTACGACGTAATACCAGGACAAGCCATACGTATTGATGATATTTCCGTAGAAACGGCTCCACTTAACCATCCAGGCGAAGCAGTCGGATACCGAGTCAATTGGCGTGGTGGTGCTGCTGTTTACATTACGGATACCGAACATTTTGCAGACAGGCTGGATGAAAATGTCCTGTGGCTAGCTCGTGACGCTGACATCCTGATTTACGATTCTACATATACCGATGAAGAATATCATTCACCAACCAATCCTAAAATTGGTTGGGGACATTCTACATGGCAAGAAGCTGTGAAGGTAGCCAAAGCCGCCAATGTTAAGACACTAGTAATTTTTCACCACGATCCTGGCCATGATGATGAATTTTTAGATCGTGTAGGGGAAGAAGCACGCCAGAAATTTCCTGGTGCAGTTATGGCACGGGAAGGAATGGTGCTTCAGGTTCCTGTTTCAGTTCCTTTATCAGAATCTTTTCCTATTAGTAAGTTTTCTATGTAAATATTGCCAAGGAAGCAATTCTAGATTTTAGATTAGATTGGTGATCAAGAGCTTATTCTACAGGTAAGCGCCCTTTGGGTGTCTGTGGTATGAGTTAGTAACAAGGCAAAAGCTGATAGCACTAAATGTCTTGAAAGCTTCTACCACAGGCTAAAAACGCCCACAAAGGCAATTCCCTGAGGGTTAGCAAAAAAGCTGAACAAAACCTAAAATCCCAGAATCGACGTGCTAAATTTGTCTCAAAATGGGTGTTCTGTGTGGGTAACATCTTCACCTGAATTGGCTCTGACGCCAACAGCTGTCGCGCTTGGCAAGTTTGACGGTGTACATCGTGGTCATCAACGAGTGATTCAACCTATTCTGCCACCGTTTAGGAAAGATGGGGAGAACCGGAGATGGGGAGAACCGGAGATGGGGAGAACCGGAGATGGGGAAAAAGTTACCCCACCACCCCACAACGGTTCCATCTTTTCAACCGTCGTCACCTTCGATCCTCATCCCCAAGAGTTTTTTACAGGTAAACCCAGGAGTTTGCTCACACCATTGGATGAAAAAGTCTATCAGTTGCGATCGCTTGGAGTACAACAACTAGTACTATTACCCTTCGATAAAGAACTATGTGCTTTGACTCCAGAAGAATTTGTAGAAAAAATTCTCGTTCAACAATTGCAAGCAGTACAAATTAGCGTTGGGCAAGATTTTCGTTTTGGTTCTAGACGTACTGGTACCGCCCGTGACCTACAAATCATTGCTGCTAAATACAAAATTCCTGTTACCATCGCCTCTCTTGAAACTTGTGCAGAATCTCAAGAAAATAATACCGAGGTAGACCAACAGACTCGAATTAGCAGTTCACTTATCCGCGAAATTCTTGCTAGTGGCGACATTGAACGAGCTAACCAATTGCTGGGACGACCTTACACCCTCATTGGTACTGTGATTAAAGGTCAACAAATAGGCAGAACTATTGGATTTCCTACCGCTAACCTCGAATTACCCAAAGACAAGTTTCTGCCTCACCACGGTGTTTACGCAGTCCGTGTTTTTACTGTTAGTGAAACATTAGATATTACAGGAAATGACTATTTTGGCGTCATGAATATAGGTAATCGCCCCACAGTCAATGGTATTAATCTTTCAGTCGAAGTACATCTATTTGATTGGTTTGGTGATTTATATGGTAAAAAGCTGGCAGTGCATCTCGAAAAGTTTTTACGACCAGAACAAAAATTTCCTAATCTAGAAGCACTCAAAACACAAATTCAACTAGACTGTAGTGCCGCTAGAGCTTTTTTTCAATGTTGAGTGTTAATTTTGTCTCGCTAAGGGAACACTAATAAAGGAAAAGGGAAAGAGGAACGGGGACAAGGAGGACAAGGGAGACAAGGAGGACAAGGAGGACAAAGGGAATTAGTTACTATATTATTCTCCTCACACTCCCCACACTCCCCACACTCCCCATCTCCCCATCTCCCCATCTCCCCATCTCCCCATCTCCCCATCTCCCCACCTCCCCCTCTCCCGCTACCCAATCCCCAATTTCTATGAGAGACAAAATTGACGCCCTCACACAAAATTTGGCTTACACTATTGTTGGCAAAAATGAGGCCATACGCTTAGTACTAGTTGCTTTACTAGCAGGTGGTCATGCCTTGCTCGAAGATGTTCCGGGAGTCGGTAAAACTCTCTTAGCAAAAGCACTCGCCCGTTCAATTGATGGTAAGTTTCAAAGACTACAATGCACCCCTGATTTACTACCAACCGACATCACCGGCACTAACATCTGGAATCCCAAAAGCGGCGAATTTCACTTTCTCCCCGGCCCAGTATTTGCCAATGTCTTATTAACTGATGAAATTAATCGCGCTACACCGCGCACCCAATCGGCTTTACTAGAAGTTATGGAAGAACAACAAGTAACAGCCGATGGTGTCTCCCGTGCTGTTCCCACACCATTTTTTGTTATTGCTACTCAAAACCCCATCGAATACCAAGGTACTTTTCCTCTGCCAGAAGCACAGATGGACAGGTTTATGCTGTCCTTGAGTTTGGGTTATCCTTCCGAAGCAGAAGAACTACAAATGCTGCAACGCCTGGATAAGGGAGTGAATGTTGCCGATTTACAACCTTGTATTAGCTTGGCACAAGTACAAGAATTGCGGCAAATCGTAGCTCAAATCAAGGTAGATATTTCCTTGCAACAGTACATCCTTGACTTAGTGCGGGCGACGCGATGCGATGAGGAAATTACTCTGGGGGTAAGTCCCCGTGGTACGGTAGCGTTACATAGAGCTACTCAAGCACTGGCTTTTTTATTGGGGCGTGATTACGCCATTCCCGATGACGTGAAATTTCTTGCTCCTCATGTTCTTTGTCATCGTCTCATCCCCACAGGTGGACGCAGTGCTAAAAGTGTAATGGAAAGATTATTGCGGGCAGTTCCGATTCCTTAAATTTGTTGAAGTTATTTGTGTGAGTGTGAGGAATGACTAATCTAACTAAGTATCACAAGCGTCGCCAATTCAAAAGAAAATCTTTAGGTTTATTGTTAGTAGTCCTAACTTGGAGTTTGGCTATGGGTTGGCTCATTTCCTTCGCAACAAATGCCCAAAGCGCAACTCCTACCTCTGAAATCGGCACTGTAGATGTAGTACCTGCTCAGTATCAACTCGGACAAGAACTTTACTTAGAAAATTGCTCTAGTTGTCATATTGCCCTACCGCCACAAGTTTTACCCACCCAAACTTGGAAAAATATTCTGCAAGACTCGCAACATTACGGCGGCCAAATTCAACCTCTTGTCGATCCACCACGCCTTTTGGTTTGGAGATATCTTTCCACTTTTTCCCGTCCTATCCTAGAAGACGAACAAACACCTTATCGGGTCAACAACTCTCGTTTTTTCAAAGCTTTACACCCCCAAATTAAATTGCCACGTCCTGTAGAGATCAATAGCTGTGTCTCCTGTCATCCTAGTGCCAATGAGTATAATTTCCGTCGTCTGACTCCGGAGGGGGAGAATTCTAATTAAGTGGGGAAGTGTGAGGAGTAATGTAGAGACGCGCTGTTTGAAGCGTCTGGGAGTGTGGGAAGTGTGAGGAGTAAAAGAAATATTTATCCTTGTACTTCTCATACTCCTCACACCCCTCATACCCCTCATACTCCTCACACCCCTCACACCCCTTACTCCACAAAGAACGGCATCGCTACTTGAGCATGGTCGGGCTTCACTGCCTCATCTGGAAGCGAAATGATACTATTAATAAAGTTTCAAATATAAACTCCTAATTTAAAGCCATCATTTAGTAACTAGATTATTTTGTCTCGTTGCTGCTTTGGTTGGAAGTTTCCATTGCCAACCTATTTATAGAGTATTAAATTCAGTGAACAGTGAACATTTATCAGTTATCAAGCGTATGGTGGGGAATTTTACCCACAGCTAACAACTAATTACCACCAATTGGTGGGGGACTTTAATCCAAAGAACAAAACTGATAACTGACAACTGATAACTGATAAAACTCAGTTGGGTCAAATACATATAATCAATAACCCAAATCTAAAATTCCCGTCCCCGTTGATTTTGTTAAATAATCTGCCATGCTAAAAACTTTGTTGGGCGACCCCAACGCTCGTAAGCTTAAAAAATACCAACCTTACATCACTGAAATTAACCTCTTAGAGGAAGATATCAAAGCCCTTTCTGATGAAGAACTTAAGGGCAAAACAGCAGAGTTTAAGCAGCGTCTGACAAAAGGCGAAACTCTTGATGACATTCTCAGCGAAGCTTTTGCTGTAGTCAGGGAAGCCGGACGGCGAGTCTTAGGGTTGCGGCACTTTGATGTGCAGTTGCTGGGTGGTGTAATTTTGCACACAGGGCAAATTGCCGAAATGAAAACTGGTGAAGGTAAAACCCTTGTGGCAACTTTACCTAGCTATTTAAATGCTCTCACGGGCAAAGGTGTACACGTAGTGACTGTTAACGATTACCTGGCTCGTCGGGATGCGGAATGGATGGGGCAGGTGCATCGCTTCTTGGGTTTGAGTGTAGGTTTGATTCAGGCTAGTATGACCCCCCAAGAGCGCAAAAAAAACTATGACTGTGATATTACTTATGTCACTAACAGTGAGGTAGGATTTGACTACCTACGCGACAACATGGCAACATCAATCACGGATGTAGTGCAGCGCCCATTCAACTACTGCGTGATTGACGAGGTAGACTCAATTTTAATTGACGAAGCGCGGACACCGTTAATTATTTCTGGGCAAGTCGAACGCCCCACAGAAAAATATATAGAAGCAGCCCGGATCGCTGCCGCTTTGCAAAAAGATGAGCATTATGAAGTAGATGAAAAAGCCCGTAACGTCCTGCTAACAGATGAAGGCTTTGCGCAAGCAGAACAGCTTTTGGGAGTAAAAGATTTATTTGACCCTGAAGATCCTTGGGCGCACTTTGTTTTCAACGCGATTAAAGCCAAAGAACTGTTCCTGAAGGACGTTAACTATATTGTCCGCAACGGAGAAGTAGTCATCGTTGATGAATTTACCGGGCGGGTTCTACCGGGACGGCGTTGGAGTGATGGTCTGCACCAAGCAATTGAAGCCAAAGAACACGTAGAGATTCAACCAGAAACCCAAACTTTGGCGACCATTACTTATCAAAACCTGTTTTTGCTTTATCCAAAATTAGGTGGAATGACAGGAACGGCAAAAACGGAAGAAGCCGAATTTGAAAAAATTTACAAACTGGAAGTAACCGTCATTCCTACCAACCGCGTCAGGAGACGGGAAGACTTGTCCGACATGGTGTTTAAGAATGAGGCGGGCAAGTGGCGAGCGATCGCCAAAGAATGTGCCGAAATGCACCAAATTGGTAGACCCGTATTGGTAGGAACTACAAGTGTAGAAAAATCTGAGTATCTCAGCCAGTTGTTGAAGCAAATGGACATTCCCCACGAATTACTCAACGCCCGACCAGAAAACGTGGAGCGGGAAGCGGAGATTGTCGCTCAAGCAGGACGTAAAGGTGCTGTGACTATCGCCACTAACATGGCTGGTAGAGGTACGGATATTATCTTGGGTGGTAACGCTGAATATATGGCTCGTTTGAAGATGCGGGAATACTTCATGCCCCGGATCGTCAAGCCAGAAGATGAAGATATGTTTAGCGTCCATAGGGCAGCTGGTTTGCCTCCCGCTTCCGGTGGTGGACAAGGCTTTGCCCCTGGGAAAAAAGTCAAAACTTGGAAAGCTTCGCCCCAGGTTTTCCCAACTCAGCTTTCTAAAGAAGCAGAACAACTGCTCAAACAAGCAGTAGAAATGGCAGTCAAAGCCTATGGCGATCGCAGTTTACCAGAATTGGAAGCAGAAGAAAAAGTTGCTGTCGCCGCCGAAAAAGCCCCCACTGACGACCCTGTAATTCAGAAATTGCGGGAAGCTTACAACCGTATCAAGCAAGAGTATGAAGTGTTTACCAGTCGGGAACACCAAGAAGTAGTAGACCTGGGAGGCTTACACGTAATTGGTACAGAACGCCACGAGTCACGGCGGATTGACAACCAGTTACGGGGACGTGCGGGACGCCAAGGCGACCCTGGTTCCACCAGATTCTTCCTCAGCTTAGAAGATAACTTGATGCGGATCTTTGGTGGCGATCGCGTTGCGAAATTAATGGAAGCCTTCCGCGTTGAGGAAGACATGCCGATCGAATCTGGGATGCTTACCCGCAGCTTAGAAGGCGCCCAGAAAAAAGTCGAAACCTACTACTACGATATCCGTAAGCAGGTATTTGAGTACGACGAGGTGATGAACAACCAACGCCGTGCTATTTACGCCGAACGCCGCCGGGTGTTGGAAGGACAAGACCTGAAAGAACAAGTGATTGAGTATGCTGAAAGAACGATGGATGACATCGTTAACTACTACATCAATCCAGACTTGCCTTCAGAAGAGTGGGAACTAGATAAGTTAGTTGAGAAAGTCAAAGAATTTGTTTATCTACTAGCAGATTTACAATCATCTCAACTAGTAGATATGTCAATGAGTGAGATTAAAGCCTTCTTGCATGAACAGGTAAGAATTGCCTACGACATGAAGGAAGCGCAAATAGACCAAATTCAACCCGGATTGATGCGCCAAGCCGAACGCTTCTTTATCTTGCAGCGAATTGACACCCTCTGGCGAGAACACCTACAACAAATGGATGCTTTGCGTGAGTCCGTAGGATTACGGGGTTATGGTCAAAAAGATCCATTAATTGAATACAAGACCGAGGGTTACGAACTCTTCTTGGATATGATGACCAATATTCGTCGAGATGTGGTCTACTCCTTGTTTATGTTCCAACCCCAACCTCAAGCAGTAGTGCAAACATCCTCTGAGATGGTATAAGCTAAAACAGCCAAATTTATTTCATGCAAAGACGCTAAGAATAACTTAGCGTCTTTATATTTTGGTGGAAGATGTATGATAGAACGATAATATCGACAGGTTGTTTATCCTTAACACCAAGCGTATTGACTTATAGCCAAGATTCCACCAAAAAAGATTGTGCTTGCTGAATTCGGACAAAATCGCTGTCGGCAGAAACAAGGATGAGATTGTGCTGAATCGCTGTTACCGCAATCTAGAGATCACGGTCATCAAATCCCAAATCTCCAACACTTTTACTCCGACGTTTGCTTTTATCTTTAGGGGCAAACTGATTAAAAACTGCTGCTTTGAGTTGACTGTAAAAAATAGCGGTTTCTTCGTCAATAAAATATAAGTCAACACTCATCAAAATGCTTGAACTGCGGCAAGGTTTTGGGCTTGTCGTTCTGATTTTTCGGTCATGTAGAGCAGTTCGCCGTAAGTGATGATGCTGATACCGATGTCACTGGCAGAACGAGATTGCAGAGCGGCAATGACGTTAGGGATATTATTAATGATGTAACTGCAATGGTTGGTATCTAATAGATACATGGAGACAGAAATCAAAACTGGGCTAGTGAGCGGGTTTCATAGACTGAGCGAAGACAGTCTTCCAAATCATTGCCTTGCCAGGTTCCAGCAAATTTCACCAGATCACCCGCCTTGGTTCCTCGTTTAATTGGAGCCAGTCGACGAAGCGGACGTTGACTAATACTACTTTTACTTTGGAGGGAATCCAGGAAGTTGCTGACCAAGGAGAGTTGATCCGGTGGCAATTGGGCTAGTTGTTGTTCGATTTTTTGGCGCAGTTCCGTGTAAGTCATGAGTACCTCGCTATTTCGATTGCCTATCTTCTCGACTTCTTAATTTTACAATTGACCTTAAGCCCATCGTTGAACATTGCGAGTCTCCAACAGCATAGTGATAACTCCCACCCGTTAGCGCAAATTAAGCTACAATTCAAGCAGTGCAAGGACTTTCCATTTATCTAGCCCATGCTTGAAAACCTGCAAACCAAATTTTACGAACTAGAACAATTCGCTAACTCCCTTGTCTCTAATCAGTTGACGCACCTGAGTTTGCTAAGCATAGGTATAATTTTTATTGCTGGGCTACTCACCAGTCTCACACCTTGTATGCTGTCTATGTTGCCTATCACTATCGGCTACATCGGCGGTTACGAGGCGAAAAGCCGCCTGCAAGCTGCTGCCCAGTCTACTTGGTTTGCTTTAGGATTAGCAACTACTCTTGCAAGTTTAGGAATTGTAGCAGCTTTGGTTGGAAAAGTCTACGGTCAAATCGGTTTTGGTTTACCAATTATTGTTAGCGTTATAGCTATCCTGATGGGGCTGAATTTACTAGAAGCTTTGCCCTTACAAATGCCCTCTTTTGGCGGTACAGAGTGGATTTCTCAAGAATTACCCCAAGGTGTGCGCGCCTATGCGATCGGTCTGAGTTTTGGTTTAGTTGCTTCTCCTTGCAGTACTCCTGTTTTGGCAAGTTTATTAGGTTGGGTTGCTAATACACAAGACTTAATTTTAGGTGCGGTTTTGCTTATTTCCTACACCGCAGGTTATGTAGCACCATTAATTTTGGCAGGTACCTTTACTGCTTCTGTTAAAAAGATACTAGAATTACGCCGTTGGTCTGGTTGGATTAACCCAATTAGCGGGGCGTTGTTAGTAGGATTTGGTGTTTTTTCTCTCGTTTCTCGGATTCCTTTTTAATAGGGTTGTTTGTTGATGGTTGTTTGTTGTTTGGTGTTTGTTGTCAGTTGTTTGATATTTGTTGTTTGGATGTTGTCACTACCAACAATCAACTACCAACGCTCAACTACCAAAAATCAACTACCAAAAATCAACTACCAACAATCAACTACCAAAAATCAACTACCAACAATCAACTACCAACGATCAACTACATAATTTATTAATTCAAATGACTTTAGACAATACAAATAATACAGTTACTGAACAATCTACAGAACAATCAAATGGGTGGTTGATCGCGCGGATATTACGACAGGATTTTTTACCTGTATTAACAGATTTACGTTTAGCGATCGCACTCCTACTAATTATTGCTCTGTTTAGTATCACTGGTACAGTCATTGAACAAGGTCAATCACTGAATTTTTACCAAGCTAATTATCCAGAACACCCAGCTTTATTTGGTTTCCTATCTTGGAAAGTTATTTTAACTTTGGGGCTAGATCATGTTTATCGTACCTGGTGGTTTTTAGCTTTACTGATATTTTTTGGTACTAGCTTGACTGCTTGTACTTTTACCCGTCAGTTACCAGCTTTAAAAGCAGCCCGTCGTTGGAAATTTTATGATCAACCCCGACAATTTACTAAGTTAGCATTGAGTGCAGAACTAGATAATGGTTCTGTTGATTCTCTTACCCAAATATTAAAGAAGCGCAGCTATAAAGTTTTTCAAGCAACAGATAAAGCTAATATTCTTTATGCCCGCAAAGGAATCATTGGACGCATCGGCCCAATCATTGTACATATTGGTATAGTTGTGATTCTTTTAGGGTCAATTTGGGGGGCGATGACTGGATTTATGGCCCAGGAAATGGTTGCCAGTGGTAATACATTCCAAGTTAAAAATATTATTGATGCAGGGCCTTGGGCTGCAACCCGCATACCTAAAGATTGGTCTGTGCGTGTGAATCGTTTTTGGATTGATTATACTCCTAGTGGCAGTATTGACCAGTTTTACTCAGATTTATCTGTTTTAAATAACCAAAACCAAGAAGTTGATCACAAGACAATTTTTGTTAATCAACCTCTGCGTTATCGGGGTGTGACTTTTTACCAAACAGACTGGGGAATTGCTGCTGTGCGAGTGCGGGTGAGCCAAAGCCCGGTGTTTCAGATACCAATGGCGCTGTTAAATACCAATGGAAATGGCCGGATCTGGGGAACCTGGATTCCCACAAAACCAGATTTAAGCGAGGGTGTCTCCCTACTAGCCAAAGATTTACAAGGAACAGTGTTAATTTATGACGCCGCAGGCCAACTATTCAACACTTTGCGGACAGGTATGTCCACCCAAATTAATGGTGTGAAACTGACTATTTTGGATGTGGTTGGTAGTACCGGTTTACAAATTAAAGCCGATCCAGGAATTCCTATTGTTTATACTGGATTTGCCTTGTTGATGTTGGGTGTGGTGATGAGTTATTTTTCCCACTCCCAAATTTGGGCATTGCAGATCGATGGACGTATGTATGTGGGTGGCAAAACTAATCGCGCCCAGGTAGCATTTGAACAGGAAATGTTGGGAATATTGGATTCTCTCAGTCAAGAACAAACAAATGAGGAGAAGGCGATCGCTTTGTAAAATTTAATAGGTAGCAAATTTTCTGTCTTAGGATGGTACAGCCAGAAAGCAATCAGTATTAACCTAAACTAGACGATTGTGGAGAAAAGCTACCAATGAGTGGTGAGGGTGAGAAAAAGTATAAGGAATTAGAGATTAAGTACAAAAAAGTTGACGTGATTGCGAGAGTTGTAGGGGCGATAGCAGCAATTGCTTCTGCTACAGCTGCTTTCCTCGCTTTACGAAACTACACAAATAATCCTGTTTCTGCACCAAAGCCTTTCATGAACTACCCCGCCGCATAGGCGGACGGGGTTTTGCCCGGTTCCGCCATGTTGCTAGATTTTTGTCTCCTCATTTGCCCAAGTTGCTTCATAGATCCAGTATTGTTTCGTTTACTAGTCTTTGACGTAGAGCTTAGACATCCGAAACTATCGAGGCTGGTTCCCAACCCCGGTTGTTGATTAGTCACAACGTTATACAGCACCATCGCGCTACTCGCGTCACGTGGTACTTCAAACTCACATTTTGAACAGACATGATGACGAGTTGACAATTCTGCCCATTCTTTGTGGACGGTTCCGCATTTTGGACAACGTTGAGATGGCTTGACATCCTTGGTAGGTAGCACAATCATCAATCCGCCCTTCGCCTCAATCTTATAGGTCAGCATCTTGTTCAGGGTGACAAAACCGACTGAGAGAATGGATTTATTGAGTCCTGCTTTTTGCTTTCTTCTTTTACTACCTTTTTTCGCTTTTCTCGTCAT
>NZ_AJLK01000118.1 GCF_000317205.1 Fischerella muscicola PCC 7414 | reverse complement strand
GTTTTAACTATCACCAATCTGAATTTGGGATAAGGAAAGGGACAGGTAGTAAGCTGAAAATGAAACGTCAAATCCAGCACCTGTCTATCTTTAGTTTAGATGCTTTATTTTGTCATGTAGATGATTTGTGTAAAATATCATCACCTTACAATGTATAAATAAAATCTTCCACCAAAATTCCAGGAACCATACTACCTCCTAGTTGCCGACCTTCATAAGTCCCAACTTCAGGGATGAATTCTTGAAAATTTGTGAAATCGAGTAAATTTTCACCCCAAAAGCGATAAAGACTATCGTCAAATCGCAAATTATCTATTGGTGCGATGATCTCACCATTTTCTACCCAAAAACAGGCATAACGGGTCATACCAGTAATTCTACCTGTGGGGCGATCGCTCCAATTTAAGTAATGCAAGTTTGATACATATAATCCTGTATCCAAACTGGGTAGAATTCGGTCAAATTCTAAACTACCCGGACTGATTTCTGGCGCACGTAAAGATTCATAACTATTAGCACCGTTAGCAGTTTTTTGATATTCCTTGGCAGTACGAGAATTTATCAAAGTATTTACTAAAACTCCTTGAGTAATGATTGGTAATTCTAGTGCTGCCATTTCTCCCCATTCATTAAAACGGGGTACTGTTCCTCGTTGAAAGTTTTCTTTCAGATTAAACTTAGAAGAAAGTTGTTTTTCTCCACGCGAAAGAGCGGCTAAAGCACTATTTCCCTGTTGTAAATCAGCTTCGCTTGTACCACCCCAAGAAAGCATCATTAATAAATCTGCTACTGCGGCTGGTGCAAAATAAGTTCTATATTGCCCCCGTGGTAATTGCTTGATTGGACGAGCCAGTAATTCTAGTTGCTTTTTTGCTTCTTGGATTTTGTGGATATAAGCTTGTTGATGCCAATCACTACCCGCAAATATACCTTTAACAGCTTGTCCTTCGGAGTTAAATATAGAATAATCTAGGGTAAAAGAATCAGTGGCAAACCAGTGTTTTTGACCACAAGAATCGGCATAAGCATTAACAACAGTTCCCCCAGCATAAAAGCCGGTGAAATCTAATTCTGCCACTGATTCTAAAACTTCTGGTACTACTGCTTCTTCAACCAATAAATTACCAGTATGAATTTCGCGACTAGTGTTAGTTCCTAATGGCAATACTAAATAAGGATCTAAAGGTAGCAAGGGAAGTTCTTCGCGTAATTCTTGCAAAGCTTTGTATGTTACTTGCCAATCTATTTCCCAATTACCAGTAAAAGGAATTTGACGAAAACTACTGCGCTGGTCTTGCATTAAAGTAAAGTCAATCCAGCCATCAGCAACTATACCAGTTTGTCTGACTTTGGCATGATTGAAACGAGTAAATTGACTACGTTCACTATTTAATTTGACAGTGAATTCTTCTGTTGCTGCTTTTTTAAGCAAGAGAGTATCAATCAGTTGGTTAAAGCTGACTTCTAAAGTAGATAATTCCTCGTATTTCATCTAAATTCCTATTTGAAAAGGGAAGTAGGGAGCCGCTTTTGTGATGGGGTGGTGGGGTGGTGGGGAGAGTTTGATTCTACATTCTCCCCATCTTCTATTTACGCGCCACCACCGAATACTTCGACGTTAGCAAATTGACAAACGGGTGAACCATGTCCTACCCAAATAGCTTGATTTGGTTCTCCTTTACCACAGTAGGGAGTGCCGTACATCTCCCAGGTTGAAGAGTTTCCGACTTTAGTTAAGCTGTGCCAAAATTCCGGAGTTGTAGCTCGATAGTTGGGATTACGCAAGGTTTTGGTTAATTTACCGTTCTCAATTAATTTAGCGTATTCACAACCAAATTGAAATTTATAACGGCGATCGTCTATTGACCAGGAACGATTGGATTCCATGTAAACGCCGTGTTCTATGTCAGCAATAATTTCCTCAAAAGAAGCTTTACCTGGTTCTAAATTTAAGTTTGCCATCCGGTCGATCGCAGGTCGATTCCAAGAACAAGCACGCGCACAAGCTACTCCTGGTACACCTGCTCTTTTTTGACTTTCTAAACTACCCAAACCCCGCAATAGCACCCCTTCCTTGATTAAATATTCTCGTGTTGCTATTGCACCAGTGTCATCGTAACCATAACTAGCTGATTCACCGGAAACAGTGGGATCAAAGGTAATATTCATCAAGGGAGAACCGTAAACCAAAACCCCAAAATCACTTTTATTCACAAAGCTACCACCAGCGTAGTTGCGCTCATCTCCCAAAATTCTGTCTAATTCTAAGGGATGTCCCACACTTTCATGAATTTGTAGCATCATTTGGTCTGGGGCTAATACTAGATTAGTGCGTGTGGTGGGACATTCTTCTGCTGTTAAGAGTTCTACTGCTTCTTCCCCAATTCGCTGTACTCTTTGCCAGAGATTTTCTGGTTGGAGTAATTCCATACCACCTTGGAAATAGTTTGCTTCCCAACCATTGTTAGTGCGCTGCTGCACGATCGCTCCATCTTGGGCGATCGCTCCATAGTGGGTACTGAGAAACAAAAATTTTTGATATACTTCTGAGCCGTTACTGCTGACAAACCATGTTTCTCTTTCACCAGTATTCGCACCAGCAGTAGTTTTCACAATTTGCTCAGAAACTTTTAGTGATTGGCAGATCCGGACTAGTAAATCGTTAATTTCCCCAGCACTGAGACTATTTAATGGTTCAACAAAAGGTGAAACGTATTCACCAACCACTTTGGGGCGTTCACTTGTGGCTTGAAAAGAATGTATCCACCACTGCTTAGCTGTTAGTGCTTGTTGATACGCTTGTTTCGCGGCATTTTGTAGACTCGTCAGTTGGAGAGAATTAGTTGCTGCATAGCCGATACAGCCATCAACCATGACTTCTAGCATGGCTCCTGTGGTGACAGATTTACCGTTGCGTTGAGGTAAGCCATCACGGACAGCATGATGAGAAGAGGTGTCTTTAACTACTCGGATACCGAGCCAGTCAGCAGGAAGATTGATGTTAGCGATCGCTTTTGTGAGTTCAGACCACATTTAGAAAGTAAAGAGTCAAAAGTAAATAAAACCAATTCTCCAAAAGGAGGCTACATATGTAGATGCTAGGTTAGCACGGCTGTGCTATTTTCCAAACATTATTTATGTCCAGTAGAAATTTTGCGAATTGGTATAAGACCTTTCAAGGTATGAAGGATTCTTATCAAATTATGAATCATTTATAGTTAATTATGAAAAATTTTCAGCAGCTATTGCTACATCATAAAACCATAATAATTGCCGCCCTAATTTATTCTAGAGCGGCGACTAGTTTTGATTGTGACCTTAAAAGATGCAGCAATTAAACGACATTAGCAACAATTTGTGTTGCTTCTTGCAAAATCTCCTCTAGATGAGCTTCGCTCTTAAAGCTTTCAGCATAGACCTTACATACATTCTCTGTACCAGAGGGACGAGCAGCAAACCAGCCGTTTTCAGTCGTTACCTTCAGTCCACCAATTGGCGCATTGTTACCAGGAGCATTCGTTAATTTGGCAGTAATAGGATCACCTGCAAGGGTGGATGCTTTCACATCTTCCGGTGCAAGTTTACCCAGACGCGCTTTTTGTTCTGGCGAAGCGGGAGAATCGATCCGCTTATAGAACGGTTTGCCTAGTTTTGCTGTTAAGTCTTGGTAGTGCAAGCCAGGGTCTTTACCTGTACGCGCCGTAATTTCTGCTGCTAACAAGTCTAAGATTATACCATCTTTATCTGTCGTCCAGACAGTTCCATCCTTACGCAAGAAAGAAGCACCAGCACTTTCTTCACCACCAAAGCCAAAGGAACCATCAAGCAAACCGTCTACAAACCACTTAAAGCCGACGGGTACTTCACATACCTGCCGTCCGATGTCTTTACCCACTCGGTCAATCATGCTGCTACTGACCAAAGTTTTACCGATCGCACTTGTTGCCGGCCAGCCACTACGATTGGTAAATAAATACCAAATTGCCACAGACAGGAAGTGGTTGGGGTTCATCAAGCCGACGCTGGAGGTGACGATCCCATGGCGATCAGAGTCTGTGTCATTGCCAAAGGCGATATCGTAGTCATCCTTAATCTTGACCAAACTAGCCATAGCGTAGGGTGATGAGCAGTCCATGCGGATCTTGCCGTCCCAATCTACACTCATGAAGCGGAAAGTTGGATCAACGGTGTTGTTAACTACGGTGATATTTAAACCATAACGTTCAGCGATCGGTTGCCAGTAGGCAATATTCGAGCCACCCAGGGGATCAACGCCGATGCGGATACCAGAGGATTTGATGACGTCAATGTCGATGATATTTTCTAAATCATTGACGTAGGGAGTAATAAAGTCAAAATAGTGAGTCGTGGCTGCCTTGATAGCAGATTCGTAAGGAATGCGCTTCACATCCCGGTTTTGATTTGCCATCAACTCATTGGCACGGGTTTGAATCCACTTGGTAATTTCTGGTTCCGCCGGACCACCAGAAGGTGGGTTATATTTAAAACCACCATCACTAGGTGGGTTATGGGATGGGGTAATAATGATCCCATCTGCTAAACCACTAGTTCTACCTTTGTTGTAGCAAAGAATGGCATGAGATACTGCTGGTGTGGGCGTGTATATTGCGTAACCTTCGCCCGCAGCAATGTAAACTTCTATATTATTAGCTGCTAGCACTTCTAACGCAGACTTTTGAGCAGGAGCCGAGAGTGCGTGTGTATCCATACCCATGTACAGCGGCCCATTAATACCCTGACTCTGGCGATACTCAGCAACCGCCTGAGATACGGCTAAAATATGGTCTTCGTTGAATGTGCCATTGGCAGAAGAACCACGATGACCGGATGTACCAAAACTAACGCGTTGTAGTGGATTATCGGGATCGGGATGAACCGTGTAGTATTGATCCAAAAGCTGTTCGACATCAATCAAAATATCGGCTGGAGCAGGTTTCCCAGCCAAGGGATTGATTTGTTCTGCGGCTGTTGTCTGCATGGCGCTCGACCTATGCTGCTATGGTTTGGCTACGTCCAGAATACCGTGAAATGACTTCTTACAGAAGTTGGGGCAAGGGACAATGGGAAAGATTAAAGGTATTGAATTTTCCCTTTACCCTTTAACCTTCCTCTGTTTCCAGGATTTCCTTTGCTTTTAACAGTTGTGCGTAATGTTCTTCACTAACTTTGGGATACGCCAAGTTCAGGGATTTCAATTTTTCGTAGATAAAGTAGCCTACAGCAATGCGGGTAAACCATTTATGATCTGCTGGGATAATATGCCAAGGCGCCCATTCTGTACTGGTATGGTTGAAGACATCCTCGTATGCCTGCATGTATTCATCCCAAAATTGTCGTTCTTTGACATCACTGATAGAAAATTTCCAATTCTTCTCCGGAAGTTCTATTCGCTTTAAAAAGCGCTTTTTCTGCTCTTCCTTTGAGACGTTGAGAAAAAATTTCAGTACGATAATGCCGTTATTAACGAGATATTTTTCAAAATTATTGATCTCTTCAAACCGTTGTTGCCAAATGTGTTTGTCTTTTGTTGGAGGCGGCAATTTTTGCTTGGCGAGGAGTTCTGGATGTACACGCACCACTAGCACTTCTTCGTAGTAAGAACGATTAAAGATCCCGATGCGTCCTCGTTCTGGTAAAGCTTTGAACGATCGCCACAAATAGTCATGATCTAATTCCTCGGCGGAAGGAGCTTTGAAACTAAATACTTGGCAACCTTGAGGATTTATCCCTGACATGACATGTTTGATTGTGCCATCTTTACCAGCGGCATCTAAAGCTTGAAGAATGATTAGCAAAGCATAGGTATCCTGGGCATAAAGTATATCTTGATACTTCGCTAACTCCTTGACCCCGATTTGTAATAACTCTTGAGCTTCACTTTTTTGAAAATTGCCTGTGTAATTAGGAGCAAAATCTTTCATCTTGATCTTTGCTCCAGGTCGAACAATCATGGCTTTGGGATTCAAGCGAGTTAGAAAGTCTGCGTAAGACATAGCTTTAGACTAGGGAGTTGGGAAAAGGGTAAGGGCTAATTGGTAATTGCTAAGTGGAGTATTACCTAAGAGTTGCGCTCATAATGGGTATGTAAAGTTCAAGTGATTATCCGAACTTGATATAAGGGTAAAGGGCAAAGGGAAATATACTTAATTTAAAACCTTCACCCTTCACCCTTCATCCTTCTTGAGTTACCCTTTACCCTACTTAACTAGTAAGGCCACTTCCAATTCACGATTTCAGGCTTATCAGTACCATGTTCATAGGCATAATGACGGCAGGAAATTTGCTCATCCTTGAGCATTTCTTTGACGTGAGCGCCTGCTACTTTGAGTTTAGGAACCCGATCAATCACATCGATCGCTATACTAAAACGATCAATCTGATTTTGGATCGCCAGCTCCAGTGGCGTGTTAATGTTGCCTTTTTCTTTGTAACCGCGTACATGCATGTTGTTGTGGTTATGACGGCGGTAAGCCAGGCGATGAATTAACCAAGGATAGCCGTGGAAGTTGAAGATGATTGGCTTATCGAGGGTGAAGAGGCTGTCAAAATCGCGATCGCTCAAACCATGAGGATGTTCTGTATTCGGTTGTAACTTGAACAAGTCAATGACGTTAATAAACCGGATTTTCAAGTCAGGGAAATTTTCTCTCAACAAAACTGATGCTGCTAATGCCTCTAAGGTGGTAATGTCACCTGCACAAGCTAGCACTACATCTGGTTCTGCACCAGCATCTGTACTGGCCCATTCCCAGATATCAATACCCTTGGTGCAATTGCGGACAGCGGCTTCCATATCATGGTACTGCAAGTGCATTTGCTTGTCACACACAATCACATTGATGTAGTCCTGACTGCGCAAACAGTGGTCAGCAACTGACAACAGTGAGTTGACATCGGGGGGAAGATACACACGAACCACATCTGCACTCTTGTTGACAATCAAATCTAAAAAGCCTGGATCTTGGTGAGTGAAGCCGTTGTGATCTTGCCGCCACACGGTAGAGGTAATCAAAATGTTGAGCGAAGAAATTTCTTTGCGCCAGCTAACATGTTTACTAATTTCCAGCCATTTGGCGTGTTGGTTCACCATCGAATCAATCACGTGGACAAAGGCTTCGTAGGTAGAGAAGAAGCCATGACGACCGGTAAGCAAGTAGCCTTCTAGCCAGCCTTCCAAGGTGTGTTCACTCAAAATTTCCATGACGCGACCGTCGGGTGACAGTTCACCACCGTCAGCATCTTCTGGTAAATATCCGGCAATCCAAAACTTCTTACTGCCTTCGTAAACAGCATTCAGCTTATTGGAAGTAGTCTCGTCGGGGCCAAACACGCGGAAATTAGATATGTTCGACTTGATGACATCGCGCAAGAAAACCCCCAGAGGCTTGGTGTTTTCAACTTCAATTGTTCCAGGCTTTTCAACTTCAACGCCGTAGTTGCAGAAATCAGGCAATCTCAGAGAACGGCGCAGCACACCACCATTAGCATAGGGAGTTGAACCCAAACGTTTTGAGCCAGTAGGCGCCATTTCCTTAATTTCAGGGGATAACGTACCATTCTCATCAAATAGTTCTTCTGGCTTGTAGCTTTGCATCCATTCTTGCAGTAGTCTCAGATGCTCTGGGTTGTTGTGCATTCCTCCCATAGGCACTTGGTGAGCGCGCCAGAATCCTTCGACTTTGTGTCCATCGACTTCTTGGGGCCCAGTCCAACCCTTGGGAGTACGCATGACAATCATCGGCCAGCGAGGACGCTTAGGAATGCCACTACTACGAGCTTCCTGTTGAATTTTATGAATTTCCGATATGCAATGATCTAAAGTTGCGGCCATTGCCTGATGCATACTTTCGGGATCAGAGCCTTCCACGAAGTAGGGAGTGTAGCCATAACCTTTATACAGGTCTTCTAGCTCTTCATGGCTGATACGAGCCAAAATGGTAGGGTTGTTAATTTTGTAACCATTCAGGTGCAGAATAGGTAACACTGCACCGTCACGAATGGGATTGATGAATTTATTAGAATGCCAGGAGGTTGCTAAAGGACCTGTTTCGGCTTCTCCGTCGCCAGCCAGTGCAACAACAATCAAGTTGGGGTTATCAAATGCTGCACCATAAGCATGAGATATGCTGTAACCTAGTTCGCCTCCTTCGTGAATCGAGCCAGGAGTTTCAGGGGTACAATGACTACCAATTCCACCAGGGAAGGAGAACTGTTTGAAGAATCGCTTCATTCCCTCTTCGTCTTCGCTACAGTCAGAAAAGTATTGGGAATAGCTACCTTCTAGGTAACAAGGGCCAAGGAATCCAGGCGCACCGTGACCAGGACCTACTATGTATAACATGTCCTGGTCAAATTTTTTGATTACGCGGTTGAGGTGAGTGTAAAGAAAACTGATCCCCGGACTGGAACCCCAATGTCCTAATAAACGATGCTTGATATGCTCGGGTTTGAGAGGTTCTCTGAGCAATGGGTTCTCCCGCAGATAAATCATGCCAATAGCCAAGTAGTTGGCAGCACGCCAGAATGCGTGCATTTTACGGAGTTCATCAGAGCTAAGGGGCATACCCTCAACTGTTGACCGTGCTTTGCCATAACAGCTAATAGAGCTAATTTCTTCAGAGGTTGGTTTTGGGGGTGTTGCTACCATTTTGCACCTTTGTAATTTAATTTGGAATACTCTACAACAAGCCGCTTTGTGTCTACGTGTCTATGCAATTTGGAATTCGGAATTCAAATTTGTAGCATTGCAATCAAGAATGCTTTTGTAGTGATTGCACTCTTATAAAGGATTTCTTAACTATCGCTGGGTAGAAATCAGATAGAACAAAAGATATATATGTCTAATTCAATAGGTAGATAAACCTCACTCAAATGCTTGTTTTAATAACTTGTTAACTATGTTAGGTCAACAGCAGTAAATGAGCCACTTAAGAAAATTTTAGTGGAAAATTGAGAATTTAAGCTTTGAAAAAAAGCTAAATTACATAGATTTTAACCAAAATATTTGAGATGTGAGCATAATTTTTCTATTCTTGCTACAGCACCTGCTGGAGATTGTCTTAATTATTCTATAGCAATCTGATTTACTTCATGAACTTTTTGTAGAGGCAGGCAATAGGCAATAGGAAAAGAAAGGCAAGAAGGAAAATAAGGTATATAAAGTAGGTCGTTTTTTAGAAATAAAATATGAGACTTATAGTTAAACTAATTGTTTACCATCAAAAATTCTTATATAATCTTTTCTTAACCATATTTTCAGAAAGATTTTATGTTCTGAAGTTATTTGCAATTCATAAAAGTATAAAAAATATAATTTTTTCTTTAAAATTCCTTAATGTAGCTCGGTACAATTAAAGTTCGCTGGTGAGCGTTGTTGTTTGTCAAAAGTCATTCGTTTCGTTATTGGATAGGAGTATTGCTTACGATATCGTGTTTTGTTGTTGGTAATTACTAGGGAAGATTGTTTTAAACCCATGATCGATTACCCATTACCTATTATCTATAAGTAATTATGTCAATTAAAAATTATCAATTCTTTTATGCTTTCGATGGCGATCGCAATCAACCTCTTATCCTTTTTCTACATGGATTTATGGGTAACAGCTATGAATTTGATGAAGCAATAGAATTGCTAAAACACGATTTTTATTGCTTGAAAGTAGACTTACCAGGGCATGGAAATACAAAAGTTTTGGGAAGTGAAGATTACTACACAATGACAAATACTGCCCAAGGTTTAATTGACTTATTAGATAATTTAAAAATTCATCAATGCTTTTTAATAGGTTATTCTATGGGGGGCAGGTTAGCTTTGTATCTCACTTTATACTTTCCCCAGAGATTTCCAAAGGTTGTTCTAGAATCTGCTTCTCCTGGCTTAAAAACAGTAGTAGAACGTCAACAAAGAATTCAGCGAGATCAACAAATTGCGAGAAAACTAGAAAGAAGCATTGAAAAAAATGATTTTATCGCTTTTTTAAAAAATTGGTATAATCAGCCAATTTTTGGCAATATCAAAAATCATCCACAGTTTCAGCATTTGATAGAAATTAGAACACAAAATAATCCCATAGAGTTAGCTAAATCTCTGCTATTAATGGGTACTGGCTGCCAACCTTCTCTGTGGGAAAAACTTAAAGATAATCAAAACGATTTACTCTTATTAGCTGGTGAACATGATGAAAAATTTATAGATATAAATCAACAAATGGCTAAGCTATGTCAATATTGCCAGCTAAAAATAGTTAATCATGCTGGGCATAATATTCATTTTGAAAATCCAAATGCATTTGTACAGAATCTCAAAAAATTTTTAATATCGAATCAGCCATTCACGAAAAAATCCCACAACCAAACATGAAAATCTCTTCCCAATCCCCGATCCTCAATCCCTATTTCCTCATCCTTTCCCCGCCATCTTCAACTCTTCTTGTAACATTTTTTGATAAATCTTAGGTAAAAGGGGACTGACAGAATTGGTTTCAATGCCATATCCCAAACTTGTCCATGTGGGAGATAGTCGCCGCAAAACTTCATCTAATTTCCCCTGACGTAGTAGCTGGGAAATATTTACTCCCCAAACTTGAGAATCACTCAACCAACTATGTACCACTGTGTCTTGATACTCTGGTTCAAAACTATAATTAACCCAAAACATCAGTCGCATTGGTTTTGGATGATATTTGGGTGCGATCGCATACCAAGTTGTGTTGATTATTTGGTATCTGCCGGCTGCTGTGGAACAATTACCCTTGTTGGGGCCAACGACAATTGTGACACACTTTTCTGGGTGGCGACTGAGGTCACTGACATGTTCTCCACCATACAAAAGCGAGTAGGGACGCTTACCGCTAGCTTCGCTGGCTGAAATCGTTCGCATCAAGGCACGGATATAAGGATCACCGCCTTTCATCACTAAGGGTGGTTGTCTAGTATTGAATACGGGATCAGGACGCGATCGCAAATTATCGATAATATACCACTGGAATAAATACACAAATACTAACAAAGCAGCCAGTGGGCCGATGAATTTTTCAATGCCTTTCAGTTCCAAGCCTTTCAGAGTTCGACTCCTTAAAATTGGTCATTGGTCATTGGTTACTGATCTTACAAATGACAAATAACAAATGACAAACGACAAATAACTATTGATTTTTGTGTCAGACTACACCTGCAAATAACTCGCTAAAACTTTTCGCCGCAGCTTCTGGTTTGGCTACAATCTCTACAATTTTATTCCGTGCTGCTGGCTCAAATAAAGCTTCTACACAAACTTGAGCGACTTTTTGTCGAGGAATGCTACCTTCAAACAAGGTATCCGCATTTTGCATGACGATTGAGTCGGTGTTATCTTCATTTTTCAGACCACCTGGTCTGACAATTGTATAAGTCAGACCACTTTTTTGCAGATATTCTTCAGCTTGTTTTTTCCAGACTAAAATTAGCCAGAATAAGTTCAGGGGATGGAAAAATTGGGAGGTAGCCAAAGAAGAAACCAGGACAAAATGCTCTATTGCCTTAGCTTTGGCAGCATCGACTAAATTCTTAGTTCCTTCATAATCCACTTTATAGGGTCCTGTAGGGTCAAAGCTGGGCTTTGCGCCTGTTGCACACAAAACGACTGTACTATCTCCCAAAGCAGCAGCTAGATTTTGTCGATCTAACACATCACCCTGTACTAGTTCAACTTCGTTGGGCAAAATACTCCTGGCTTTTTCGACATCGCGCACCAAGGCGCGGACGGGAATATTTCGCACCGTCAGTTCTTGTACGATGCGACGACCTGTTTCTCCTGTTGCTCCTGCTACAAAAGCTTTCATTTTCTACGCTATCCTGGGAAACTAGTATGTCTTTTTTCTGTCTCTATTGTAGAGATTCGATGAAATTTTATGATGTATTTTTAAGTTTTCGGCCAAAATGTAGATCTAGTACGAAAACTTGCACTTAATCGGGGAAATATTAATTCAGACAATAAAAAAAATACAAAAATCTTATGCTTTCTAAAAACAAAGAATATCATTCTATGGAATCATTTGAGTCCTTGGAATTAACAGAGGCTGTTTTGTCTATGGCATCACCGATCGCAGACACTGAAACTGCATCTCCAGAAAAATCTCTAGGGACTAGCACGATATTTTATGGTCGTTATCAAGACAGCATGGAAATGTATGCCTCTGCTGACACAATTGCTGAATATTTAAATAATCATAGTAGTTGGTTTTCCCGGTGTGCTGAACCGATGAAAGTAGAACCACTGGGGGAAAATGGTTATGCTTTGGTAATTGGCCGCTTTGGGTCGTTTGGTTATGAAGTCGAACCAAAAGTTGGTTTAGAATTGCTTCCTCCTGAAGATCGTATTTACCGCATCCGTACCATCCCGGTTCCTGATTACCAAGCACCTGGTTATGAAGTAGACTATAATTCTTCGCTACAGCTTATAGAAATTCAACAATCCCAACTTTCTCAGAATTCTGTTGAAATGACGAGAGTAGAGTGGGAATTGGATTTAAAAGTCTACATTAACTTTCCCAGATTTATTCAGCGACTACCAAAGTCTTTAGTGCAATCTACAGGCGATCGCTTACTTAATCAAATTGTCCGCCAAGTCTCCCGTCGTTTAACTCGTAAAGTCCAGGAAGATTTTCATCACTCTTTGGGCATAGAATTACCAACAAATGTCAAGAAAAATAAATAAATTGATAGTCATTGGTCATGTGTCGTTTGTCATTTGTAATCTCTAATAACCAATGACCAATGACCAATAGCTATTGACTAAGCATTAGTCAGAATTCTTTGCACAATTTGCATACCTGTGATAGCTTGCCAAGTGAACAGACCCAAAAGGGTAAAGTTCAGCAAAATATGAGTGACACGGGCCCAATTTGCCCCTTTTTGCATATAGGGAGATAAAGCAGCAGAAAAGGCAATAATAGCAGTCATGCCCAAACCTGCTAGCAGGTGTGGCCCAACGAACAACTTACCATTATTAATGTAGGTGACAGCCATCCCAGCAATAGAACCAGCCACCATAAATGCCAATAAAATAGATCCAATTTGGTAATGTCTAACGTTATATCTGCCTTTAATCAGTTCTTTCTTTTGTTCACCCTGGGCATTTCTCGTGCGCTGCACTTGCAGACCCAAGTAAGCAGCATATACAGATATTAGTAATAATGCCCACATCATGATGGGGTGAAAGAATTGCGACCAGTATTTTACCGATGGTGATAGTTCCAGATTCATTGCCTTAGCCCCTATTCTTAAATCTTCATAAAAATTAGCATAACCTTAAATTGGGGAATGGGGAGGTGGGGAGGTGGGGAACTCACCGGACCCCTGGAGGGGATTAGGGGCAGTGGGGAGATGGGGAGATGGGGTGATGGGGAGTGTGAGGAGTAGGGGGAGTAGAGAAATAATTATTAACTACTAACCATTAACGATTGACAATCAACAATTAACAATCAACTATTAACAACCAACAATCAACAATAGACAATTGACCATTGACTCTTGACACTTGACGATGGACTATTGACTAATGACCAATGACAAATAACAAATGACTAATGACGCTTCATTGTTAAAGGCTGTTAAAACTGGTGATATTAAGCAAGTGCAAGCGCTACTGGCTGCGGGTGAAAGTCCTGATGTGACAGATCGCGAAGGTACGACGGCGTTAATGTTTGCTGCTAATTTTGGCTATACAGAAATTGCGCGATCACTTTTGGATGCTGGGGCGAATGTTAATTTACGCAGAAGACGCTACGGTTTAACAGCTTTGATGTTGGCTGCGAGTGCTAAGAGTATTGACATTGTGCGACTTTTAGTATCCAGAGGTGCAGATGTAAATGCCACTAATGAAGATGGTAGTACGGCTTTGATGGCAGCAGCACTTAAAGGCCATGCTGAGGTGGTACAAGTGTTACTGGCTGCTGGTGCAGATGTGAATGTCAAAGATAAAGATGATGATACTGCTTTGAAATTAGCACTCAAGCAAGGACACGTTGCTGTTGTGCAAGCAATAGTAGCAGTCAGTGCAGATATTAATGCCCAGGATGAAGAAGGCGAAACCCCGTTGATGCTGGCGGCAGACTTGGGACATTTGCCAATTGTACAAGCATTATTGGCGGCGGGGGCTGATGTAAAATTGCAAAACCGTGATCGCAGCACAGCACTATCAGCAGCAGTGGCAGCTGGACATAGTGCGATCGCAGCCTGTTTACTAGATGCAGGCGCTGATATTAATGTCCAAGATCAAGATGGTGAAACTGCCCTACACCTTGCGGTTGTCGAAGGTTATACCGATGTAGTCGAATTATTACTTAGTCGTGGTACAAATGTCCAAATCAGAAACAACCTGGGCGATACACCTTTGCTGGTAGCAGCATTACAGGGACATAGCCAGATTGTAGAAATGTTACTGCGGCATGGGGCAGATGTGAATGTCAGAAACTTTGGTGAAGTACCTTTGACACTGGCAGTTACCCAGGGACACACTCAAACAGTGCAGGTGTTGTTAGAGTTTGGTGCTAATGTCAATATCTCAGCAGATGATGGTAAAACACCGTTGATCAAAGCAGCAGAACGCGATCGCACCAGCATCATCCAGCAGCTATTAGCCAAGGGTGCAGATGTGAATTTGCAAGACTCAGCTGGAGCAACAGCTTTAATGTGGGCAACTTCCCGGGGCTACACAAAAGCTGTGCAACTATTACTACAAGCAGGTGCAGACGTGAATTTAAAAAATCAAGGCGGCTATACAGCTTTGATGCTAGCAGAGTTTAATGAATATCAAGATGTAGCGCGGCTGTTGCGGGCGGCGGGGGCGATGGAGTAAATAGAAGGCAGAGGGCAGAAGATTTTACGTTTAATTATGTCCAGTGACTTTGTGCTTTGGTGCTAAGAGTTTTAAACCACTAATACCATTTCACGTTAATCACGATCCATATAAATTTGTAGAGACGCGCCATGGCGCGTCTCTACACGCCTGTATTTGTATCAAGGTTTTAGTGAAATGGTATAAGACACCAAGACACAAATAGTTTTTATATGTTTTGGTATTGGACAGTGCATGTTGGCGACTTAAATATTGTAAATACAAAATATTGAAAAAAAGTAAAAATTTAGACTATCTGTTGGGTGCATGTAAAAATGTACACCAAAAGATTAATAACTAATCACAATGAGCGAAAGTAAGACTTTACTGGAAAATAATGATCATTTGCCTTTGCGATCGCCCGAAGAAGTAGATTTAAATATTTTCAATGCTATTAAAGGGCCGGACGATCAAGGAAGTTTACCAATCAAGGATATTAAGCGATTATTCCACAAGATGGTTGTTGTGGATGATGAAACTCTATTGAATGCAGAAACTATTAAGGTTCCGGGATTTATTGGTATTTGTGATCAACCACAAGTGTCAGATGCTCAAGGTAATACAGTCTCTGGATACGAAGATATTCTCAAGTTTATAGATAAATACGGTCTTGTAGTTTGTACTTATCAATATAATAAGGATCGCTACGGTAGAGTTATTGACTTGCGCTGGCCTCCTAATGATCAGGAACAGTATGAGTTGATGGAGATTTTTATTAAAAATGAGGGACATCATTCTGGCGCAATCATACCAGCCCAGAGGTTTACTGGGGAGAAGATTTTTGCCAGCTTCAACGAACCAGATAGTTATCACAATGGGATGTATGGCAGCGATGGCTTTTTGGCTGTTGCCCAGCGTTTAGTGTTTCCTGAGTTTGTCACTCCCGAACAATCTCGTGGTTACACTGACAGTATCATCTGTTGGATGGCATTAATTAACCCATTTGTACAATTTGCGGCTAATGATTTCAATGGTGGTGATCCTACCCGTGTTTGCGATCGCCCTACACTCAAAGAGTTTTTGCAAAATTGCGCTTTGGCTAGTCTCGGTTTCCCAGAAGCACTAGAATTCTTTACTCGTCCAGAAAATACAGCTTATTGTGCAGAGTTTATCTATATCAGTTTGAATACACCAGTTTACCCTTTTAACAAGCAGGGTTTAACTTTGCTGTTGGATGGTGATGAGGCGAAGGCATTGGAGATACTTAAACTCCAAGAACATCAAAATAATAGACGGGAAAACATTCTCAGCTTCAAAAGCGATAACCCACAATTCAAAGCTTTTAATATTCAGATGCCATTAGTACCAGCTGATTTACCACCTTTAGATGTGCTAATGGCAAAGCATGGACAAACTATTGATCCTAATAGTATTCCCTTTCCGCCTTTTAAATTATCCCAAGTACTGCGGCGTGCCTTCCGTACTTTGCTTCCCCGCAGCAATGCCTTAAATAAGCCGAAAATTGTGCAAGCACAAGTCAAACTGTTTGGATATCTAGAACCTTTAATTATGAGGCAATTAGGTATTGGTATCCCTAATCCCCAACCTGTACCCACACCTCCAGTACCAATACCTGCACCAGTACCTGCAAATCCCCCCACTTCTGCAAAGAAAGCTGCAAATCATACTCCTAACACTTCTCCCCAACCGAGTCCCGCACCTATTCCTCAAGCAGATCCCGAACCTCAGTATGATCCGAGAATACCCGCAATTCGCCAATTTATGGAGGATGTAAAAGCACAATTACAACAACATTACAACAGTGATGCAGAGTTTGATAGTACTTTCGATGCAATTATTGAAAAAGCAGATAACTTGGTAGGCGATAGTGAATTAAAGTATTTTGTTCCACCGCGAATTTATATAGATTTAGGACAAAACGATGGTGATGAAAATTTACCAAAAGGTTGGGGTTTTCACTTAGAAACCGTAGGGGCGCTGATTTATCGAGGAGCAATCAAAGGTACTCCCCAAGCTGCTATTGAGACTCCTCAGCAGTTACCACAGCAATCATTAAATCAGGATTCTCAAGTTATTACTAGGCAACAAGCAAACAGATTGAAACTGTAAAATATAACTCTTAACAGGCAACGGGCAATAGGGACTAAGTATATTGAGAGTTTAATTTAAAACCCTTATATTAGGCTCTTAGCCCACAGTTTACTTGCAGGCAGGTCTATGTATTGCTATGCATTGTTGAAGTACAAATAAATAATATAAACATCATGTAACAAACTTAGCTCATGCCTAATTCTCAGCCATACCAGCCTTTGCTGTTACGAATACTTCACTCTATCACTGCTTTATTGATTATTGGTGCAGCTATTACAGGATTTTTGGTTTATGACAGTTGGGATCGCAGATTTGGCGGATTTGGTTTCACACAAGCTAATCGAAATTTAATTGATATACATGGTACTTTTGGATTTTTTATCTTTTTTGTTGCCCTACCAATATTTATTATTTACTGTTTGAAAGCTGGTAGAAGTCGTTTATTACAAACCAATACATTACAGCAATTGGTTTTAGTGGGCAAACCGATTTGGTGGTACACGTTACAACGTCTTGCCAATACTGCGATGTTATTAGCAGCCCTATTTGCTGTCATTTCAGGTAAGTTTCAGGATGAAAATTGGTTGCCAAGGGGAGAGGTAAACCACATCTGGTATTACATACATTTAATAGCTTGGTTAGTATTAGTTTTCGCGCTTGCGATTCATTTGCTAATGAGTGCTAAAGTGGGAGGCTTACCTCTTTTACTTTCCATGTTTGACACAAAGTTTCGCCCGGAAGATAGTCCGCGATTATGGCGTGAGAAAATTATTAATTGGTTACGTCGTCCTAGTTTGTAATCGTTAGGCTACCTAAGTTGCTGTTAGCAGAATTTTCTCTCCGTTCAAAAAATTTGTGGGTAGGAGTTGGTTGTCAGAAAGGAACTTCACGAGAGTTGATAGAAGTAGCAATTGCACATGTGTTTGGAGAACATCAACTTTCCCAAAGTGCGATCGCAGGTCTTGCTACTATTGACACTAAAGTTGATGAAGTTGGCTTAGTAGAACTTTGTCGGGAACGAAAGTGGCTTTTAAAAACCTTCTCTGCTGAAATTCTCCGCACAGTTTACGTCCCCAACCCTTCTCAATTGATTCATAAACACATAGCAACTCCTAGTGTTGCCGAAGCTGCTGCTTTATGTGCAGCCGAGTGTAAACGTCTGTTAGTTCCCAAACAAATTTTTCGTCCTGTGATCAAAGATCAAAAAGGCACAGTAACGGTAGCTATCGCCCAAGCGAAAGATAGGAAGGTGTGAGGAGTGTGTAGACGCGCTCATCGGCTTCAAGGTAGAGTACCCGGAGGGTGGAGTAGTGAATCATCAACCACTAACCACTAACCCTACCCTTACCTTAAGCCACTACGTGTCTACGGGTTCGTCAGTCGCTCATAGGGGACTCACCGGTCCCCACTCCCTGTCGCTCGTGGGGATTGGGGGCTAGGGGCCCCCTTTGGGGTTGGGGGAGGGACCCTAGGGCTAATTCATTGTCAAAAGAGAAAAAAGCGTATGAAGATCATGGCAGAGAAATCGAAGTGCTTTGGTCAATGAGCGATAACCCTGGGCAGGGAGCAGATGAATCACGAAAGTACGAATAATTAACCTGTCCAGTGAGTGTACTTTTGATACTTTTGCCATCCACTGCTAACCACTCTCCCGCTTGGATGTTAGTATCTACTTTTGCCCATGCCACAAAGCAGTCTGTGAGTTTTTCAAAGTCTAACTGTTCAAACAGTCGCCGAAACGTAGAATCACTGGGTAAACGATTGAATTTCATCCCTAAATGTTCACACAATAGTTGATAATGTCGCACACAAAAATCTTCCAGTACGGCATATCCCTAGCATTCACTCAATGTTCCTAATACCACTAGTCATAACATCACCCATAATCGATAACGTTTTCCACGCTCTGAGTGATAGTCTTCTATACCTTGTAAAGCTGCTATCAAACTACTCATTCCACTTCAAAATATACTTAGGGTAGAAGTTATTTCTAGTTTAATTTTTCTCTCTTCACAATGAATTAGCCCTAGGAGGGACCCCCCTTCTGCGCGCTGACTAACCACTAACTACTAACCAATGACAAATGACCAATGACAATTATTCAACTACTCTCAAAAAATAATTGATAACACTAGAAACTATTGATAATACAATTGAACCCAAGAATGCAGCGATAGGTCCTTCAATGACAAAACCATAACTGGGTGTGAGAAAACTTGCTAGCCATAAAGCAAATGCATTGATGACAAAGGCAAATAAACCAAAGGTGAGCAAAGTGATGGGAAAGGCTAAAATTCTTAATATTGGACGAATAAAAGCATTGACAATCCCAATGAATATAGCAGCAATTAAGGCTGTAACAAAACTATCTACCTCAAAGCCAATATCAAAATATTGAAGAATATTAGCTGTTATTAGCAATGCAACTGCTGTACCAAGCCAAGTTAATAAAAAGCTTTTCATACCTGTTTAATTATTATTTGCCTGTTTCCTTGAGGATATTCCTAAAATCATATGTATTAAGCGGCTCTATAGCAATCCTACATGATTTATGACAATTGCAAGCCCAAGATCCCCGACTTCTTTAAGAAGTCGGGGATCTTGTCTTTCACGAATGTTCTAGTAATGCTCTAGTTGCTTCAATTCAAAATTAGGTGATAAATGCTAAAGCGTTTACTACGAACATTTTGCGATTTTTTAGCAAGTAAAATTAAATTTGTATCTAAATACTGATAACTAATTATATCTATAACTTGGGACAGTTACCCGACTTTTTAGAGGTAATAAAATAATTAAAAAAGAGCCTATTTTCCACGATAGACTCTTTTTTACCTGACTCAGAATGATGATGTTATTATCCTGCCGTACGACCAATAATTCCCATTTGACGATCAACAAAGTTCTCATCTTGATTATCGTTGAAAGGTTCAGTAATCGCTACATCAGCATTGTCACATTCGTGGCTAGAATCATTTAAATCTGATTGTTGCAACTTAGCAGTTCCTACAGTATCATCTGCACGAGAAGTATCTGGGCCTGCATCTATGTTAATTTCTCCACTGCCATGAGTTGAAGATCCTGGTGTATTTGGGTCATAATATTGCTCAGGATTCATTTTGCCTCCAATTATTAGTACGAACAGCAAATCAACAATTGCTTTTACCTAGAAAAGATTTGCAGGTTTTTTACAATTGTCGAAATTGAATTGGGGCTTCTACATCAATCTTGAGTGAGAGACTAGGGTTGAAAAACTAACGTCGCCGTAGCAAAACTTCCCAAGTTTCACCACCTACAACACCATCAGGTTGAATACCATAGCGTCTTTGCAAAGCTTTAACTGCTATTTCAGTTTCTTTGCCAAAGTCGCCATCCGCAGCACTTTCGAGGTAGCCGAGTTTTCGCAGTCTCAGTTGTAATCTTCTGACTTCAGCATTACTCATGCCTGGGCGCAAGATAGGGTATCCTTTGGAAGTGTATTGCACACCAGGAATCTTCTCAAAACGTGGAGTTGACTGAGTGCGTTTAGTAGATTGGGAACGGGTGCTTTGTTGGGTGCGTTTAGTAGATTGGGAACGGGTGTTTTGCTGAGTACGAGTAGATGATGATTGGGTAACAGTTTTTTTCTGAGAATTAGTAGATGTTGTTTGTTTAGGTGGGGTGGCAGGTTTTGGTTCGGGAGTGGTGGTAAGTACTGTAGAATTATTCGCAATCTGAGTTGTAGTTGCGGTGGAATTATTCGCTGTCTGAGTTGTAGTTGTTGTGGAGTTGTTGAGAACTTGAGTTGGAACCGGAAAGTTACTGGCTGAGTTGGTGACAGCAGTGGTAGAAGCAGTGGACGATGCGATCGCTTCACCAGGAAAAAGTCTTTGCCAAGTAATAGCATCAACAATACCATTGGGATTTAAGCCAGCAGCTTGTTGAAACTGGGAAACTGCTTTGGCTGTTGCTTGGTTATAATTTCCGTCTACTGCACCTGTGTAGTAGCCTAAAAGTTTGAGTGCTGCTTGTAGTTCCGATACAGGTTGTCCTTGACTACCTAGTTGCAAATTAGGACGATTGATGCTGACTTGGGCGATTTGGGCAATTTCTAGTGGTGCTGCAACTGCTGGTACAACAGAGGAGGCAAACAGCATAGGTGCAGAGGAAAATAGCAGTAATCTGATTCCTATTAACAATTTATGCCCCTGCTTCTGTTTAGGTAAACAGCATTTTCCAAACTGGTTTAGCGAACTTAAGTAGCCAAAGAATCTGGCTGTCATGGAACTCTGCCCTCGGTAAAGTTCATGGTAATACTCTATAAGGCAAAAGGTGATAAAATGCAAGAGCAAAAATTATGATATTTGCTACTAAATAACTGCATCTTTAACAGTTATCAGTAATCAGTGATCAGTTATCAGTTTCGTCAATAAGTATAAGCCCCTAACGACTTAATTGCTGTAACACCACATCATATGCCTGATAACTGTACCCTACGGGAAGCCGCTTGCGCGTCTACACTGTTGACTGTTGACTGATTTAACTGCTTCTTCTTGACCAACTAAAGATACGTAAGGTTTCTGTAAATACCGAGAAGCTACTGTCATCGCATCCTCAGCGTTAACATTGGTAATCAGTTCCTGGAATTTTTGATCAAATTCAATTCCCAGTCCCAAAATTTCGTACCAGCCATAGATTTGGGCTAGTTGTCCATTAGTTTGCTTGCCTAAAGCGTATTGCCCTAAGATTTTATTTTTTGCTGCTTGTAATGCTACTTCTGTAAGTGGACTGGTATAAAGTAAATCTACTTCTGTTTGTAGTCCAGACAGGGCAATTTGAGTATTTTCGGGAGATGTGCCCATATACACTACAAATGTGGCAGGAAAAAGCCGTGTGGGGTAGAAGGCGGATACTTCGTAAGCTAAGCCCCGCTTTTCTCGCAATTCCACAAATAACCGACTGGAAAGTCCATTGCCCAAGTATGTAGATAATAACTTCAAAGCAGCGTAGTCAGGAGAATTGACTGCTGTAGCCATGTAACCCAGCATAACAATTGATTGTTGGGTCTGTTGGGGTACAATCACCTGTTGTGGCTGGATGGTGATATTTGGTAAATTTAGTGTGGGTAATGGCGTAGCAGCAGGTGGTTGCCAATCACCAAATACTTTTTCTACCACTGCAACAGCATCATCTAGGGTGATGCGACCGGCAATACTAATCACCAGGTTATCTGGACGAAAATAAGTCTGGTGAAACTGTAATAAATCTGCACAGGTGATGCGACTCATGGTTGATTCATTCCCCAATGCTGACATAGCATAAGGATGATCTTGGTACATCACCTGGCGTAGTTGATCAAAGGCGACAGTGAAGGGATGTTCTTTTTGAGAACGTATATCTTGTAGGGCGATGCGTCGTTCTAGTTCGACTTCTGTTTCTGGAAAAGTAGGCGATCGCAATATTTTTGCTGCTAGTGTCAAAATATCAACAAAATCTGCCGTGACTGTCTTCAAAGACAGCTGAAAATAATCAGCAGCAGTATCAGCGCTTAAATTAGCCCCTATAGACTCCACTTGTTCAGCGATTTGCAAACTGGAGAGTCCCTCACATCCTTTTGTTAATACCGCAGACAGCAAATGTGCCAATCCTGCTTGTTCCCGGTTTTCGTAACAACTACCCGCACGAATAAAAATCCGCGCCGCAATGATATCTGCTGTGGGATTTTCTGTCAGGAGTAATACTATGCCATTATCTAAGACTGTACGGTGAATGTGAGATTTTTTTAGGGGAGTGGTCATTTTTGAGTGGTTGGTGGTTGGTGGTTGGTTGTTGGTGAGACCAGCCCCCCAAAAAGGCGGTCTCCGTCACGTAGACACGAAGTGGTGAGACAGCGACTCTTACGCAGGGGGTTTCCCCCATGAGCGACTGCGAACCCGGAGGGCTTAAGGTAAGGGTAGGGGGACTGGCGAACCCGAAGGGTTGTTGGTTGTTGGTGGTTGGTTGTTAGTGGTTTTTCCAAACAACAAACAACACACAACAAATAACAAAAACTAACATGGTTTTAATACAGTAACTGCGTAATGATTGGGTGAAAGATACTCTTGTGCTAATTTTTGCAGTTGTTGAGTATCATAGGACTGGATTTTTTCTGGATATGTCATCGCTAATTCTACTTCGGCGATGGTGTTGTAATATCCATACAATCCTGCTAGTTGATTGGGCGTTTCTGTGGAGAATGCAAAATCATTACACAACAGGCGTTGACAGCGAGTTAGTTCCTGGGGGGAAATACCATTAGTTAGTAAATCCTCTAGGTGTAGACGAATTAAGGACTCGACACGTTCCAGGTTTTCTGGTTCTAACCAAGCAGTAATCGTAAATAAACTTGCATCTTTTTGGAGAGAGAAATTACTGCATATACCCTGCACTAATTGTTGTTCTTCCCGCAAGTCCCGGACTAAGCGTGATGTCCGCCCTTCTGCTAGTAAAACTGAGAGTAAATCCAATCCGTAAGCGCTGCGGAGTTGTTCGACTCCCGGCCCAGTCCACGCCATCATCAATCGCGCTTGTCCTAAGCGGGGTAACTCTAACTGTTGACGGCGAATTCCGGCGATGATTGGTTTTGCTACTTCCTCTGTCGGTGGACACTCACAACAGCGATCGCCAAAGCTGTTAAACTTACGACTAACTAATTCTAGAGCTACTTCCTGGCTGATTCCCCCAACGATTACCACCGTGATATTTTCGGGTTGGTAATAAGTGCGGTGAAAGCAGCGCATGTCCTCTGGTGAGTGCTGCATCAGTTCTCGTTCTGTACCCAACACCGAACGTCCGTAAGGATGGTGTTGGTAAATACTCTGGAGTAATGCTTGAAATCCTATCCAATCAGGGTCATCTTGGCAAGAGCGAATCTCTTCTAACACTACATCTCGTTCACGGCTAAATTCATCTTCGGGGATCGCCGCATTCTGCAATAGTTCTGCCAAGTAAGGAAGAATCTCTTCAATGAATGCAACAGCCGTGGTGATCGAGTAATGGGCATAATCATAACTAGTAACTGCGTTAGCTACCCCACCCCTGTTTTCAATTTTTTGATCAAATACTCCTGGTGGCAGATTTGCAGTTCCTTTAAATATCATGTGTTCTAAAAAGTGAGCCATCCCAAACCAAGGGCTTGGTTCAAGTCTAGTACCTGCACGCACCCAAACATCCGCTACAACCACAGGAGTGTCGGGAATTTCTTGATGTATAAAGGTTAAACCATTATCTAGTGTGAAGACCGAGGTTGGAAACACGGTATTTATGAGTTTTTGTAACAATATTTTGAGTGATTTGATTACAATTTATCGCAATCTAGCAATCCTAACTCTTGTGTGAACACAAATTAGAATCAATTGATACATATTTTTGGAAAGGCAGCAGGCAGTCGCAATGAAAAAATTTCACCACCATGGATGATGCATGGGCATTAGGCATTGGGTTTTGGGCATGGGAAAATCATCAGTATCTTAATTACCAATTACCCATTACCCATTACCCATTACCAATTCCCCATCTTGTTTTTCTTTTCTTGACTAAATTCGCGACTTGACAAATTTCTCTAACCTATCCATACCCTTTTCAATTGTTGCCATATCTGTAGCGTAGGAGAGGCGAATGTTGTCATCTGCACCAAAAGCAATCCCAGGAATGACTGCTACTTGTTGTTCTTCTAGTAAAGCGTCACAAAATTGCAGAGATTTCAGTCCGGTTTTGCTGATATCAGGAAACAGATAAAATGCACCGTCTGGTTTGGGACAAGTCAAGCCAGGGATGGCGTTGAGTCGTTCTAGCATTACCTGACGGCGTTTAGCAAAGGCCTGGCGCATTTCTTCTACACAGTCTTGAGAACTTTCTAAAGCTGCGATCGCACCATACTGAGCAAAGGTGCATATATTTGAAGTACTATGGCTTTGGATAGTGCTTGTGGCTTTAATAACATCTATTGGCCCCGCCAAATAACCAATGCGCCATCCTGTCATTGAGTAACCTTTGGCAAAACCGTTACTGACAATTGTACGGGCAAATATTTCTTCTCCCAGGGAACCGATACAGAGGTGAGTTGCACCGTCATAGAGAATTTTTTCGTAAATCTCGTCAGAGACAACAAAGATATCTGCTTCAACTACTACTTCCGCCAAGGCTTTGATTTCCTCTGGCGTGTACACCATACCCGTAGGATTAGATGGTGAGTTGAGGATAAATAACTTGGTTTTGGGTGTGATAGATTTTTGTAATTGCTCTGGCGTAATTTTATATCCTGTTGTGGCATCTGTAGGAACAATTACGGAAACACCACCCGCCAAAGTCACCATTTCTGGGTAGCTTAACCAATAGGGAGCGGGGATAATTACCTCATCACCTGGTTCGATCGCTGCTAGCATTAAATTAAATAGGGAATGCTTACCGCCATTGGTGACGATGACATTTTCTGCTTTATAATCAAGACCATTATCATTTTTTAGCTTGCGGGCGATCGCTTCTCTTAATTTTGGTTCTCCAGCAGCAGGCCCATACTTAGTTTTACCTTCATCCAACGCTTTTTGGGCGGCAGCTTTAATATGTGCTGGGGTATCAAAATCCGGTTCACCAGCGCTAAAACTACAAACATCTATACCTTCGCCCTTCATTGCCTTTGCTTTCGCTGCGATCGCTAAAGTTATAGAGGGCGTTACTTGACTTACTCTTTCTGCCAGCTTCATCGTCACTCAGCCAATTCTCACCCTTCCAGAATATCCCAGAAGTAGGGGATCGGGGACAAGGGGACAAGGGAGACAAGAGGGACGACTTGGGGGAGGACTTGGGGGACAAGGAAGACAATATAGAGAGTATTATTACTCCCCATCTCCCCATCTCCCCATTGCCCCTAATCCCCACTCCCCCAAGGGAGTGGGGGCCGGTGAGTTCCCCACCTCCCCACCTCCCCACCTCCTCGATCAAGCAATTGTCACTGCTTCGGATAAATAAACATCTTGGATGGCGTGGAATAATTGCACACCTTCCTCAAAAGGACGTTGGAATGTTTTGCGTCCAGAAATTAAGCCTGTACCGCCAGCGCGTTTGTTAATGACTGCGGTGCGGACTGCTTCTGCAAAGTCGTTTTTACCTGATGCACCACCAGAATTAATTAAACCTGCGCGTCCGCAGTAACAATTCAAGACTTGGTAACGAGTTAAATCTATGGGGTGGTCTGTCATCAAGTCTGTGTAAACCCGTTTGTCGGTTTTGCCGTAACTCTTACCTGTTGCTTGGGCTACTGCTGTATAACCATTATTATTTTCTGGTAGCTTTTGTTTTATGATGTCAGCTTCTATGGTTACGCCTAAATGATTCGCTTGTCCTGTCAGATCAGCAGCAAGGTGATAGTCTTGGTCTTGTTTAAAAGCGCTATTACGTAGATAGCACCAGAGAATTGTTACCATTCCCAATTCATGGGCGCGTTTAAAAGCTTGGCTTACTTCCTGAATTTGTCTGGTAGAGTTTTCTGAGCCAAAATAAATTGTCGCACCTACTGCCACAGCACCCAAATTCCAAGCTTGTTCGACAGAAGCGAACATAATCTGGTCAAATTGATTGGGATAAGTTAAGAGTTCGTTGTGGTTGAGTTTGACAATAAAAGGAATTTTGTGAGCATATTTGCGTGAAACTGCACCCAACACTCCTAAAGTTGTAGCTACAGCATTACAACCAGCGGCGATCGCTAGTCTGATAATATTCTCTGGATCAAAGTAAATCGGGTTGGGTGCAAACGATGCACCTGCTGAGTGTTCAATTCCTTGGTCTACTGGCAATATGGAAAGATAGCCAGTGTAAGCAAGTCTGCCGGTAGAGTACAGTGTTTGCAGATTACGCAAGACTTGAGGATTGCGATCGCTATTTACCCATACTCGATCTACAAAATCGGGGCCTGGTAAATGCAATAAATCCTTAGCAACTTTGGCTTTGTAAGTCAGTAAGTCTTCTGCTTCCTCACCTAGTAAAGACTCAATGGAATAGGGCGTTGCTAGCGTTGTAGTCATAGCCTTTCCTACAGTAATTTATAGACTGTTGCGAGTATTTAGCAACACTAATACTATGATGATGTTAATAAAGCTTTGTTATATCCACTTTTAGATACAAAAAATTGCACCGAAGCCCCCTAAGGTCTTGAAAGGTAGATGGCACAGAGAAGTTTGAGCTAGGGCTTGGGGCGATCAAAGCTTCAAAGAGGCAGAAGGTAATGAAAACCTGGTGCAAGATATAAGCCTTACACTAGCGGCCAATACCACTAGTACTCTACCACACAAGTTTTGACACCTTGCAAGACGTCAGATCCCCGACTTTTTTAAAAAGTCGGGGATCTAGTTAAACTGTCAAAATCAATTTGGTGAACTACTAGCAACATATGAAAGAAACACAATTTTTCTCCTACACCCTTACACCCCTATACCCCCTTGTGTTTCTTGAGAGTTAATGAAGGTGGCGATCGCTTCTAAGTTTCTAGTTCTTTTTTGTGTCAGACATTCTCAAAAAGAGAAGTTGCTATCACTATATTATAAAATTTAAAATTTATTTTTTGTTTGTCAACTACTTAAGGATAGGTTAAATACAGAAGAATTTTCAAAGTTTTTAAATATATAAATTTTCTATTGCATAAATTAATATAATGTTTTTTTAGCAAGTTGCGTAAAATAGCAATCTAGCCTAAGATGATAGATGTAAATCAAGCTTAATCTATCTGCAATTTCAGCAAAATTTGAGAAATTGCAACTGTTAAGAACTAGCTAAATAGGGTGTAAAGAATGTCAAAGTCAATCAAATGGGGTTTGGCTTTCGTGGACAATCGGACAATTTGGCAATTATTCAAGCTGCTCTTGCTTATAATACAGGTCAAACACTCAGCCCTGATTTAAAGTCAAAAGTAAAGCAAATTCTTGCCAATGAAATTAAGGCCAGAAAAATAGAGTATGCCACACTTGTTGGTAAAAATTTGCGGATTATTGTCAATGCAAATGCTGACCGTCAAGGGGAAATATTTAATCCTGATAACTTGGTGAGTGAGGTTTTTGAGAATCCTCGACAAATAAAAGCTAACAGAATTGTCAGTTGGTCAGAATTAAGTAAAGAATCTCCTCCTTTACCAAGTGGTTTTAATCAAGAAGATGCTCT
Organism: Fischerella muscicola PCC 7414; assembly: GCF_000317205.1. Taxonomy (GTDB): domain Bacteria; phylum Cyanobacteriota; class Cyanobacteriia; order Cyanobacteriales; family Nostocaceae; genus Fischerella; species Fischerella muscicola. Next base: position 56,936 of record NZ_AJLK01000118.1, on the reverse strand, counting down.
GATTCGTTATACGGTAACACCTGTTAAAGACCCAAACACAAAAGTAGTTATCGGTGCATTAGTTTCTGGTGATATTGTCAATGGTAAAGATGCGATTGTTAGGGGAACATTAGAAGCTACTGAGGGAGGCTACAGTGCTGTTTATCTACGCAAACAGACGGGAGAATTTACTATAGCAACAGCCCTGGAACAAGATAAATCTCAGAATAATAATCAAGGCATACCTAATGTAGCATTACCCGCAGAAGGTAAATCTTTACTCGAAGCAGCAACCCTAGCACCAGGAAAACCAGTAACCGGGCGGCTTAAAGTCGGTAATCAAACTTATACAATGGCAGCCAAAGCTGTACCTAATAAAATCATAGAAACAGATAATGGTGCAGTACCTGTATATGGCGAACAGCCAATCGCTATTCTAGTGCGGGGAACTCCAGAAACTGCTCTCAACCAATTGGTACAACAGAGTCTTTGGATAGAAATTGTTGTTGTAATTGTTGCGTTAGCAATTTCCTTGATTTGGACACTGATTATTAGAAAAACAATTATTACACCTATCGAGAAGCTAGAGCAAACAGCTCAAAAACTAGCTACGGGCGATCGCTCTGCCCGTGCGGAGATTTTTGCTCATGATGAAATAGGTAAATTGGCTGTTAGTTTTAACACAATGGCAGACAAGTTTACAGAGCAAATTCTCGACAAAGAAGATGAAGCTAAGCTAGCAGAGACAATCAATAACATTACTTCTAGGGTTCGTGGTTCACTCAATACCGCAGAAATCTTAAATGCAGCAGTAACAAGCTTGCGAGAAGTCATCAAAGCAGACAGAGTCATAGTCTATCGCTTTGATGAAAACTGGGTGGGTAAAATAGTTGCTGAGTGCGTTGATGAAGAATGGCCTAGTGCTTTGGATGCAGAAATTGCAGATCCCTGTTTTGCTCGCGACTATGTTGATAAGTATAAAAAAGGCCGTGTCCAAGCGCTGGCAAATATTTACGAAGCAGGTTTGACACGATGCCATATTGCTCAACTAGAAGCATTTGCAGTCAAGGCGAATTTAGTAGCGCCGATTTTGCTCAACAACAACCTATATGGCTTACTGATCGCTCATCAGTGTTCTAACCCCCGCCAATGGCAAGCATCAGAGATCGATTTGTTTAAGCAAATAGCAATTCCCATTGGCTATGCCCTAGAACAAGCATTTATGCTCAGCCAGGTAGAAAAAGCTCGTTCTCAAGCAGAAATGATGGCAATGGAGCATAATCAACAAAAAGAAGCATTACAACAGCAAATCATTAGACTACTGCGAGATGTCGAAGGTGCATCAAAAGGTGATTTGACGGTACATGCGAAAGTTAAAGAGGGGGAAATTGGTACTGTCGCTAACTTTTTCAACTCTATAGTTGAAAATCTCAGAGAAATTGTGACAAAAGTGAAAATATCTGCAACAGCTGTCAATGCAGCCCTGAGTGAAAACGAACGTGAAATTAGCCAACTTAGCGACGAAGCGATCAAACAAGCTATTGAAATTAATCTCATCCTCAAAAGTATTGAGCGCATGACACTCTCAATCGCAGATGTGGCACAGAACGCTCAAAAGGCTGCCGAAATTGCTCACACGGCTTCTTGTACAGCCATTGAAGGTGAAACAGCAATGGATATAACGGTAGAAAAAATCTTTAACTTACGCTCAACTATCGATGATACAGCCAAGAAAGTCAGACGCTTGGGGGAATCTTCGCAACAAATTTCTCGGATAATTTCCTTGATCAACGAAATTGCCGTGCAAACCAACTTGTTAGCAGTCAACGCCGGACTAGAAGCCGCAAAGGTTGGTGAAAGCAGCCGAGGTTTTGTAGTTGTTGCCAACGAAGTTGGTGAACTAGCAGCACGTTGTTCTGACGCTACTCAAGAAATCAAGCTGATTGTCGAAAACATTCAACGAGAAACCAACGAAGTTGTCAAAGCAATGGAACAAGGAACTACCCAAGTAGTCGAAGGTTCTCGCATTGTGGAAAATGCTAAAACTTCTCTTAACCAAATTCTGAGTGTCACTTATCAAATAGATGAGTTAGTACAATCAATTTCTCAGGCGACAGTATCTCAAGTGGAAACATCACAAGCAGTAACTAAATTAGTTACAGAAATTTCATACGTGTCAGATACTACTAGTAACTCTTCACGCAAAATTTCTCAGTCGCTGCAAGAAACTGTAGCAATTTCCCAAGAATTGCAAGCAGCAGTGGCGAAATTTAAAGTTAGTTAGTGTCAATTGTCATTTGTCATTAGTAGACTTCTTGCAAAAATAGAAAGAACCCCAACCCTCAGCGAAACCAGGGTGGTTTCATACAAAGAAAGAAAAATTCATTGACAACGTTGCAACTGTGCTAACGACACAACTATTTCATCCATTGCTTTACGTACAATGCTGGCAGGTTGTTCGGTTTGATTGACGATAATACTAAAAACCAAAGGGGCGTATTTTGGTGGATTTATGTAGCCCGAAAGGGAGATAGCACCAGTTAGAGTTCCAGTTTTTGCCTGGACAATTCCTGCTGCTGGTGTATTTTGAAAGCGGTTTTTTAAAGTGCCACTCACACCTGCTACAGGTAAGGAAGCACGAAAAACAGCTGCTTGCGGTGACTGCGCCATCGCTTGCAAAGTTTGTACTAATGCTTCTGGACTAATTAAGTTTTTACGAGACAAGCCAGAACCATCTACCAAAGCATAACTAGAAGAATTAACTTCCATCTGAGTTAAAGTTGTTTTCAAAACTTCCAACGCTGCATCTGCTGTAGCTTGATTGGGAAGTGGGGTTTTTTTGATCGCTAATGCCCTCAACAATGCTTCAGCATAAAGATTATTGCTATTCTGATTTATTTCTACTAACAATTGAGATAAAGGTGGGGAAAGTACTGCTGCTACTTCCTGTTGATTATTAGCATAAATTCCTACTGATGTCCGTCCCAAAGTGATTTTTTCGGCTGCTAAAGCACTGCGAAAGCGCCGCAAAAAGTAATAATTGGGGTCAACTACTGGCAAAGTCACTAAATAAGGTTGAGAATTTGCGGCGAGTTGTCCTTGAATTCGCAACACATTTCCCGATAATTCCCGGGTGACGTTGATGGAAATTGGTTGATTTTGTGCAGTTGTCACTGATTGATTAATTACCCGCCACTGTTTGGCTTCATTAGCATCTGTCCACGAGATGAGTGCAGGTTTACCCAAGGTTTGTGGTAGCAGGTTGAAGCTAAAAGTGTTTTGATTGAGAATGACACTGCCAACTGGTGCGCCGTAATCTGAGTATATGTCTTCCCATTGCCAGCTGGAGGGAACAAGTTCTCCGCGAATGTAGCGATCGTCTACTACCAACTGCTGAATTTGGTTAATACCTTTTTGTTTTAATTGCTTTGCTAATACTCTTAATTGGGCGTCAGTGAGACTAGGATCTCCTCTACCCACAACATAAAAAAAATTATTGCTACCTCTATATATAGATGTGCGAAAGCGATAATTTTCACCCAGTTGTAGCAATGCTGCTGCGGTGGTCAGGAGCTTGGTGTTGGAAGCAGGAGTAAAATATTTCTGGGCATCTTGACTGTAGAGTGTTTGGTTGGAGCCAAGATTTTGAATTAAAATTCCCCAGCGTACTCGACTGAAGAGAGGACGATTGGTGACAGCATCGATAGTGGTTTTTAGCTGGGCTGGGCAAATTGGTGCTGTTGGTGTGGGTGTTTGTGCTTTTACTGGTTGTTGGTTGATACCGATGTGGATACTGATGTGGATACTAAAAAATAATAGTAGAAAAATACAGGAGGATTTTTGAGGCATTATTCTGAATTTAGGCAATTTTGATTTCTCAGAAAAACTATAGCGGTTTGCAGTTGGGTGTGGGAATAAAAGCGAACACTCATGGAACACAGATGAACACCGATAGAAGCTGTATTTCCTGTTCCCTGTTCCCTGACTTCACGAGTAAGTTCACCAAATCAAATCGGATTACTATACTTGTTGATGCAAATGTCTGTTAGCAATGCCACAACTACAACGAATCACGATCGCATCTTCTCAATTCCACAATCAAGACATTACTCTGACTGCTGAACAACAACATTATCTTTGTCGGGTGTTGCGTCTTCAGTCGGGCGATCGCTTTATCGCTATGGATGGTATGGGTAAATGGTGGTTGGCACAGCTAGCAGGTACGGAAGCACAAGTTTTACAATTGATTTCCGTAGAAACCGAGTTAACCATAGCCATAACCTTGATTGTAGCCTTGCCGAAAGGAAGTGGATTTGATGAAATTGTCCGGAATTGCACGGAGTTAGGTGTAACTTGTTTTGCTCCAGTGGTAAGCGATCGCACTTTGCTAAATCCCAGCCCCCAAAAATTAGAACGCTGGCGGCGGATTGCGAAGGAAGCTGCGGAACAATCAGAACGAACTACAGTACCGACAATTCTCGAGCCAGTACCTTTTAGTAGTAGTTTGTCAATGGTGGCTAACGAGAAATATATTTGCGAGGCGCGTGGTGATTATCCGCATTTGCTCAGTTGCTTAGAAAAGAAAGAAGATGGGGAGAGTAATTTTAATAACGAGAAAACAATTGTAATTGCGACTGGCCCGGAGGGAGGATGGACGGAAACAGAAATTGAGGATGCAATTAAGGCTGGATTCCAACCTGTTTCTTTGGGAAGGCGCATTCTCAGGGCTGTGACAGCGCCAATTGTTGCTTTATCCTTGGTTGCAGCTGCTCATGAGATATAAAGGATGTATAAAATTATAAATTTAAAATTTATATATGATTGAGCAGGTTGCTATTGCTTTTCAAGAAAAAGACTATAAAAAAGCCGCAAAGTTACTTAAAGAATTATCAAAAAAATCACCGAAAGACCCTTGGGTGCAATTTTATATCGGACGCCTATATGAAGTATCTGGAAAACGGCAAAAGGCGGAAAAAGTCTATCGACGACTGCTGCAAGATACAACTAATGCTAAAATTATTACCCAAGCTAGACAAGGATTGCAGCGACTGTCGGAAATAGAGCAGGAAGAAAGAATCCGCGCGATCGCTCATGCAACGGTTCATCCTGATGATGCTGAACTAGGTGTATTAATTTTAGAACCCATCAGTAATGAACTGAAAACCCAAGCGGCACCAAAATTTGCTCAGATAATGCAACTAGACTCCTATAGCGCCCGCTTACTCCTGCCTAGTCGCGGTTGGCGTTTATATCGTAGTGGTGCAGTCGGAGAACTCAAATATTATGGTGAACAGTTAAAGAATGCAGGTATTTCTTGTTTTTGGGCAAAATTAAATGATATAGCCAAAATTCAAGTTTTTCATGTCGAATATTTTACAGAATCAACGTCCACAGCTACTGTTATTTGTCGCAATCAAGCTCATCAACTTGGTTCTCTCAGCTTTGATTGGCAAGAAGTCAAAGGACGGGTACAGGGAATCTTACCAATTTTTGAAGAAGTCGTAGATGTTAATGCCCGTCGCCAATTAGAACGGAAAACTCAAACCCAAGATTATTTTCAATTTTGCGATTTACATCTACCAAAAAGACGTTGTATTCTGCGACTTTATGATCATGGTTACAAATTTCAGCAAGGGATAAGAATTACTTCTCAGTCTAGTCAAAATACTATTAGAATCAACTGGAATAATCTACTGAGCTTTCTTAATCAAGAATTATCTCAAGTTAAAATTTGGTCAGACTTCACACCATTTGCAGAAACAGCATTAGATCAAACAGAACTGCTGAATAAGATTCAATCTCACATACATCTATTTCGCCAAGAAAAAACTAATTGGGACTCAGCCTTTCATTTATATAGTGGATTAGCTTTTCTTTATGCAGAAGCATAAATAGAAAAAAATAGTAGGTGTTTTTCACCTACTATTCTTAAAATCTAATTTTGCTTTTGTTAATTAGGTAAGTGGAAACAAGCGTAATGCGAGTTACGAGAAGTAAATAAGCCTGTAAGGGCAAAGCATTTGTATGTGTATCTTGATATCAAAACTGAATTTACTAGTACAAATGCTTTGCCCCTACCCAATAACCAATGACAAATGACAAATGACGACCTACTTATTTTGATTTGCTCGCAGGGGTCTTCACCTGACGCGCCATCTCTAGGAAAGAATTCATATTCGCTCCGGGACGACGACGACCATTTGTACTAGTAGGCATCAAGTACTTGGGTGCGAAGGTTGTTTCTGTTGGCTGCGCCTTAGCTGCAACTGCGGGTGCTTTGTCTTCTTTGACCTCTACTGTCACACCTTCAGCTGTCTGTACTAACTCAACCTGAGTGGGATCAGGCTTAGCTTCTGCTTTAGCTTTTTTCGCTGATTTAATTGAGGTTTTACGAGAAGGTTTCTTAACATCTTTTGCTCCGTTAGATGTTTCTGGAGCAGCTGCAACTGGTGCTGGTGATTGTTTCGCACCATTAGTTTCAGCAACGGCTTTATCAGCTTCACTCTCAGTTAGCTCAGTGACTTTATCGGCTGCACTCTTTGCAACAGCAGCAACTTTTTCAGCAGCAGCTTTAGCCGCAGCAACTGGTGGTGTAGTTTCAGCTTCTTCTTTCAGTTCCAGATAATAACCATTGCCTTTTTTCTTGCCAGGGAGAAGCCCAGTGATGAATTTCATAATTCCAGTAATTAAATTTTTGATAAAACCGAACATTACAATTTCTCCTGTCTTTTATACCTGAAATTTGAGTACTTTCATTAAAAATTAGAGAAAATTATTACATTTCTTAGAGTTATTGCTAGGTTGACCTCAAACTTTTGCAATCAATTATTTTTTTAGGCTCTTCGTTATGCGTAAAAGCTAATTCCAGCACCGTTTATCATTTGTTTTTACAAATGCCCAAAAATAAGTAACGGCGGTCTGGAAAATGCTATAAGCTTTTTATCTCAAGGGTTTGAAATTGTTGATACTTAAAATTAATTATTAAATTTTTCGGGATATGAGAGCAACATTCTGAAAGCCAGCTTAACAAAATTTAACATTTACTCTCATTATACGTAACATAAGGGAACAGGCGAGAGGCAGAAGTCAGAGGCGAATCAACTAAACCCTTGTGACTTCTACCCAGTAATGAAACTGATAACTGGTAACTGTTAAATGCTACTTGGTCTTAAACCAGTGAGAGGAGTGTCATAGCTAGTATGAGGATAGTGGTAATGCTCAGTTAGATTTTTTCTAGATTCTATATGATCCTGATTTTAGAGATGGATAAATTAACTTACAGACGTAATCCCGTTGTATTGGTGCATGGCATTTTCGACACAGGTCGAGTTTTTGACAAAATGATTCCTTACTTGACACAAAGGGGTTGGAGTGTATATGACCTGGATTTGGTTCCTAATACTGGTCATGCCAGTTTAGATAGTTTGGCACAGCAAGTTGCTGATTTTGTTGATACTACCTTTGCACCACAACAACCAATAGATTTAGTTGGCTTCAGTATGGGTGGCATTGTCAGCCGTTATTATGTCCAACGACTAGGAGGGATAAATAAAGTACAGAGGTTTGTTACCATTTCTTCACCTCACAATGGTACTTGGGTTGCCTACTGTAATCCAGGTGTTGGCTGTTTGCAGATGCGTCCTGACAGTGCTTTTTTACAAGATTTGAATCAGGACGTTGAGATGCTCTCGCAGATCAATTTTACCTCTATTTGGACGCCCTATGATTTGATGATTCTCCCAGCGAATAGTTCACAAGTACCTGTGGGTCGAGAGGTGATTGTGCCAGTCATGACTCATGCGTGGATGTTGACCGATGTGCGAAGTTTGTCAGCAGTGACAGAAGCATTAACACAACCAGTTGGGGCGATCGCTACACAGCAATTTCCATCAAGTTGGTTACATACCCAGATCGCTAGCAAATCGGGAAAATAAAAAACTTTACTTATAGTGAGTCAATATTTTAATTGTTTAAGTCTAAACTTATAGATAAATCTTGCTATCTCTCAAAGAGATATAAATAGCTAAACAAAGTTTTTGCCTGATTTGAGTCCAAAAAAGTATTTACAGAACTTGATTAATAAATATATATATCCTTGTACTTGTTTGCTAAATGTATCAATTAGTATTTTTTTATATTTTAGATTTTTTTATTGAAAAAATAAGAAAATCTCTCTATGGGGAGATGAAAACGGGAACGCCATTTTTCAGTTGCACGTCTTTTTTCTCTGTTTAGATTTTAGAATAGTCTAGACTTTGGGGAAAAGTGAACAACTGACTAGACAGTGCGAATTTTGGATTGAGGTCAATTTAAAGTCCGTCTTGAAACGCTTTGAGCCTCGCCATCGCGATACGCTAACGCCGGAAGCCCTAGCACCCTAGCGGGAAGCCACTCCGTGTCTACAAACTTTTCGCAAAATCCAAAATAGTTTGACCCCTAATTATTGTCACCATTTTATTTTCTCATCAACGGAAAACTCTAAATATAGGCTTTATTTGTCATGCTAGACTTGACCATCGAAAATTCCCAACTAAATCAGCGACTAATTGAATCTGGCGATTGGAATATTATTGAAACGGAGTTTGACTCCACTCAGCTACATCATCAAGAAACAGTCTTCACACTCAGTAATGGGTATTTAGGAACCAGGGGTACGTTTGAAGAAGGGTATCCCCAGGATTGTCCGGCAACCTTGATTCATGGGGTGTATGATGACGTAGCGATCGCCACAACAGAGCTGGTAAACTGCCCCAATTGGCTACCCTTAACCATCAAAGTAGCTGGAGAAAGATTCCGCATGGACTGTGGTGAAATTCTCAGCTACGAACGTCGTCTTGATTTACGTTTGGGTATAGTAAGTCGAGATGTGCGATGGCGTAGTCCGGCTGGACATACCCTAGAATTTCATTTTGAAAGGTTTGCAAGTCTAGCAAATCAAAATTTTTTAGCAACCAGATGTCAGATTACATCGGTAGACTTCGAGGGTGAAGTTGAGGTAGAAGTTGGATTTCACCCCGAACCCCACACCCAAGGAGTCAAACATTGGCAAACTTTGAAACAAGGCGGTTTAGATAATACTATCTGGTTGCACAGTAAAACTCTACATTCTGCTATTGAACTAGGGATGGCAGCTAAACTGGTAGTAGAAGCTGAAGAAGCTGCAACCGTACATGTACATCAGCTTGACCAGCATAGCCCTACACTTGTAACAAAATTAGCAGTTATACCAGACAAAACCGTCACCCTCGAAAAAATTATCACCGTCTACACCTCACGGGAAATCTCGACTCCGGCGGAAGCTGCAATCATTCGCTTAGTTGCTGCACCTAGCTATTCAACTCTGCTAGCAGCCCACATAGCCGCTTGGGATCAAGTTTGGCAAGAAAGTGATATTGTCATTGAAGGCGATCGCTTGGCTCAGTTGAGTATCCGTTACAATCTCTTTCAGATACTAGCTGTAGCACCGCGTCATGATGACAGAGTTAGTATTCCTCCCAAAACCCTTTCTGGGTTTGCTTATAGCGGACATATATTTTGGGATACAGAAATCTTTATCCTCCCCTTACTGATTCATACTCAACCAGCATTGGCGCGGAACTTACTCAACTACCGCTACCATACCTTACCTGGGGCGCGGCGCAAAGCCCAGGAAATGGGATACAGGGGGGCTTTTTATGCTTGGGAAAGTGCCAGCACAGGGGATGAAGTCACCCCTCGCTGGGTTCCAACTCCGAATGGTGAACAAGTCCGGATTTGGTGCGGTGATATTGAAGTCCATATCAATACTGATGTTGCTTACGGTGCTTGGCAATACTGGCAAACGACAGGTGATGATCAATGGATGCGCGACTATGGCGCAGAGATGATTTTAGATACAGCGGTTTTCTGGGAAAGCCGGGTAGAGTGGAATCAAGAACGTCACAGTTACGATATTCGTGATGTTATAGGTCCTGATGAAAATCACGATCGCATTGATAATAATGCCTTCACTAACTTATTTGTACAGTGGCACTTGCAAACTGCCCTGACATTATGGGATTGGCTAGTGAAGTCTTATCCCGACACAGCAGCACAACTGGCAGAAAAACTTGACTTGCAGCCAGAACAAAGACAACTGTGGGCAAAGATAGCCAAGCACATCTACATTAACCAGGATTTAGAAACTGGTTTGATTGAACAATTTGAAGGCTTTTACAACTTAGAGTATGTCAACCTGGCTGACTACGAACCCCGTAGCAAATCCATGCAAGGATTGTTGGGAGTAGAAGCGACTAGCCAAAAGCAAATTCTCAAGCAGCCAGATGTATTAATGTTAATGTACCTGTTGCGCGATCGCTTTGATCGACAAACTTTACAAACCAACTGGGACTACTACAACCCCCGCACCGATCATACCTATGGTTCCTCTCTCGGCCCAGCAATTCATGCTATCTTAGCTTGCGACCTCAACCAAAGTGCAGAAGCTTACACTCACTTTACACGAGCAGCGATCGTAGACTTAGCAGATGTGCGGCGTAACGCCCATGAAGGTATTCACGCAGCTAGTGCAGGAGGAGTATGGCAAGCAGTCATCTTTGGGTTTGGTGGCGTGCGCATGACTCCCTTCGGTCCCATTGCTTGTCCTAATCTCCCAGCCAACTGGACACGCTTGCAGTTCAAGTTGAAGTGGCGTAACCAAACCTATGAGTTTGATCTGGTGGGATAAATTAGGCCTTTTGCATAATTCTAAAAATTCCTCTATCTCGCTATGAACGAGGGGAAAATCCAGTTCCCATAGAATCTAATTTATCGTAAGGGTACACGGCTGTGTACCCTTGCACATTAATATGAAGTGGGGATGTTTTTGCAGCTAGTACAAATATCTTTATTATTATCGAACACAGATGCACACAGATGCACGCAGATAAATTATCGGTGTAAATCAATATTTTTTGTATAAATATTAAATTGATCAAGCTGTTTAGACCTTATTCAAAAGAACTTTCACCTAAAGAAGTTTAAGAATTGGAAAAACTGAAAGCTTTAACTGAACGGGTGATCGCAGATGGTAGGCTCACCCGATATTATTCAAGAGAAAATGGAAATAAGAGAACTTTCAAGTGATTGGTGGTAATACCATTGAACAGCGAACCAGTACCCCAAAATTTTTCTGATTCTGAGCGATCGCCGTCTCAATTTTGGCTGGCTTTATTGAGTGTAGTATTGGGCTTGATAATGTTTACACTGGATAGTTCCACAGTCAATATTGCCCTACCTACGATCACAAAAACTTTTGATACTCACCTGGCTGTCGCTCAATGGGTGATTATCAGTTATCTTATTGTCTTGACTACTCTGATTTTCAGCGTCGCTTGTTTGGGTAATATGCTTGGCAGGCGGAAGTTATTCCAAGCTGGGTTGATGCTGTTTACTATCAGTTCATTACTCTGTGGATTAGCACCAGGAATTGTTTGGCTGATTGGCTTTCGAGTTTTGCAAGGATGCGGTGCTGTACTAATTGTGGGATTGGGGATGGCAATGATCACTGAGTTGTTCGCTCATAGCCCACAATATGGGTTAGCCCTTAGTCTTGCTGTAATGACGCTTTCTGTTACCTATGTTTTGGGCCCAGCAATTGGTGGTTTACTGGTTACGCTTAGTGATTGGCGGGCAATTTTCCTAATTAATCTTCCCATAGGGATAATAGCCATTTTGTTATTCGCTTGGTGTGTTCCACCTTCCCATAATACCCGTAGCGAACAAGATAAATTTGATACATTAGGAACAATTATGCTGGCGCTGGTGATGGTGAACTTTGCCTTAGCGATGAGTGAAGGGCAAAAACAAGGCTTTAATAGTGCGATCGCCCTCATTTTACTTACTACAACCATCATCGGTTTAATAGTGTTTGTTTTGGTTGAATCTCAGATCAGACAACCGATGATTGACTTGTCTTTGTTTCGTAATCGCATCCTTAGTATCAATCTGTTGACAATGGTTGTGGTTTACATAGTCATGGCATTTCGGTTACTGATCTACCCATTTTTCTTAGAACTAGTTTTACAGTATCCAACTGATCAGGTGGGAATGTTAATGATCACCTTGCCGATCACTAACGCTATCATTGCACCCATATCAAGGCGTTTAGTTGATAAATTTGGTAGTCATCGTCTGATTCCGATTGGTCTAATGTTGTTAGCATTTGGCTGTATGCTAGCTAGCACCTTTAGTACCCAATTAACACCCTTAGGTTACGTACTCACAGATATAGCAATGGGTGCAGGTCTAGCGATGTGGCGATCGCCCAACAATGTAGCAACCATGCGTATTACTCCTCACAACAAAATCGGTGTTGTTTCGGGTTTGTTAAACGAATCATCTCTGATTGGTCAAACTTTAGGAATTCCCTTAGGATCAGCTATATTTATCACATTAGCTCTCAGTAGTATTAACTTACCTCATACCACACCACTTGCATCTATGCCACTTCCAGCCTTGGAATTTGCCATGCACAGGACTTTTCTGACTTTAGCAGTTTTCCTGGGAATTTTCCTCGTTGTCAATCTCTTATTTCAAAAAACACCAATTTTACCTAGTAATAATCCTGAAGCATTGATTTCTTAGAAAAACTCTGCGTCCCTGGTGCGCTCACTCTGCGATCCTCTGCGTTTAAAAACCCTACAAATTTGTGCCAAGCAACACCTTCTCAGAAACAAATTTAGCTAACTGGCTTAACTGGTTATCTTAACTAGCCTATCTGCCATTGCAACTAGCTACAAAAACTGAAAAATTAGACTTTAGGTAGTGTAGTACTGTATCTACAAACTATATCATTTGTAGTTAACCAATCTTTCCAGAGAACATTACCGTCCGTTAACATTCAGGATATAACCTTAATTATGTGCATAGACTTGGGCTAGTTCTCTTAGTGTGTGGTGCTGCTTTTTAAAACTTTCATAGATTATAGATTTGAAAGTATATTTTTACGCCACACTCAAACAGCTTCCTGCTTGACTGGAGTCGATTGTCGTAGTTCCCAAAAGCATTCACTAATACCGTTTCACCATAATTCTGATACATTTGGCGATAAGGGAGACAAGGAGGACAAAGAAGACAAGGAGGAGGACTTGTATCAAGAATTTTGTGAAATGGTATAACCTCTAACTATTAACTAAATATTAATGATCGCTTATGACTACAATCGATCCCAGTACAGTAGCAACTTTACAAATAGAAGATGATCGCACAGGTCTAGGCATTGAAACCCTGCGGCGGGCGATGGCAGATAATCTCTTTTATATTCAGGGTAAGTATCCTGAGATTGCCACAAAAAATGATTTTTACATGGCGCTGGCTTATACAGTACGCGATCGCTTACTCAAACGCTGGATTAGCACAACCAGGTCATATGTGAAAAATGATGTCAAGGTTGTTTGCTACCTATCAGCAGAGTTTCTCATGGGGCCACAGTTGGGAAATAACCTGATCAATCTGGATATTTACGAGCAAGTACATAAAGCAGTTACAGAATCAGGATTGAATATCGAAGAATTAATTGAACAGGAAGAAGAACCTGGTTTGGGTAATGGTGGTTTAGGCCGGCTTGCTGCTTGCTATATGGATTCTCTCGCCTCTTTGGAAATTCCAGCAATTGGTTATGGCATTCGTTACGAATTTGGCATTTTTGACCAAGAAATCCGTGATGGTTGGCAAGTAGAAATTACAGACAAATGGCTACAGTGGGGCAATCCTTGGGAAATCCACCGTCCCGAGTTAGCCTATGAAGTTAAGCTGGGTGGTCACACAGAACCTTACACTGATCAATATGGTAATTACCGAGTACGCTGGATTCCTGATCAGGTAGTCAAAGGTATCGCCTACGACACACCTATATTGGGCTATAAAGTCAACACTACTAATATCCTCCGACTGTGGAAAGCAGAAGCACCTGAATCTTTTGACTTTCAATCATTCAATATCGGTGATTACTACGGTGCAGTTAATAAAAAGGTCGTCTCCGAAAACATTTCCAAAGTTCTCTATCCCAACGATGAACAAGTTCAAGGCAAACAACTGCGTTTAGAACAGCAATATTTCTTTGTTTCCTGTTCTCTCCAGAATATGATTCGCATTCATTTAGATCGTCCTGGCAAGAGTTTGGCAACCTTCCACGAAAATTTTGCTGTCCAACTCAATGATACTCATCCTGCCATTGGTGTAGCGGAACTGATGCGGTTATTGTTGGATGAACATCAATTTGCTTGGGAGCAAGCCTGGGATATTACCCAAAAAACCTTTGGTTATACCAATCACACTTTGCTACCAGAAGCTTTGGAAAAGTGGTCTATTAACCTGTTTGGTAAATTGTTACCTCGTCATTTGGAGATTATCTACGAAATCAATCGTCGTTTTCTTGATCAGGTGCGGTTACAAGACCCTTACGATCAGGGTAAAATCGCCAGATTATCGCTGATTGATGAAACAGGTGATAGATATGTGCGGATGGCTAATCTGGCATGTGTGGGTACTCATGCAATCAATGGTGTAGCAGCGTTACACACTGAATTGCTGAAGCAGACAGTGCTGCGAGACTTTTATCAATTGTGGCCAGAGAAATTTAGTAATAAAACCAACGGAGTTACACCACGGCGTTGGATAGTTTTAAGCAATCCTGGCTTGACTAGTTTAATTTCCAGTAAAATCGGTGACAACTGGATCAAGCACCTCGAAGACCTCAGACAGTTAGAAAGCTTTGTTGAAGATAGTAATTTCCGTCAACAATGGCGGCAAATTAAGTTAGAAAACAAGGGCAATTTAGCAAAATATATTCAAAAGAAAACTGGTATTGTTGTTAATCCAGAATCGCTCTTTGATATTCAAGTCAAGCGCATCCACGAGTATAAGCGTCAACATTTGAATGTACTGCATATCATTACGCTATATAACCGCATTAAGCACAATCCTGAGCTTGAGATTACACCGCGTACATTCATTTTTGGTGGCAAAGCTGCACCAGGCTACTACATGGCCAAGTTGATCATTAAATTGATCAACTCTGTAGCCGAAGTTGTGAATGCTGATCCTTGTGTGCGCGATCGCATGAAAGTTGTTTTTTTACCAGACTACAATGTGACTTTGGGTCAAAGAGTATACCCGGCGGCTGATTTATCAGAGCAAATTTCTACTGCTGGTTTAGAAGCTTCCGGTACTGGTAACATGAAGTTTTCTATGAATGGGGCCTTAACTATTGGTACTCTCGATGGCGCTAACATCGAAATTCGCCAAGAAGTAGGAGAAGAAAATTTCTTCTTATTTGGACTACGAACTGAAGAAGTTTACGCGCTCAAAACCCAAGGCTACAATCCTTGGAGTTATTATAATTCCAATCCCCAACTCAAAGAAGTAATAGACTTAATAGCCTCAGGAATTTTCTCACATGGCGATACAGGTCTATTTCGTCCCCTGCTCGACTCTTTACTCCACCACGATCCATTTATGCTACTTGCTGACTACCAATCTTACATCGATTGTCAGGAGCAGGTCAGTCAAGCTTATCGCAACCAGGACAATTGGACTCGGATGTCAATTTTAAATGTAGCACGGATCGGCAAATTTTCCTCAGATCGTTCTATTCAAGAGTATTGCCAGGACATTTGGCAAGCAAAATCATTGACCATCGAATTAGAAGAGTATGTTCAGTCTAAAGCTGGTTTAAAGGTTTGATGAAGAAAGGCAGAGGGCAGAAGGTTTAATAAAAATTTATACACAATCAAACAAAAGTGCTTTCTCACACTTTATGCCAGCAAGGACAACAAAAATACCATCTACTGTAGTACCTTGAAATGTGATGTAGTTAAAATCCATTGTCATGCTTGAACCAGCAAAAACTGTAAAAATATTTCAAAAACAACCAACAATCAAAAAATTTGCCAGTGGTCAAACTATCTTTACAGATGGTGAAGTTGGGGATTCCATGTATGGCATTTTGACTGGAGAAGTAGAGTTATATGTCGATGGCAAAGTGGTTGAAACTATTCACGCGGGAGATGTATTTGGTATGGGAGCATTGGTTGTGCCAGAACAAACTAGAGCATCGACAGCAATTGCGAAAACCGACAGTGAATTAGCTATCTTAGACCGAAAGGGTTTCCTGTTCGCCGTGCAAGAAACACCCATGTTTGCACTACTTGTAATGCGAAGTTACTCAGAGCGTTTACGTACTCTCAAGCGTTCTATTTAATACGTGTTTTCGAGCCATTCAGTTATCATCAAAAACCTGATAACTGGTAACTGAAACCTATGCAACCACTGACTCACCATACAAAAGTCGTTGCTACCATTGGCCCAGCCAGCAATTCACGGGAAGTACTGACAAAAATGATTCAAGCTGGAATGAATGTGGCTCGCTTGAATTTTTCTCACGGCAGCTACGATGACCACGCTAAAATAATAAAATTATTGCGATCGCTCGAAAAAGAACTAGATATTCCAGTAACTCTGCTGCAAGACTTGCAAGGCCCAAAAATTCGAGTTGGTCAATTACCTGATGGTGCGATCGCTTTAATAGAAGGAGAATTAATCACTCTAGTACCAGTATCTAAATTCTCTAATCAACCCGATACAATTCCTATTGACTATCCTCTGCTTGCAGAAGATGCCCAACCAGGCAATCAAGTTCTTTTGGATGATGGTCTATTAGAGCTTAAGGTAGAAGAGATCAAGGCAGATGCTGTGCTGTGTCGAACCATCCGGGGCGGTGTCCTCAAAAGTCGTAAAGGAGTGAATTTTCCCCATCTCAATTTACAGTTGCCTTCTTTATATCCTCTTTAGTCCCCCACTCCCCCCATCTCCCCACCTCCCTATCTCCCCACCTCCCCACCTCCCCACCAACAGGAATACAAAACCATGAATCAGAATCAGCACAGTTTATTGATACTTGTCGACGTTGGCTGTCGCGATGGACCAATCCCATTCGCGCAGTTCAGCGCTTCTTAGACACAATGCCTAGTTAGTAGTTGAATTTCATTAAATTCAGGAGATTACTAATGGCACATCTTACTGTATTGGAATTCCCCACAGCCGATGGTGCAGAGAGACTGGAAAGTAAACTGTCTGAACTACAGCAACAGCATTTGCTAGATATCCAGGACGCAGCTGTAGTTTCTTGGCCAAAAGGTGCAAAAAAGCCCAAAACTCGCCAACTACATAACTTGTCTGGATTAGGTGCGCTAGATGGTGCTTTCTGGGGGCTGCTGTTTGGTATCCTTTTCTTTATTCCGATTCTTGGAATGGCGATTGGTGCGGCAATTGGTGCGTTGACAGCCTCTTTTGCAGATGTGGGCATTGACGATAACTTCATTAAGAGAGTCCGTGATGAAGTTACGGAAGGAACTTCGGCGCTATTCTTACTGACTTCCAACGAGGTAGTTGAGCGAATTGCAGAAGCTCTAAAAAACGAGGATTTCAAGATTCTTGCTACTAACTTGCCCAAAGAGCAAGAAGACAGACTTAAAGAAGCCTTTGCTCATTCGTAATCACCGAAAGTCTGCGGGTCTGGACTCACCGATCGCCGACTTTGGCAATAGGTAATAATCGGTAATGGCGCTCTTAGCAATTACCACGAAATCCCCCAACTTGAAGTTGGGGGATTAGCTTACCAGTTCAGTGTCATACCATTTCACAAAATTATTGATACAAATTTTTCTCCCTTTTCTTCCTTGTCCTCCTTGTCTTCGTTTTCGCCAAAGGTATCAAATATAGTGAAACAGTATTATGCAGGGTAAATCCGCAGACGCCGATTTGGTTCTTCTCCAAAGCTATGGGACTTTAAGCGGTAGTGTTCTACCAACTCATGCTGCATTTTCCGCACTTGGGGAGAACGGGGCAATAATTCCACTGGTTGTCCTTTGGGAATGACGATATTTTCGACTGCTAATCTAGCTTCTTCTAGAGCGTCAATTTCGTCATCACTGGCGCTGTGGAGAAATAATTGCAGTTCGCGATCATCAGTCACCTCTGGATCGTCAATGTTGAGTAATCGCCGCAAGCCACGGGTAATTTGCGGTATAGTACTAGATTTAATCATGTGGATTGGGACTTGCCGGGCTTTGGCCATTTGCCGCAATTTGGCGTGGTTTTTGACGTGCGATCGCAATGCCAAAATCGCATCGGCACTATCGATGTCTTTTGTCAAGACCACTGGTAAACTCAACACCTCTACAACTTGTTCTAACTGACCACGGCTCACACCATAGGGATAAATGTGTAGTGGCAAGTCTTCACCATTAGGCCCTGCTAGTTTGCTATCAGCCTCATCAAAGTCACCAAAGTAATTAAAAGATTCATCCAGTAACCGATCAAACTCATTGTGTCTAGTCAGCTTTGGTAGTTCTGTGTTAACTGGTGGTAATGGTTGCATTTGCCCAGATGATCGCCAGCCGTTTGACTGTCGTGCTGGTACAAATGACTCTTCTTTGGCGAGAGTTTGGGAACGACCGTTCAAAGGTGTTAACTGGCGTGTAATCTTGACTTTGCCACTTTCATCTACAGTTCTCACCTGTGGACTAGGTTGATGCCCTCTGAGCAGACTATCTACTGTATCAGCCACACTTTCATGGACTACCCAACGTTGCCGTTCCAGCATTTCTACGGCAATCTCGAAAGTGGGAGGCGCTTTGCGTTCCAAAACAGTTTTTTGACTGCCTCTACGTCTGGCTTCATCATCTCCTAATGTCACAGCTTGGATACCACCAACCAAATCCGAAAGGGTGGGGTTTTTGATTAAGTTTTCAATTTGGTTTCCGTGGGCAGTACCTACTAACTGTACACCCCGCTCGGCAATGGTGCGAGCGGCTAAGGCTTCCAGTGCAGTGCCAATTTCATCAATGACAATGACTTCAGGCATATGGTTTTCCACAGCCTCAATCATCACTTGATGTTGTAATTCCGGATGAGCAACTTGCATCCGCCTGGCTTTACCAATTGCTGGATGGGGAACATCGCCATCACCAGCGATTTCATTAGAGGTATCAATAATCACCACGCGTTTGTTCAACTCATCCGCCAAAACACGAGCAATTTCCCGTAAGGCAGTGGTTTTACCCACACCCGGGCGTCCCAGCATCAGAATCGATTTACCTGTTTCCACTAAATCGCGAATCATGCCGATGGTTCCAAACACTGCTCGACCGACACGGCAAGTTAAGCCAATAATCTTACCGTTGCGATTACGGATGGCACTGATTCTGTGCAAAGTTTGCTCTATTCCTGCTCGATTATCTCCGCCAAAGTTCCCCACTCGCTGGATGCAATCATCAATGACGTTCTGAGTGACGGGTATTTCACTCAGATACTCGGCTTGATGAGGGAAGCGGGCCTCTGGGCGACGGCCCAGATCTAAAACCACTTCCACTAAACTATCTCGTTGGGGATGCTTCTCTAATATTTGCCGCAGGTCTTGGGGCAAAATATCTAACAATTTTTGGAGATCGTCTGTAATCGTCATGCTTATTATGGTGACGTTTTTAGAGATAGCGAATGTGCTTGTATGGACACGAGAGTTTACCCCGTACCCTTACTGCTGTGACTTGAGCTGGGAAACAAGAGAATGGGCAAGTCCAACAGCTTGCCAGAGCAATTCTGGTTCATCTTCTAGGCGGACAGTTGTTTTGACACTGGTGTCATTCACCTCCCTGACTTCTAACTCTTCTAGAATTGGTGACAGCAATACACGGGCGTAGCTGCCGTAGGCGACTCCGGAAATATGTGATGGGGTGATGGGGTGGTGGGGTGGTGGGGTGAAATCCTCTCCCCATTTACCCCTAATCCCCACTCCCTGGGGTCGTGGGGGCCCCGAGTTCCCCATCGCCCCATCTCCCCATCCTCGTAGGAGTCCCATCGCCTTTAACTTGGCAACGGTATAACTATTAGTGCCGCCTGCTAACTGCACGTATCCCGGTAGATTTGCTGCCAAGACTTTTTGCCCTAATTTGACTGCGGCTGTGGTGGTGCCATCACCAATATCACCACTCATCGGCCGTCCATCGGTTTGCCAAATCAAGGTAAATTTATGGGTCGCGATCGCATCATACAGGGTATGTAGGTAATCAATCATACCCTCTCCATCTGGACAACTAATCGCTACTAACTGCAATTGCTCAACCCAGGGTGAAATTGCTTGCCATAATCGCTGAAATTCTGTCAAACGTCCTATTTGTGTATGAATTTCTATAGCATCCACCCCAGTTGATAAAATCAATGGTGCGATCGCTTCCGGTTTGATCACGTAAGAACTTGTATAAATTTTTTCATATGGACATATAGGAATGCAACGGCCACAACCGTAGCACTTTTCAGATATAACTCCTGAAAAAAGCTCTGGTTTATTGCTAAACTTTATTGCCTGTGCTGGACAAATTTTTTCACATGGTCTGTGGCAATTTGGAGGACACTCTGTAGAATTAAATTTTGCTTTGCGAAAATGCGGATCTTCCCCATCATTAAGGCTAACCATCAAAAACGGCAACTTACCTTTTTTGCCAAAGCCTCGCGCTTGTGCATCCTGGGCAAGTTCAGCTGCAACTTGTAGGGCCTCTCGAACTGCGGCAATTACAGCTGGATCGGCAGCCACATCTATACAGTCAGCGCCGGCCAGTGTGTAGGCCAATGTTAAACTTCTGACCGCAGGCAGGTGTTGAAAGCTGGCTCCGCAAATGAGCTTGAACCAGTGACCTTCTTTGAGGGATTGTAAAGGGTTGAGGTGATCAGTCACATTATCTATTATGCTATGTGACAGAAAAATGTTGTAGGCATTTGCCTAATTTAATTCGGTTTGTTTGAGAGGAATTTCGATGATAAATTCCGCTCCTTTTCCTGGCGTTGAAGCACAAGTGAGTTTTCCTTGATGTTTTTGCACGATAATCTGGTAACTAATTGCCAATCCTAGTCCACTGCCTTTGCCTGGTGGCTTTGTAGTAAAAAATGGGTCAAATATTCGCGTAAGCACGGATTCACACACACCAGGGCCATTGTCAGCAATACAAATCTTTACAGTATCTGAGCTTGTTATCGCTGTACGAATGTGAATGCTAGGTAATTGGTAATTGGTAATTGGTAATTGGTAATTGGTATTTTCTGGCTCATAACTCTCTTCTAAAACATAGATCGCATTATTCAACAGATGCATAAAAACTTGGTTGAGTTCACTGACGTAACAAGTCACTAGGGGTAAATTACCATACTCTTTTACTACTTCAATTGCAGGGCGATCTGTTGTTTCTTTGAGTCGGTGTTGCAACATCACCAAAGTACTATCTATACCTTCATGAACATCGACTCGCTTCATTTGCGCTTCATCAAGTCGAGAAAAGTTTTGTAGAGCTTCAACTATAGAACGGATACGTTCTGCTCCTCTAAACATTGCACCCATGAGATTTTGTTGATCATTGATCAAAAAATTTAAATCTATTTGCTTGACTATTTCTTGAATTCTTGGTGTGGGATTTGGATATTCCTGCTGATAGACTTCAATAAGATTTACCAAATCTAATACATATTGACCTGCATATTCGAGATTACCATAGATAAAACTGATAGGGTTGTTAACTTCATGAGCAATCCCTGCTACCAACTGTCCTAATGCTGCCATTTTTTCTTGTTGAATCATTTGAACTTGAGAAGCTTTCAAATCATCAAGAGCTTTTTGCAGCAAGGTATTTTTTTCTTGCAATTTATTTTGTAATAAGCATAAGTTGAGTTGATTTTCGATTCGTAATACAACTTCTACTCCATGAAAAGGTTTAGTGATATAATCTACACCACCAACATCAAAAGCTTGAACTTTGTCTAAAACATCATCGAGAGCGCTAATAAAAATAACTGGAATTGGGCGAGTTTTCTCATTAGCTTTTAACTGCCTACAAACTTCATAGCCATCCATTTCTGGCATGTTAATATCTAACAAAATCACATCTGGTAAAACCATTTGACAAGCAGTAAGTGCCATTTTGCCACTCAAGGCTTTACGTACTTCATAGCCTTGTGAAGTCAGCATTGCTGACAAAAGACGCAAGTTATCAGGAGTATCATCAACTACCAAGATATTTGCTTTATAATCTCTTTCTGGAATCAAATGCATTGTGGGAATTTCAATAATTAAATAGGCAAAAATTAAGGCTCAGTGTAAGTTCTAAGAAGATGTTTTCTAGATTTTGGTATAGGCAGTTTCTGAGAAATACTTATAAATTTAGTTGAAAAAAATATATTTTGAAGGTAAAAATAATTATTTATATCAATTACCAATTACCAATTACCAATTACCCAATTCGGTGCAGAAAATTTTTGACTCATCAAAATTTTCTGCCAAGAAATAGCTACGATAAAAAGAAATATAAGCACAGTAATTATCACGTCCCTGTTGTTTAGCCTGATAAAGTGCTTGATCAGTAGTAGCAATTAGGTTACTAGGTGAATATTGATTATTTGGTATACAAACAGTTATACCAATACTTAATGTTAGATATTCACTCACAACAGACATAGCATGGACTATTTTCAATTCTTGTAATTGCAATTGAATATTTTCAGCTACCTGTACAGTTCCATAAAAATTTGTGTTAGGCAAAACTACGGCAAATTCTTCTCCGCCATATCTCGCCACTAAATCTGCTGGACGCCTAGCAGCAGTTTTAATTGCTTTAGCAACTCGTTTCAAGGTAGCATCACCAGCTATATGTCCGTAGGTATCATTGTATGCTTTAAAATAGTCGATATCGCATAACATAAATGCTAGAGGAGTTTTTTCTCGTGCTGAGCGCTGCCATTCTCTTTGTAAGTAATCATCCAGGTAACGACGGTTAGCAACTTCTGTTAAACTATCAAGCAAAGCTAACTCTTGTAATTTTTCATTCACTTCTTGTAAAGCGATTTCTGCCTGGCGACGTTTTTCAATTTCTAATCGCAGTAGTGAATTTTGCTTTAAAAGTTTTTGGTTTATTTCTTGAAGTTGCATTTGTAAGCGCTGGATTGTTAGTTGATTTTGTACGCGCACTACTACTTCTTCAAGCTGAAATGGCTTAGTAATGTAGTCTGCACCACCCATTTTAATACCTTTAACTTTATCGGTAACATCATCTAAGACACTGAGAAAAATTATAGGAATATTACAGGTTTGCGAGTTAGCTTTTAGACGTTGACAAACCTCGTAACCGTTGATATCCGGCATGTTAATATCCAGTAAAATTAAATCAGGTGCTAATGTTTGACAGGCAACTAAAGCCATTTGCCCATTGAGAGCTTTACGAACCTGATAACCCTCTTCCATAAGAATAGTAGATAACACGCGCAGATTATCTAGCTGATCGTCAACGATAAGAATGTTGCCTTTAGTGGCAGGTACTGACTCTTGACTCATGATTATTTACTCAAGGAAGTTTAGTATTTACCATTGAGGTGCAGCAGCAACTAAATTCAGAACTGATTCTAAATCTATAGCAGTAGAAAATAAATGCCCTTGAGCAAAATCACATTTTAAATTTTTCAGTTGCTCTAACTGATATTGGGTTTCAATGCCTTCAGCGATCACTGTCATTGCCATTGAATGAGCAATGCCAATTATGGCTGGCACTAATCCCAAATTTTGTTGATTTTTCTGCATAAGTTGAACAAAAGATTTATCAATTTTGAGAGCATTTACAGGAAAATTATGCAGATAACTCAAAGAAGAATAGCCTGTACCAAAGTCATCCATAACTAATTTGATTTGACGGTCTTTTAATTCATCAAGAGTTGTTTTAATCTCATCACTTTTATCCATAAGCAAATTTTCTGTAATTTCTAGTACGAGATTGGCAGGATTAATTTTGGTTTTATCAATAATTTGATCTACATGAGCAAGGAAATTTGTCAAGGAAAATAAACGTGGTGAAAGGTTGACACTAATATTAAGATTATTTTTGATATGAGGATGATTTTGCAAGATTCGCAAAGTCTGACAAGCTGATTCCAGTACCCAAAGATTAATAAAATTAATTAAGCCTATTTCTTCTGCTACTGGGATAAATGCTGTAGGATAAACTAATCCTTTTGTAGGATGTTGCCAGCGAATCAAAGCTTCAAATCCGGCAATTTTGCCTGTATTCAGACAAATAATTGGTTGATAATGAACGACAAATTCTTGGCGTTCTACAGCCCTTCTCAGGTCATTTTCTAATTCTAGAACTTTGATGACTTCCTGATGCATAGCAGGATAAAAAACATGGTATCTGCCTTTTCCTAGAGCTTTCGCACGATACATTGCTGTGTCGGCATCTCGTAACAAATATTCTGGTTTTTCATAGCTATTATTTCCCCAGTTAATACCAATACTTGCGTTAATAAAGACTTCGTACCTGGACAATGGAAATGCTAATGATAATTTTTCGAGTATACTTTCAGCTACTTCAATTGCTATATTGATATCGGTAATATTCTCCAGAAGAATAGCAAATTCATCGCCGCCAAATCTGGCTAATGTGTCAAATGGACTGAGAGTTTCTTGTAAACGACGAGTGATTGCAATTAGTAATTCATCTCCTACTAAATGACCAAGAGAATCATTAACAATTTTGAAGCGATCGCAATCTAAAAACAAGACAGCAAAATGGTAATTAGATTCTCGCTTGGCACGATTGAGAGCTTGTTCCAACCGCTTGAGAAATAAAACTCGGTTTGGTAGTCCAGTCAGAGAATCGTGTAGTACTATTTCCAACAATTTATTCTGTAACTGCTGGCGTTGATTCATTTCTTGTTGGAGTTTATGCAGAGTCTTTTTGAGTTCCCAAGTGCGTTCTTGTACCCTGTTTTCTAATTCGGCGTTGAGTTTTAATATTTCTAACCGCGCTGTTCTCAACGCCAGTTGGTTTTCTACACGCACTAAAACTTCTTCAAATTCAAAGGGTTTTGTGATATAGTCAACCCCACCTATCTGAAAAGCTTTTACCTTATCAAAAACATCATCTAAGGCACTGATAAAAATTACAGGAATATCAGCTGTTTGCTGACAAGCTTTCAAACGTCGACAGATTTCATAACCATCAACTTCTGGCATCATGATGTCCAGTAAAATCAAATCCGGTGATAAAGTTTGGCAAGCAGTAAGTGCCATTTGCCAGTTTAAAGCCTTACGAACACTGCATCCTTCTTTAGTGAGAAGCCAGGATAAAATCCGCAAGTTATCTGGCGTGTCATCTATGATAAGAATATCTTTTTTACCAGGTTGTAACCGTTCGTAATTCATCCTGCACTTGCTCTGCGATCGCAAACTTTATTTTGTGATTTAACTACACTGTAAATGCATAGGCATCCCTAGCATATCTTTTCATAATGAGTGAGTTAGTGCTGGAAATCACTTGAATGCACTGAATTATTGTTGATTTTTATCTTATATCCCAATAAAGCTTATTTATAACACTTCAGTTTACTTAGATTAGAAGTATTAGTTTTTGAACATACTTTACAGAAAAAAGGTAAAATCATTCACTTTTTTTAATATTCATATTTAAAAAAACATATCTTGCATTATTCTCAATTAGCCCAATGTTCCGCCTGAGAATAAATTCTCTGGCTAATAGCATAAGTCCGTTTCAACGGACTCAAATATTGTTTTAGTCAGATTTATCTGACTTTAGTTATGAGCCTTTGAAATTTATTTCTTGGCGGGCTGAAAAGTTGGTGCAAGATATAAGTAAACGAACAGCGATACACACCGATGCACACAGATAGATTTTGGTAATTGGCAATTACTGATTGCTGTTTTTTACCAATTACCAATTACCAATTACCAATTACCCTATTTTTATTTCTCCAATATTTCTACTTCATCACCAATTTTGAAATTCTTTTCTACTGAAGAAGGTGATAATCGCGTGTTTACACTTAACCTGAAAAAGTGATTAAAACGGGATGAAGCCACCCAACTGGGTAATGTTTGTTGCCGTTTTGTGACAAATACTTTCTGAAAATTTTTATAAACTTCTCCAGTCAAAGAATCGCGTGTTGGTACTACACAACGCTGACAGGGATTTATCCCTAACAGGTGTACATTTCCAACTCGAAAGGAAATATCACCTTGTTCCCCAAATAATCTATCTTCCCAAAATGCTGGTACACCATCAATCTCAATGTTGGCACGTATACGACGACGCATTTCATCTACACTAATACCAGCAAACCAGGAAGCCACTTCTGTTAAGGTTGCTGTGCTAATGATGGTTGGTCCCGGTGAGACAGTATCATCAGGAAAACCCATCACAGGATTTTGCTGTAGTTTAACGGCAAAACCAAAAAATTTACTTAACCAATCTTCCAGTGCTTGCCGTTCATAATCAAGATGAAAAACTTGTTGACAATTAGTTTCTGAGACTTTTAATAAGAAAGTTCTATCTTCTAAGTTGTATTGCGATCGCAACAAATGAACTTTGGCATGACGCTTACCATTAACAAACTTGTTAAGTTCGTCAACAATCGCAAACTCACGGTCATACTGTATAGCACCACTAGATAGAACTTTTGTCGTTTTCACTTCTACGCCATCTAGTGATTTAATCGGGTAGATTAAAATCTTGGCAACATATGGCATGATTTGTTGGTGGTTGGTTGGTGGTTGGTGGTTGGTGGTTAATGGTTGGTGGTTAGTGGTGAATCAGCGCGCCCCAAGGGGGGTCTCCCCCATGAGCGACTGACGAACCCGTAGACACGTAGTGGCTTCCCGTAAGGGTAGGGTTAGTAGTTAGTGTTTAGTTAATGATCTCCCACTCCCCACACTCCCCATTACCCCCCAACCCCACAAAGTGGGGACCCCGAGTTCCCCATCTCCTCATCTACGGATACAATGGCGACTTATCGATACCACCAATATTATTTAGGGGCCAAAAACGAATGACGGCACGACCAATAATATTTTCTCTAGGAACAACGCCCCAGCAGCGGCTATCATAACTGCTGTCACGGTTGTCACCTAATACTAAATAGGAATCGGGAGGTATAGTTACTGGTTTAGCAAGAAAAGGCGGCTGTGGGCCAGAAGTACAAACGTTGACTACTGTCTCCTGCGAAGGAGAAAGATACGTGTTTTCTGGTAGGGGTTCGTTGTTAATATATACTTTACCGTTTTTGAGTGCTACTTTTTCTCCTGGCAAACCAATAATACGCTTAATAAAAGCATCTTGGTATTGTTCTTGTTGTAGCTCTTTTGTGGGTGAAAATACTACAATATCTCCCCTTTGGGGATTAGAAAATTTATAACTTAACTTATCAACAATAATTTTATCTGCTTTCCATTGATTAGGCGAACCATGTAGGGTTGGTTCCATTGATCCCGATGGAATCCACCGGGCTTCGGCCACAAAGGTACGAATACCCAAAGCCAATACGATACTTAATACAATTGTTCTACCTAGTTCTGCTATCCAGGAACTGTCAGGTTTTTGAGTCGAGTTGTTGTTATCAGACACTTGATTTTGCATGAAATTAATTGACTAATGGCCCAAAATACAATTTCTATTTTGTCCGTTTAAAGGATGTTATATCTGTTAATCTTAACCGTGCTAAGTAAGTCTTTTGAGTTACGTAGTCCTGTTGACAAGCTTGAAATAGAAGGTGGAGATAGAAACTTAGGAGTTTACGGGTTCATAACTGAATTATTTATTTCATGAGAAAAAAATCAACTTGTTTGTGAACAGTGACAAAAATTAATGGCTAACAATCTTATTCAGTTTAACCTAAAGGATTATGGTTCCTCATTAAGGGTATAAGGGTATAAGGGTATAAGGGTATAAGCGTGTAAGGGTATCAGGGTATAGGTGAATTCCACATAATGTTGTTATTCATAAATTTGATTTTTTTCCTTACACTCTTACTCACATACACCCCTACACCCTACTCCCAAAGGGAATTTAGTTAAAAATCGCTCTTGCTTTAACAGTTGAACATCCATGTCATCTTCCACTAGTTTACTAATTCGGCGCGCTCGGATAATCTTACCCGATGGAGAATTCATGATTGGGGATGTGCTGACGCGCGATCGCTTCATTGTCGAAGTCGCACCAGAAATATCCACCGACCAAACAGCGATCAGAGAAATTGACGCAGAAGGGTTAATTTTGTTGCCAGGAGTCATTGATCCACAGGTACACTTCCGTGAACCAGGATTGGAACACAAAGAGGATTTGTTTACTGCGACTTGTGCGTGTGCCAAAGGCGGAGTCACCTCTTTTTTGGAAATGCCAAATACGCGTCCTCTCACAACTACCCAGCAAGCACTTGATGATAAATTGCAACGCGCCCAGAATAAATGCCTAGTTAACTATGGCTTTTTTATAGGTGCAACAGCAGAAATTTTGCCGGACTTGCTGTTGGCAAATCCCACTCCAGGGATCAAAATTTTTATGGGATCGATGCATGGCCAGTTGCTTGTCGATCAGCAAGAGGTTTTGGAGGCGATATTTGCCAAAGGAAAACGCTTAATTGCCGTCCACGCTGAAGATCAAGCGAGAATTAACCAAAGACGCCAAGAATTTGCTGGTATTCATGACGTCGCTGTTCATTCTCAAATCCAAGATAATCAGGCAGCACTCTTAGCAACGCAGCAGGTATTAAAACTGTCAGAAAAATATCAGCGTCGTCTGCATATTTTACATATGTCTACGGCTGAGGAAGCAGAGTTACTGCGTCAACACAAACCTAGTTGGGTGACAGCGGAAGTAACACCACAACATTTATTTTTGAATACTAGTGCCTATGAAAAGATTGGCACATTGGCCCAGATGAATCCACCTTTGCGATCGCCCCACGATAACGAAGTACTCTGGCAAGCTTTGCATGATGGCGTGATTGATTTTATTGCTACCGATCACGCACCCCACACCTTAGAAGAAAAAGCGCAACCTTACCCCAATAGTCCCTCTGGAATGCCAGGGGTAGAAACTTCTTTACCTTTAATGTTAACAGCCACAGCCCAGGGGCGATGTAGTGTTGCCCAAGTTGTCAATTGGATGTCTACTGCTGTCGCCAAAGCCTATGGTATTCCTAACAAAGGAGCGATCGCACCTGGTTATGATGCCGATTTGGTGCTTGTCGATTTACAAACTTACCGTCCAGTTTTACGTGAAGAAATCTTAAGTAAATGTGGTTGGAGTCCTTTTGAAGGTTGGAATCTCACTGGATGGCCTGCTTACACTATTGTCGGTGGTGAGATTGTTTATGAAAAAGGCAAACTGCATACACAAGTACGCGGACAAGCCTTAACATTTACATGAGTTACGCAACTGGCGTTCCATTGTCAATAATGGCCAATAGTCTATAGGTCTTTTTACTACCTTATTTATGCACACCCCCACGCTCTTACAATTTTGCAAAGATTAACATTGCTTGCCGTCAAACTACCATATACTTAGTTTGCCAATCTATGATCTAAAAATTCAAATGTTAACAATTTGGTCAGTTGGCATTATGAGTAGCGATCGCCAAATGTGGGGGTAAGACATTGGCCAATGGATCAGCCTTGCTCATCGGAGCAAAATTTAACAAGAAGCAAAGTCTAAGTCAAACAATCTCTACTGACTTCGCAAATACTACCCCAGCAATTTCCTTGGTATCTTTAGACTTACCAACTGGTAGGCAGGCTATGACTAGCCGAATTACACCTAAAACCTTTAAAGAGATTCCCCCCACAAAAGTAGATAAAACTGATATAAAAACTGAGACAACCAGCTTGGCTTTATACACTGAACCGACTGAGCGAATAACTGGTTTAACTGCCCTATCAAATGGTACATTTGTTATTGTAAGTACAGCATTAACTAGAGAGGGAAATTATAATAAACTGCTGTTTTTTGATAATCAATCTTCTAAATCAAAAAAAATATCAGAATTAAAAAAATCTAATTGTACAATTGAAAATCTGCTGGCTACGAAAGACGACAAACTAATTGGTATAGTCAGTCTAAATGGAGGTATTCCTCCTTTTGAGATGATAATAATTAATCCAAAAAATGGCAAAGTCTCTTCTGGTTCTGATTTATCTCTGCCGGAATTATTACCAGATAGACGATTTAGTAATCTTGCCCTAAGTCCGGATGGAAGAATCTATGCTACCACTCTCCGTAGAGAAGGTATTACAAGATTGGTACAGCTAGACCTGGATAACAGGTCTATGATTACTGGTAAGGGAAACATTGTCACCTTATCGCTATTGATGTTTGATGAACAGCCTTTGCAAAATGATTTACTAAGCCTTACCTTTTCTCCATCAGGAGAAGTTTATGCGCTTGCTGATCCTAAAAACGAAGGAACTAATTTCCTTTTTTCAGTGGATATAGAAACTGGAGAGATGAAACCTATGTCAATGGTTGCAGTGGATAAAATTACCTTTTCTCGAAAGTCAATATCTATGTGATTGGCTCATAAAATATAGGTTGGGTTGAGAAACTCAACCCACCTAGTTTCCTACTAACTAATCAACTTCTCGTAGCTTGCGGGTATTATCCACCAAACTCTGAGCAAACTGATCAAATCTTTGGGCAAGCTTTTCATCCAACAACTTCCCTTCAGGACTGAAAGCTTTCCACGCTTGTCCAATAGCAATTTGTTCGGGAATCACCCAGCCGTGTACCCAGCGCATAATGATTCTTAAATCATTCAAGGCGTTGCTATTAGGTTGTCCTCCCAACACACTAATTAATCCTGTTACCTTACCAGACAGCTGCTCAAAACTCATCAAATCTAAGGCATTTTTTAAAACACCACTGATACTGCCGTGATATTCTGGTGTCGCCAAAATTAACCCATCAGCACGACTCACAGCATATTGCAACTTTTGCACATCTGGATAATCTGGATACTCCTGTTCTCCGTTACAAAACGGCAATTGCATTTCCCGTAAATCCAGTATTTCCACTTCTGCACCTAAAGCTTCTACCCGTTGGGCTGCCAAACGTAAGGCTATTTGACTGTAGGAGTCTGCTCTTAAACTGCCACCAATGCCAACTATTTTTACCATAATCAATCATCCAGCTACTAATTAACTTCAATAAGTAGTGATCATGAACTGCACACACCAGAATTAGTTGTTAGTTGTTGGTTGTTAGTTGTTAGTTGTTAGTTGTTGGTTGTTGTACCAGACGTGCCATGGCACGTCTGTACAGTGGTTAGTGTGTAGAGACGCGAGGAACATCGCGTCTGTACATTAGTAGTTAGTAGTTAATTGTTGGTTGTTGATTGCTTACTACTCCTCACACTCCTCACACTCCTAGACGCTTCAAATAGCGCGTCTCTACATTACTCCCCATACCCTTACACTCCTACACCCCTTCTGAAGTTAGCTAAACTACCTGAAGATATATTTTGCAAAACGGAATCATTACGACTATGAATATATCTTAACTATATATAACCTGGCTTGTCAAATTCCGGTTGAAAGGAATATTTTTTGATAAAAGAATTAGTAATCTCCGATGAGCTGATTTTTGGTCAAAAAAATTACTTTTCTGTCTGATTCCAATTGGAAAAAGCTTTAAATAGTAAGTTAATTACTCTTGAGCGAAATAAAATCAAGATTCTGCAAAAATTATGGGCGATGCTTACCCTGGAACTAGTAGTTGGTATTTCACGTTTACAAGTATGAGTAGAAAAACTTGGGAATGGGTTTTTGTCAGAGCTACACTAGAGTGAGAAAAGGTTATTTCTACTCTTTCTAAAAATAAAGCCATACAAAACCAGCGCTCAGATCGTGGCAGCGGATAAAGGGTAATTCTTATGAGAAGTTTTGAGAAAAAGGTGTCAAAAAAACAGCGACCGACAAAACGTACAGCTTTGGCAGGGGCGTTGGTAGCTGGTTTAATGATTTTGCCAGGATTTGTGGAAGGTACTCCTCCTGCCTTGGCACAAAAAGCAGAGCAGCAGCAACAGCAGCAGCAGGACAACAACACTCTTACCTATGGTCAACTGCTCCAAAAAATTGAAGCTGGAGAAGTCGCCAGGGTAGATTTAGATGAAACCGAAAAGGTAGCAGATGTATATCTGAAGGGGACAGAAAATGCCCAACCTCTGCGTGTAAAGCTTTTGGATCAAAACCCAGAGTTGATTGCCCAACTTAAAGCAAAAAAAGTTGAGTTTGACGAGGTTTCCTCTGCTAACAGTAGAGCTGCTGTTGGTCTTTTGCTCAACCTCATGTGGATTTTGCCACTGGTTGCTTTAATGTTACTGTTCCTACGCCGCTCTACGAATGCTTCTAGCCAAGCCATGAACTTTGGTAAATCCAGAGCTCGCTTTCAAATGGAGGCTAAAACTGGTATCAAATTCGATGATGTCGCTGGTATTGAAGAAGCGAAAGAAGAACTTCAAGAAGTTGTTACCTTCCTCAAACAGCCAGAAAAATTTACTGCTGTTGGGGCGCGTATTCCCAAAGGAGTCCTGTTAGTAGGGCCTCCAGGTACTGGTAAAACCTTATTAGCAAAAGCGATCGCTGGGGAAGCAGCCGTTCCCTTCTTTAGCATTTCCGGTTCTGAATTTGTGGAAATGTTTGTCGGTGTGGGTGCGTCTCGTGTCCGTGACTTATTCAAAAAAGCCAAAGATAATGCCCCTTGTTTAATATTTATTGATGAAATTGATGCCGTTGGTAGACAACGGGGTACGGGTATTGGTGGTGGTAATGATGAACGGGAACAAACCCTCAACCAACTACTGACAGAGATGGATGGTTTTGAAGGCAACACTGGCATTATTATTATTGCTGCCACTAACCGCCCAGATGTTTTGGATGCAGCATTACTCAGACCCGGAAGATTTGACCGCCAGGTAATTGTTGATGTACCGGATATTAAAGGGCGTTTGGAAATTTTAAAAGTTCATGCTCGGAATAAGAAAATTGACTCAAGTGTTTCCTTAGAAGCGATCGCTCGTCGTACGACTGGTTTTACTGGCGCAGACTTAGCTAACCTGCTCAACGAAGCTGCCATTCTCACCGCCAGAAGGCATAAAGATGCTATCACCATGACAGAAATTGATGATGCCGTAGTTCGGGTAGTGGCAGGGATGGAAGGAACCCCCTTGATAGACAGCAAGATCAAGCGATTGGTTGCTTACCATGAAGTAGGACATGCTTTAGTGGGAACTCTCCTTAAAGACCATGATCCAGTAGAAAAAGTCATGTTGATTCGACGAGGACAAGAATTGGGAATGACCTGGTTTATTTCCAATGAAGAGCATTTTTTATTGTCTCGCAGCCAGCTATTGGCCAAAATTACAGCAGTATTAGGAGGTAGAGCCGCAGAGGAAGTGATTTTTGGTTCTGCCGAAACTGCGGGTGGTAGAAAGGCTGAAAGGGAACTAGGATATGTGACATCAATAGCTCGGCAGATGGTGACGCTGTATGGCATGTCTGAGTTAGGACAGTTTTCTTTGGAAAGCCAAAATAGTGAGGTGTTTTTAGGACGCGATTGGATGACAAAATCAGAATATTCTGAGGAAATTGCTGGCAAAATTGATGCGAAAGTCCGTGAGATGATTATCGATTGCTACCAAAAAGCGAAACAGTTGATCCAAGAAAATCAGCAGGTTATTCATCAACTGGTGGATTTGTTAGTAGAACAAGAGACAATAGAAGGAGAGCAATTCCGGAAAATTGTGGCTGAGTATACTCAGTTACCTGAAAAACAACAATTGGTGGTTAGTGGTTAGTTGTTGGTTGGTTGTTGGTTGTTGTACCAGACGTGCCATGGCACGTCTGTACAGTGGTTAGTGGTTAGTTGTTTGTGGGTGGGGTAACAAGTCAAAATTCAAAAGTCAAAAATTTTGACTCTTGAGTTGCTTTCCCCCCTTATCTGCTGAAAGCACATCAAGTTATCGATCTGGATATATTCAGCTTTACCCAATGCCGATGACATAATTGGGAAAGTCTTGGAAATGCTTTTTTGGCAGCGTGACTCAGGTAGTTTGGCATTTGCCGCCAAGAGTGCTGCGATCGCAGCTTCAATATTCTCCCCTGGTGCAAAGGGTTTTCCGGCTTTGCTGCTATCTGAAATATTGTCCGTCTTCTTGCCATAAACCTAGTTGAAATTAAGTAGCTAGATATAAATTAAATGTAAAAATTTGAGGAAGTTGTGAGGGTATACCCAGGGATACCCTTTGGCATGAATCAACAATAATTTTAAATTTTTTACATTCTTAAAAGTAAATAAACGTAGATTATTTAACATTTAAAATGTCTATAAAGCTTATTTTAAGAGATAAACATGGAATAAGCTTTATGAGCAAAAAATATATAAAAGTATGATATATAACTTAAAAATATTTATTTGCGCTGAAATTATTTTTAACTAATTGTGAATAAAAGACACACTGCCATTGGGGCCAGCGTTTATCAAATTGTGTCGCTCAAACAGATATTCTGGCTCATTTAAATGGAGATGAGTTTGCGATCGCTCGAACTAACATTCCTTCTTTTGAGAGTGTCATTCAGCTATCTCAGTTACTACAAAGCACATTGGCAAAACCCTTCCTAATTGCAGGTAACACAATTCGGATCACAACTAGCATCGGTATCACAATTAATGATTTGAGCGATCGCAATGGTGTAGATCAACTTTTACAACAGGCTCATATAGCCTTGTATCAAGCAAAGCAACAGGGACGTAGCCAATACAAGTTTTATTCCTCAGAGATCAATGCTCAGTTGCAGGAACTGCACAGCCAACAAATCATGGCCACAGAACTACAACAGCGTGGGTGTCATGAAGGTCAGGGATTCTACTTTAGTCGTCCTGTTCCTGGTGATGCGATCGCCCAAATGCTGAAGAAAAATTCTTCACAAATTATGAATGCTGAAAATCTCATAATTCACGCCTGATGTGAATTAATATGGAGACGCAAGGAATATTGCGTCTGGTAAAAAATCGTTTTTTTAGAAATCGACCACTCTCTTGGAAAGCTTTGAAGTTCCCTCCAGGACGCTGCTTTGTAGACGCCCGTAGGGCGGCTTCAAGGTAGAGTACGCCCCAAGCCCTAGCTCAAACTTTCCGCCGATACACACCGATAAACAACGGACACGTGCTACAACTGTTGGAACCCCCAAGGGCGCAGTGTCCTCCAGATGACACAGATGGATCTTTCGTGGGTGGTTGGTTGTTCATTGGTATGTTGGGTGTTTCCCATGATCTATTAGCGACTTTGTTAATTCACAGTCTTACGTAATTCATCAATTTCTATTTGCTGAGATTAGTTACCTGCTCAATCAGTGCCAGTACATCACTACGACTAAGTTTCTCTCTACCATCAGCAAGGGCATTGAGAGTACCATAAGCTAAACTGAGGGGAATTTGGCAAAAGTCTAAAGTCGGGCCAGCACTCAGGGCTTTGGTATAAGCTTCTGCTAATGCTAGATTACGACGAGCATACACTTGCATATTGTCTGCACTCCAACCATCTGGAAAAAAATTGACGTTACGGGTTAAATCTTCTTTATGGTTACGGAGAATGTTAACTGCCTGTAGACCTCTACCAAATCCAACTGCATAAGTACGGTTAGTCTGCGTTCCATCATACCAAGTCCACAAATCAGAAAGTAACAGCCCTACCGCACCCGCAACCCCAAAAGTATAGCGATCTAAATCAGACTCTGTATGAATTTTCCAATTTCTTTCTGCCCAGTATGCCATCCTGTCTGCCATTGCTCCAGTTGCATCCCAAATTCGGGGAGCGATAGTCTCAGGTGCTAGTAGCGCCCATTCCCTGATTCTGATAGTTACCTCTGCTAATAATTTTTCGTGAGAGCTAAATTCCCTAGAGAAAGCATCGATAGTGAAACCATCAACTGCTGCCTGTAATGTTAAGCTAATTGATCGCAAAATATTAGCTTTGGTCTGGTTATCTAGTGTGGGATGGTCTTCAATTTCATCAATGGCCCGCATACATAGATATGCTGATGCCACCGCTTCTTGTAATCCTCGCGGCAAACGACTAATTGGAATATAAAAAGTCCGACTAGTTTCTTTTAAAATTTCTAAAGCATCTGTCATTAAATCCATTTCTACATACCTGTGTTCGTGTTTTACCATACCGAAGTTTGTAAATCTTTTATGATTTGACTGATGGTTTTCACTAAAACTTAATAATTTTATTTGCAACTGTTTATTTTGAAAAATTGGTTAAACTTGTGTAATTTTTTGTTCATAATTTGCTGACAAAAAAAGTGCTTCTCGGATTTAGAGTAGGGACGTACGCTACAGGAGTTCCCGTAGCGTAGCATTTGGAAAACAATTTTTTCATCAAATCGAACAATTGTCACCCAAATTTTTGCTCTCTAACAGATCAAGCAAATAATTTTTGATATTGACCTAGAGCTATTAAAGGAAAATATTGTTGATAGAGGTGATACTTCAGATAAAAATGGCTAGGAAAACCAGTACCTGTAAAATCAGCTTCATCCCAAGTACCATTTGGCAGTTGAGTTACTAGTAAGTAATCAATTCCCCGCTCAATTGCTGCTTTGGCAAAGTTGCCAGTTGCTCTACCGGCTGCCATTAGTCCGATTAAAGCCCAAGCTGTCTGCGAGGCAGTACTACGTCCTTTCCCCTTCAGACTCGGGTCATCATAACTACGACAAGTCTCACCCCAACCGCCATCTGAGTTTTGACAACTAATTAACCAAGCAGCACCCTGTTCTATGTTGTAGCGATGAGTTTGAGGGGCAACTAAAGATAGGGCAGCCAATACGCCACTTGTCCCGTAGATGTAATTGACTCCCCAACGACCAAACCAACAACCTTCAGGTTCTTGCTCATTTAATAGATATGTAATCGCTCGCTGTTGCTTATATCTATCAATTGATAGATGACAACTACCCAACATTTCTAACACTCTGGCTGTAACATCAGCTGTGTTAGGGTCAATCATGGCTTTGAGATCACCATAGGGGATGAGATTCAGCCAATCCTGATCATTGTCTAAATCAAAAGCAGCCCAACCACCTGCTTTACACTGCATAGAAGCAATCCAGTCAACAGCACGGCGCATGGCTTGGTGTTTCAACTTTTCATTGGGAAGCTTGACTTGATTTAGTGCCATCACCACGACAGCAGTATCATCGACATCGGGATAAAAGCGATTGTCAAATTCAAATGCCCATGCACCCGGTTTACCTTGCCGATTTTTGACTACCCAATCGCCATAATCGAGAATTTGCTTATTTAACAACCATTCAGCTGAGCGTACTACAGCAGGATGATCAGGTGCGAAACCAGAATCAACAAGCGCTCTCATTACCCAAGCTGTATCCCAAACTGGGGAAACACAGGGTTGGACTCGGTAGGTGTCTGCTGTTTCAATGGCAAAGTTATCAATCGCTTGCAGTCCTCGTTCGACTATTGGATCGGCGGCGTCGTAATCCAAACAGCGCAAAGCCAGTAGCGAATTGAGCATGGCAGGAATAATACCGCCCCAGTCACCTGTTGCTTCTTGCCGTTCTAATATCCATTTCTCGGCGGCTTTGATACCTTCGGCACGAAAAGGCACTAAATTTAGGTTTTCAGCCAGTTTGAAACCAAAGTCGAGGGTAAGAAATATATCTGTCCAGTTACCACTACGGGGTAATTCATATTTGGCTTGTTCTATGCCTTCTGCATACAGTTCGTGCAAGTTGATTGCTGGATCGATGGGAAAAACTGGTTTGCGATCGCATACTATCAACAAGGGCACGGTACTTGACCTAGCCCAGCTGGACATTTCGTAGATGTTAAAGAAAAAGTTCTCTGGCAGCAACATTACCCAAGGTGGTAACGACGGAATACCCTGCCAGCTATAACAACCGATGAGCGCTAGGTGTAATTTTGTAAAAATGCGAGTCCGACTGATACCGCCTCGCTCTAGAATAAATTTTCTGGCCTTGAGCATGGCGGGGTCGGTTGGGGGTACACCCAAGAGCCTCAACGCCATGTACGCTTCTACTGAAGTACTAAGTTCTCCGCCATCATCGTAAAACAGTTCCCAGCCTCCGTGTTCTCTTTGTTGAGAACGCAGATATGCCTCTACTTTCTGTAGGGGTCTAGATTTGTCCGTTCCCCATATTTTATGCAGCAGCACAACTTCCGCAGTGATGGTGACGTTGGATTCTAACTCAGCCCACCAATAACCTTGGGGATTTTGAATTGAAAGCAAGTAGTTCTGGCTAGCAGCGATCGCATCTGGGAGTTTTGATGCGGTCACTCTGTCTTGAGTTTGCATGAAACACTTCTCACACTACACTAAAAATTCACACTACACTAAAAATGTTTCGAGCTTTACTGAATATATAGTAATAATTCTTGCTAAGTAAAAGATTTTTGTCTATGTACTAACTGTGGTTGAATGTATACTGAAAATTGTTTGGATTTTAATCATATCTACCAAAATCCACAAATTATTTATTTTTACTCAGTTTTTTTAGTTGAATTTTCCTCAACTCAGTAGGTTTATGTTATATAAATTACCACTTTAATCTTTGCATAATTTTTGTTTGCAAATACTAAATTTATAAAGTAAAAAATCTATCATTAAAATTTTCCATAAACATATTACGTTCTTATAGCTTATTTGTAAATCATTCTCTACTCATTTCAAAATGAAATGAAGCATGACGGCTCTAATCATGGATTTACTCATGAAATTGTGGTAATTTTCCAGGTTTGGATGTACGCACATACATGTGTAGCAAGTTTCTATTGGAGTAGTAATAATTACAAAGGGCGGACGCAGGCTAAGTATTGGTTTGCATTAATTCCTAGTGTTTTTAAACGCAAAGGATCGCAAAGGGGCGCAGAGTTTGTTTAATTTCTAATCGTTGAGGTAAGTAGGAATTAAAACTTCAAGAGACATTATTTGAGAAAATTGAGATTTTGGTACTAGACAAGATCCCCGACAACTCTTGCAAAGTCGGGGATCTAGGCTCTGCGATGCTTACAAATTAGCTAGGATTTCTATATCTAATGATAGATGTATAAATAAATAAATTTTTAATGTAAATAATTGTGTAGATAACGAAGAAATTTTTTGTTCTCAAAAGTGCGATCGCTGCATAAATTTATCTGGATTTGCCCCATGATCTTTTGAATAAAAAAATACATGATTATTTATGCATCAGTCTTAAGGAATAAATGTATAATCACAGTCACTAAGTTAATAAACTCGGCTTTTTAGTTCAGATTCCCCGATATTTGGGTTAGTTTTTGACAAATTATTGCTTAATATTCGATATTAATAATGCGACGCCGTCATTTTTTACAATTTGCTGGTTCAACGTTAACTACACTCGGTTTGAGCTATTTAGATATTGTTCAACAAGGAAACCGTTATGCCCAGGTTTTAGCACAAGGCACTCCGCGGAAACTAGCTTTGTTGGTGGGAATTAATCAGTATCCGGCTAGTCAAAGATTTACCGACTTAGAAGGATGCGTTACTGATGTAGAGTTACAGCAGGAACTACTAATTCACCGTTTCGGTTTTAACAAAAGTGATATTCTCAGGTTGACAAGTGACCCCTCTGATAAGCAACCAACCCGCAACAATATATTAACAGCGTTTGAAGAACATTTAATTAAGCAAGCTAAACCGACAGATGTGGTAGTTTTTCATTTTTCCGGTCATGGTTCCCAGTTGCTTGACCCCAATCCTGTGCAGTTATGTCCAAATCAGCAATTCAATAGTGATTTGAACAGTAGTATCGTTACTGCTGAGGATGGACAAAATAAGTTAGTACCAGACATCATGGGACGGACTCTGTTTTTG
This sequence comes from Fischerella muscicola PCC 7414, assembly GCF_000317205.1. Lineage (GTDB taxonomy): Bacteria > Cyanobacteriota > Cyanobacteriia > Cyanobacteriales > Nostocaceae > Fischerella > Fischerella muscicola. Next base: position 17,189 of record NZ_AJLK01000118.1, on the reverse strand, counting down.
CTGATGTCTGCATTACAAACAGATAATGTTTCTTTTGTGATGGATAGTTGTCACTCTGGCGGTGGTACTCGTGGTAATTTTAGAATTCGTTCTGTACCAGGTAATAATTTAAAGCCTAGTTCCGAGGAAATAGCCTATCAACAGCGTTGGTTAGATAAGTTACAAATTTCTCCCGAAGAATTTGCTAAAAGGCGCTGTGCAGGAGCGCGTAAAGGAGTAGTTTTGGCTGGCGCTCAACGTGATCAAGATGCAGCCGATGCTACATTTGATGAGTTTTTTGCTGGTGCATTTACTTACTTATTGACTCAATATCTTTGGCAACAAACAAGTAACGTAGGTAGTGCGATCGCTCAATTAACTTCTGGGTTGAGGGTATTAAAAACTCCGCAACAACCCCTAGCAGACGGTGATCAAAGCCAGCCTGTGTATTTTATCAACAAAAAATTACCCCCTGCTGATGCCGTAATTACCAAGGTAGAAGGCAAACAAGCTACCATCTGGCTAGGTGGAGTAGACTCAGAAAGCCTGGAAAGCTTTGGCAAAGGGGCAACTTTCACAATAGTTGATCAAAAAGGGCAAGCATCTGCACAAGTTAAATTAGAATCTCGCCAGGGTTTAATTGCCACAGCCAGACTGCAACCAGGGGGAATTGCATCTATGCAACCAGGAATGCTGCTGCAAGAATCAAGTCGTGTGGTTCCGGCTACTTTAAAGTTAACTATTGGCATAGATCCCTCCCTCGCAGCAGAAACGAATGCAGCCAAACAAGCACTTTCCCAAATCAACCGCGTTGAAGCCGTAGCCGCCAAATCAGGAAACGTACCCTATCCTCCACAGGTGCAGTATATATTGAGCCGATTAACAGATGATTATCGGCAACAATTGCAACGCCAAAATATTCCTAATCTACCCACAGTTGGCAGTATTGGTTTATTTACTAAAGGGCTAGAATTTGTACCACAATCTTTTGGCAAACTTGGAGAAACAGTCCCAGCAGCTGTTTCTCGTTTAGAACCAATCATCAAATCATTTTTGGCAGTTGAAATCATCAAAAAAACTTTAAATGCTACATCTTCTCAACTAGATGTAGAAGTGTCAATGAATTTAGTAGATCAACCAAATCAAACTCTGTTTAAAACATCCACAGTTAGAGGTAAAAATAATCGCGGTGAATTCCAACAAAGATATTCTCAAAAATTACCCCTTGCGAAACTATTTCAGTTTAAAGTTACTAACCACGAATCTACTCCTGTTTACTTAACAAGTTTACTGGTAGATTCTACAGGTGGGTTAGTAGTGGTCTTTCCCTATCAATGGCCTGCCACCGAAGAATCTACATTAATCGCACCAAAAGAAACTCGCACAATCGGCGATCCGCAACACCTGAAACTCAAAGCAATAGATAAAGGTACAGGAGAAGTACTAGTGATAGTCAGTCGTTCTCCACTCAAAAAAGCTGTGAAAACATTAGTGGCTTTAGCAGCAGAATTAAATCGTAGTTCTGGCCCAGTAGAGTTAGGAGAACCAGTCGAGGTAATTGGTGATTTACTAGATGATTTGAGTAGCGATCGCTCAAGTACTAGTGCCACTACAGACAAGGAAGTTAAAGTTTCAGAAATTGCCACTTTAGCGATTCCTTTTGAAGTCGTTTAAATCAGTGAACAGTGAAAAATTGATAACTGAATATTTGAAAAATATAGAATCCACAATAATAATGTCAGATAAATTGAGAAATTCAAAAATTGTCAAAACTTGGTTGAGAAGATTAACTGTAAACATAATTGACAGTAGTAATCATGCGATCGCTAAACATAAACACAAACGCATTCCATACTTACACGATGATTTTATTTTCTCTGTGAACAATATAACTAAATTCTTGGCGTTCTTGGCGTCATGGCGGTTCATTCTTTATCCCTACTTTATTATCTGTGCCTTCTGCCTGCTAACCTCAAGTGCGATCGCCCAAACATCCCCCGTCCCCACCGACACCAAACCTAATCCGAATATAGACCGGTTTCCCCAACCTTTACCCACACCCCAACCTCTACCACCCAGCGAAGAACAACAACCAACTGTTCCAACGCCACCGCCAACACCAACACCAGAACAGCCAAATATAACCATACCCGTCAGTAAAATCGAAGTTGTAGGTAGCACCATCCTTACTCAAGATCAAATTGCCGCAATTACCAAACCTTTCGCGGGACGATCAGTAACTCTCAAAGAACTCCAAGGCGTTGCAGATAACATTACTCAGCTTTACTTAAATCAAGGTTATCTTACCTCTAGGGCAATTCTTGGCGAACAAACAATTACTGATGGTGTAGTCAAAATCTTAGTTATAGAAGGTTCTCTAGAAAAAATCGAAATCGAGGGGACTCGACGGCTGAATCCTAGTTATGTGCGTAACCGGGTAAAATTAGCAACAGGTAAACCACTCAGAGTCGATAAAATCGAAGATCAACTACGACTCCTGAAAGAAGATCCCCTATTTACTAACGTTGAAGCCACTCTCAAAGGGGGAACTAACATCGGGCAAAGTATTCTCACAGTCCGAGTTAAAGAAGCTAATCCTATCAGTGGTGTTGTGGGAGTTGATAACTACTCACCGCCGGCTGTGGGTTCCGAACGCTTTGGTGGTGCAATTAGTTACCGCAACGTTACTGGTTTAGGTGATGAACTGATCGCCTCCTATTATCGTTCTATCACAGGCGGTTCCAACTCCTTTGACTTCATCTACCGAGTGCCAGTGAATGCCATGAATGGCACGTTGCAGTTACGCTATTCTCCCACTGATAGCGAAATCACCCAACCGCCATTTTCGGCATTAGATATTACAGGTGATAGCCAGCTTTATGAACTCAGCTATCGTCAACCTTTTATTAGAACTCCCCGCGAAGAATTTGCCCTATCTTTAGGATTTGCATTGCACAATAGCCGGAATATCTTTGTCGTTCAAGGTATACCCAGACCTTTAAGTATCGGCCCTGATAACGACGGTACTAGTAAAACACGGGTGTTGAAGTTCGGGCAAGATTACATCAAGCGTGATCTACAGGGTGCGTGGGCGGTGCGATCGCAATTTAATTTCGGTTTAGATGTCTTCGATGCTACAAGCAACTCTAGTTCTGCACCTGATGGCAGTTTCTTTAGCTGGCTAGGACAAATTCAAAGGGTGCAACGCCTGGGTAGAGACAATCTACTAATTGCCCAAGCTGATGTCCAACTTACACCAGATGCATTACTACCTTCACAACAATTTTTAATTGGTGGCGGCCAGTCTTTGCGTGGTTATCGCCAAAATGCCCGTGCAGGCGACAATGGTTTTCGTTTCTCAGTCGAAGATCGGATAGCTATTTTACGCGATCAAGGTGGGCTGCCAAATCTGCAACTAGCGCCCTTTGTTGACATGGGTGCAGTGTGGAACGTCTCAGAAAATCCCAACCGATTACCCGATCAAACATTTTTAGCATCTGCTGGTTTAGGGTTAATTTGGGAACCCGTACCCCGGTTACTGATGCGATTTGACTATGCAGTTCCTTTTGTAGATTTAAGCGATCGCGGTAACAACGCCCAAGACAGGGGTTTTAACTTTAGTGTCAATTACAACTTTTAACGAGGAGTTTGATGTTGAATTAAATTCAAGTCATCGGGTGGGTTAATGACAGCGTTACCCACCATCCCATTACTCACTTACTAGTGTTTTTACTTAAAATTTAGTAGCTTATAAAACTAATTTTTATTGGATGTGGTTGAAAACTATGCCAAAAACTATATTTTATAAATCAAACACCCTCTTGAAAAGCTTTGAACGCCGGAAGCCGGCGATCAAACTTTTCGCTGATGCACACAGATACACACAGATGTTCCTCAGTGTTCTCTGCGCCCTCTGCGGTTCGTTTTTCCTAGATGGACTGCAAACAAAAGCAACAGCCCAAATTACACCAGCCCCCAACGATACAGGTACAGTTGTTAACCAAACTGATAACACTATTAATATCGAAGGTGGCAAACAAGTAGATGCAAACTTATTTCACAGCTTCGAGAAATTTGGACTAAATGAAGGTCAAACTGCTAACTTTATTTCTAACCCGTCTATTCAGAATATTCTCGGTCGAGTCACTGGTGGTGAAGCTTCGGTAATTAACGGCTTAATTAAAGTGACAGGTGGTAACTCAAATCTGTTTTTAATGAATCCCGCCGGCATTATTTTCGGTCCTAGTGCAAGCTTGAATGTGCCAGCAGCGTTTACGGCTACCACAGCAAATGGTATCGGGTTTAATAATAAATGGTTTAATGCTGTTGGTACAAATGATTACGCTAGTTTAGTTGGCAAACCTGATGCTTTTGCTTTTACTCAATCAGGAGGAGGAGCAATTATTAATGGTGGTAGTCTTAAAGTTGGTTCAGGGCAAAACCTGACATTGCTGGGAGGAACAGTAATTAGTACAGGGACAGTAGATGCACCAGGAGGCAAAATTAACATTACTGCTGTACAAGGAGAGAAGTTAGTTCGCATTACCTCGGAAGGAAGTTTGTTGAGTTTAGCTTTACCTGTAGAGACAAAAGCAGCAATTAACCCTTTGCCTTTTACACCAAAAGCGTTACCTGAATTGTTGACAGGGGGTAATGTCAGTATCGCAACTGGTGTAAATGTAGAAAATGGTGTGGTGAAGCTGACAAGTTCCGGTGTGAAAATTTCAAATACACCAGGTACTACGGTTGTGACTAATCAAATAAATGTATCTGGTGAAACAGGTGGAAATATCAATATACTAGGGGATATAGTCGGTCTTGTTGATGCCGACATCAACGCCTCTGGTATAAATGGTGGTGGAACTGTTTTGATTGGCGGTGATTACCAGGGTAAAGGAACAGTGCCAAATGCTTCCCAAACATTTATCAATCGAAACTCCACAATTAATGCCGATGCACTAGAAAATGGTAACGGTGGGCGTGTGATTGCGTGGGCAGATGGAACAACCCGTTTCTACGGAAATATGAGCGCCCGTGGTGGAAATAGTAGTGGTGATGGTGGATTTGTCGAGATATCGGGTAAAGAGAATTTAACTTTTGATGGTTTTGTGAATGTTGGTGCGACAAATGGCAAAGTAGGACAGTTACTATTAGATCCTACAAGTGTTGTTATCGGCGGTTTTGTAGACACAAATAACAATGAACTTGATGATGGAGAAATTCTCGACACAGATGCTGGTGGCACATTCTTTATTACTAGTGGAAAGATTGTAGAAGCTCTAAAAGATGGAGATGTGACTATTGAAGCAACAAATGATATCAAAATTGAGATCTCCATAGCAGCATCTCAAGATTCCAATAGTCTGACTCTAAATGCACCTCAGATTAATATAGATGGTTCTCAAAGCATTTCTGTTATAGGCGACTTGAATTTAATCGGCAACAACTTGACATTTGAAAATGACACACTGGAGTCTACACAAGGAAATCTGAACATAACAGCGCAGACTCTGACAACTGAAAACTCTAAGCTATTTGCCCAAGGAAACCTGAATTTGAATACTCAGGGAGACTTGACTTTAAAAGGAACCAATCTTTCATCTCTAGGAAATATACTGCTACAGTCAAATAATCTTGTAAATTTATCTGAAACCGATCAGCCATCTATTATCCAAACCAGAGGTAACATTACGATTCAAGGTAATGGGGGTATCGAGATACAAGCTTTGAGTCGTCCAGAATCTTTGCTTCGTAGTGGAGGCGACTTTAAGCTGATTAGTGATGGTAATATCATTGGTAATGCTCGTATTGCCAGTGGTGGTAATTTCTCAGTCGCAGGAACTGGAACATACAGCCAACCCGATCCTACTCTCAATTTCAATGGCATTATAAGTTCTAATGGTAATGTCAGCTTTGGTGACTACACTGGCAGTTCTTTGAAAGTAGAGGCAGGCGGAAGCATTAAAGGTGGTAACATCAACATCACGAAAGCTGGTACTTTCCCTACAGGTAGCGATCCAGACTTAGCAATTTTGAACACAGGCCCAGCAGTGATTTTACGGGCTGGAGTGACGAATTTACAATATTCCCCAGATAGCCCTCCTGGACTAACTTTTGAAGGAACGAATTTCATATTCCCCAATGGACAATCTCCAGAAATAGTAACCCTACCCGGAAGTATTGAAGTAGGAGATATCACCACGGCTGAAACTCCTGTCGGGCTTCCTAGTACGGACGAGTTTGGTTCTGGTTCTGGTTCTAACCTTTTCCCTGCTGACTCTGTAGTATTATCTGCCGCAGGAGAAATTAAGACAGGGAATATCACAACAAAGAGAGGATCAGTCAACCTAACAACCACGAATGGCAATATTGTTGTAGATACCATCAATACCTTGGGATTGAACCCGATCACTGGTGAAGGTCAAAGAACCACCGATAGTGGTGCTAGTGTTACGATTGATGCAGGTGGTATTTTTAGGGCCGAAAAAACATTCCCATTTAGTTTTACTACTGGTGGCCCTACAAATGTGCCAACCAGTATCTTAACTTCTAGATTTAATGGCAGTTCCGAACCGGGAACAAATGCCATAATCAATATTAAGCATAGGGGTGTAGACTTCGTTGCCGGATATGCCCCTGGTAACATAGCAGATAATGTCAGTGGTACAGCTGGGGAAATCTTCATTTCAGAGGGAAGTAATCAAGCGCTTGGTGGCTCATACAATGACCCAAGCCTACCTTTAAGTAGTTCCATTAATGTTTCCGAAGTTCCCCGACCAGACCCAGACCCAGACCCAAACCCAGATCAGGATTTAGACCCAGATCCTGATCTAAATCCAGACCCAGATCCTGATCTAAATCCAGACCCAGATCCTGATCTAGATCCAGACCCAGATCCTGATGATAAAGATGCACAACAAACATCTCAAAACGATAATTGTCAGCCTACAAATAGAAGGCTTACCCTAGCACAAAGACTCAAACAAGCACGTGGAATTCCTATAGATATTCCGGAATCAAGTACCGCAAATGCTTGTGAGGAAACAATTCCAGGTATCTCCATTTTGCGGATTATTCGAGATCATCGAACTCAACCTCTTCCGATTAACTTAAATTTTGTACCGCCATCAGAAATTAATCGGAATTAATGATTGCCCAGAAATTTATGGTACTGTCGGTCAATTCGTGAAGCATTTAGCCCTTCGGCATAAAAGTTTTGATTTTGCGGCACTAATCTCGCCCTGCAATTCTTAGCCGCCTGACAGACCATAAAAATTCTTACCCTTTCTGCCTTATCAACAACAAGCGATGCCCAAAAATTTTTTTAACCTGTAGTTATACAGGGTCAAATATAATATTATGTTCAATTAACAGCATCATATTCGTTCCAGAAGCAGTGGATTTCAAAGCGGGTGAATATAGAGCCTCTGGAAGAACAGCCAAAATAATTTTTGTAAGGGCAAAGCAGTGGATCAGCTTGCTTGACCGTGAATTTTCTGAGTTTGGCTAAGACTCAGTGTAAGTTTTTGCACACCAAACTTTGTGGTAGTAAGTTACTTGCTACCACTTTCTTGTTATCCAATTGCAACGCGCGGAATTTGAGATATGAGCAATAGAAAAGAAGGTGAAAGTAACGGAAAAGCCAATGAAAGGAATATTGGTGAGAAATTTACTCCTTTAGGAGGCGGAGAATATATGGAAGAAAGTTCAGGTAATCCGGTAGAGAGGGAAGAAATCGTGAAAGAAGATAAAGACGAAAAGGGTAATGGCTCTGGTCAAAGTAAGTCCAAGTCCTAACTAATTCAATATTTATCCCCACGCCTAGTTTTAGCCCTTGTGGGGGTAATAGCTTAAGAGGCAAGTATGGAAGAAGAATTCACTCAAAGGTATCAAATCATCAATTCATCTGAGGAATTGAAAAAAATACCTACTAGAAAATCCTATACTAGGCCACTTCATATAGTGACATACTGGAGAAAAGATAATGATTTTTTAATTGAAAAAACTACATTAACTTTAGGAAAATCTCTGAAGCAATCAGAAATTGAAGCAGCGAAATTGATACATGGTTCCGTTGAAGAACATTTTGGATTAACAAGAAAAGAGGTTTTTAGCATACTATTGGAGCTTTATGGCGGGCAACAAGGCTACTATGTTGTTGATTTAAAAAATCGCCAGTACTTCTACTATAAAAACTACGAAGATATGATAGTAAAGCTGGAAGAATTAGGTTGTAAACCTGTGGATTACTAGCATAATGTGAATTTGCTCTCTACATTGGCAATGTTTTGGTAATGAGTAATGAGAAATAAGCAAACTACCACAAGTTGTCATGAATTAACTTGAATCACCACTTTTCCAAAGTGAGCCGCACTTTGTAAGTAAGCGTAGGCTTCTTGTGCTTCATTAAACCCAAATACTCTATCTATGATAGGTTTAATTTGATGCTGAGCAATGGCTTGATTCATATCCTCAAAAATTTCTCTGCTACCTACATAAATTCCTTGGGCTGTTAGACTTTTAAAAAGTATTGGTAAAGGATCTACCTGTTCTCCTCTACCCGATAGCACTCCAATTAGGCTAATGCGTCCACCAATTCGGACTGCTTGTAAAGATTTTGGTAAAGTGCCAGCGCCACCGACTTCTACCACATGATCTACACCAGTGCGATCGCTCAATTCATAAACTTGCTTTTCCCAATCGGGAGTTATCTTATAGTTAACCGTCTCGTCAGCACCTAATTCTCTGGCGCGTGCTAATTTCTCATCACTGCTAGAAGTAATAATTACTCTCGCTCCGTGTATTTTGGCAAACTGGAGAGCAAATATAGATACTCCACCTGTACCAAGTAATAATACAGTTTCGCCTGCACTGACGTTACCTTTAGTTACTACTGCGTGCCATGCTGTCACAGCCGCACAGGGTAAAGTTGCACCCTCTTCGTAGGAGAGATGAGCGGGTAAGATAACTAATCCATCTTGGTGTAAAACGATATACTCAGCCAACATCCCATCAATGCCACTCCCCAAATCAGATTTCATTTTCTGGCGGGTGAGTTGACCGTAAATCCAGTCTTGAAAGAAAATGCCAGCGACGCGATCGCCCACTTTAACCCGTGTCACACCTTCTCCCACCGCCACGACTTCACCCGCACCATCAGACATGGGAATGAGAGGATATTTCTGTGTAGGGTTATAGGTTCCTTCTGCGACAATTAAATCACGGTAATTTAAAGACGTAGCTCGAACACGAATAAGCACTTGTCCCGCTTGGGGTTTTGGTTCGGGTTTTTCAACTAGTTTTAAAGCATCAATACCAGCATTGCTTTGCAGTTCGTAAACTTTCATGGGTAAACTCCTTTAGCTGGATAAATGAGAATTGCGAACACAGATGAACACAGATGAACACAGATGAAATATCTGTGTTCAATTTTTACTAACTAAAAATTTGCACAAATTGAATAACTGTTTGGTAATGGGTAATGAGAGGGGAAAACAATTCAAAATTCAAAATTAAGTAGTAAAAAATTTACTACTAACCCTACCCTTACCTTAAGCCACTACCCTGCCTTAAGCCGCTACCTGCGGAAGCCGCTTCGCGTCTACGCGTCTACGTGTCTACGGGTTCGTCAGTCGCTCATGGGGGACTCACCGGTCCCCACGACCGACAGGGAGGAGCCAGTGCGGTGGACGGGTTTCCCGGCATAAAGCACCTGGCGTTGGGGATTGGGGGCTAGGGGCCCCCTTTGGGGTTGGGGGAGGGACCCCCCTTGGGGCGCGCTGACTCACCACTAACCACTAACTACTAACTCTTCAACTTAAACGCTGACGTAACCACAAAGCCAATAAGGGCAGTGCCATTTGATACCGTTGTTCAGCACCATAAATCAAGCCTTTGTGTTGAAGCCCAGTGAGTGCGCCCTGAAGACTACCACCACGGGACAGTCCATGTTTTTGAATATACTCTCTGCTTTGGGGTTTTTCGGTGGGATCTGTGGCTAGACATTCCAAAAGATGGACTTGATTGCCTGGAAGTAACATTAGTAAGGACTCAAAGGTAATAGATAAATCTTTAAGTAGTTCTTCAATCGCTTGTTGTACTTCTTGTTCAGTAATTAACCCATCAGGACGACGTAAAGCTTGCAGACGACGAATAATTGCCACTGCATCACCGATGTGTCCTTGGACAGCATCTAAAAATAGTTGCATGGCTTTGGAACGGGAATCAAATGTTAGTCCTACTGTCTGTAAAATTTCCCTTGCCCATACTGCTACAACATCTCTAGCTAACGGTGCTAACTGTACAGTCTCCAGTGGGTAGTTAGTCTCTTCGGAGTGGTGAGTTGTCTCGGCAATAGTTGCTATAAGTACATAATTGACATGAGTTTGCTGATTAATTTCTCGTCTGAATGTAGCTTCCCATAAACTGTGACGATCCCATGAGCGGATATGAGGGAAACTCTGCAATATGATCACCACGCGCTGATTCTCAGATGCAGCCAAAATTTGGGGTAATCCCAGCAAAAGCTCAAATGCTTGCCACAGCTGTTTTGGATTGAGGGAACGCATTGGTGTTAGTTTACCAGTGGGGATTGAGGAGTTCTCTTGCATCTGGAAGCGAAAAAATTCTTTGCCACTGCTAGCAACCCAATCTTGAATTTTGACTGCATCAAAGTTTTGAGCGATCGCCTCCGCCATTAACTGCACAAATCTCTCTCCATCTGTGGCGCGGATGCAGTCTATCTCTAAGATAATTGCCCCCACTGCTAAAGCAGCCCTCCGTACCAAAGTACGCCGTCCACTTCCTGGTACTCCTGCAATTAACAAGTCACCATCTTCTGCCAGAACTTCCACTATTCGCTGAAATTCTGCTGAACGTCCCATTAATTCTAGAGGGGTAGACAGTTCCAAGTTCACGCGTTTTTTGCCTTCAGAATTTAACATTTATTTCAGTTATCCAGATACCAGCCAACTTATTTACTCAATAACTGATCCCTGATCACTGATTGCAGCCTTACCTCTATGGAAAGCATACCTATTGCTTATCCAAGACATCAAGTATTGAGAAAAATATTAGTGTTTATAAATATTTAGCACTAATAATAGGTTTTAAAACCAGCAAGACTGGCAATCACACGTATAGCTTCTGTGAAAGTTGGTGGCTGTTAGAATTGACATAGTGTGTCTTGGTTTGGAATGTGTCTGAGTCTGTGTCTGTTCGCGATCGCTACCTCGCTTTAGTCGATGAAATTGTTGAAACTACCCTCAAGGGCAAGATTAGTTCTGTTGAGCAAGTGTATCAAATGTTGCTCAATGGTGTTACGGCTGGAACGGGAGAAATTTTTGAATTGGCATTGAGCGATCGCCTCAATAGCATTCACCAGCAAGTAGACAAGGAAAAAGACGAACTCAAAAAAGCCAAAGCTACCCGTAGTCTAAGGGCCATAAAAACAATTCAAAGTCAATGGCAACGGGTGCAAGACCAAAATAAAGCCACAGAAGCCACAGCTACAGCAGTTAAAGAAATTACTACAGCCTCAACCGAGGAACGACTGGCTACCTTTTTACGCGTCACAGATCCAAATAGCAAGTATCGCCTCAACCTACAACAACTTCAGCAATTGTCAAAAGCTTTACAACAGTTTGCTCAAGCAGATTCTGATTTACAGCAAATTTCCGAAGGTATTGCCCGTGGCGTTGCATCTTGGCAGCGACTACAAGACCATTTAGTTAGCTGGATGTATGAGCAAAACCGTGAAGCTTTGGGGTTTGGTGGTATACCAGAAGAAAGTGGCCCTTGGGCAACGTGGGCAAAACAAGTACAAAGCGAGTTACCCCATGCACTATTTCGCGCCTTGGCAACAGAACAATCTGCGATTGAATTTGCTAGACAGCAGCGCCAAATCAGCCTGAGAGACTGGGTGGAAATTACACTCATCTTACAATACCTGCAACGGGGATTAGTCCACTGGTTTGACCAACAACCTTACAATGTTAAAGCTGGTTCCAAGCTTTCTATTTCCACATATTTGACCTTTGCAGTTATCTGGAGTCAACTGGCAAATGGTTTTAGTCAAGATATCATCTACAGTAATGCAGCTTCACAGGTGATGTTACAAATTTTACGATTATTTAGCAAAGCTCAGTATTTTCCTTTATATGGTGGGATCTTCGCTTCCTTTTCTGGCAGTTACTTGCGCGATACCTTGAATTACCTGGATGAACCATTGCGAAAAGTCGAAGGAACCCAAGAAAAAGCCCGGATATTAACAATTTTAGGGTATTCGCAACGGGCTTTGGGACAATACGAAAGTTCCATCAACTTTCATCAACAGGCTTTAGAGATTGCTCGTCATGCAGGCGATCGCCCCTGTGAAATAGCTAATCTCAACCATCTTAGCCGTACTTGTGTAGCCCAGCAAAGGTATGCAGAGGCAATAGATTACAGTCAAAGGGCATTAATCATGAGTCGGCAAACAGGGGATAGGACAGGAGAAGCCTATGCCTTGGTAAACTTGGGTTACAGCGAAGTCATACAGGCTCAACAACAAGAGCAAATAGAACCAGAAACCTATGAAATGCCAATTCACTATTTGCAACAAGGTTTAAAACTATCAGAACAATTAGGCGATGTGCAAAGTAAAGCTTTGTGTTTAAGTAGTTTGGGCATTGCTTACTTGGTAATTGGAGATTCCCAAAACGCCATTAAAAATTTAGAAGAAGGCTTTAAAACAGCACAAATATCAGGTGATTTATATCTCCAAGGATTGAATTTAGCTAATTTAGGTGAAGCGAATTATAACTCTGCAAATTTTGCTAGAGCAATTTACACAGGTTGTTTGGGAATGTATTTGTTAAACCAGATAGCTTCCCAGGAATGGCGAAAAGTGGCGAGGTTACTAACAATATTACAGGGTCAACTTGGGGTAGAAGCTTTCCAAAATGCATTGCAGCAAAATCGCCCCAAAATTATTTCTGTAATTGGTGTGGATGGGTATGATTATATTCCGCAATTGTTAGAAGAATATAGGCGTGAGATGTAACGCGATCACCTGTATTTACCTCAATCAAAAATGGCGATCGCCTTTTTGTGTCATTAACTTTCTTGTCGAGGATCTTCAGGAGGAGGATGAAAACCACCTTTGACCCAAAGTTGTCGAGATTTCTGAATAAATTCTTATCTAGGAGTTCTTGCATCCGCGCACCTAGTTCTTTCGTAAATTTAAAAAGATTAAGATTATTGACTTTTTCAACTCGGATACCAGTTGTCAGCCAAGATGATGGTTTAACTACTACGTTCGTCATAGAATTAGGATGATTGAATATACTGCTATTGTAGTTAGAAATTTTATTTTTACTTTATAAATAACCTCTTAGTTCATTGTTTGCTAGTGCGAAATCAAAGAATGTGATTGCACTCCCGTAACCTAAAACAATGCAGGCGATCGCTGTTTTGTGGAAGTGAATGTGTAGACATGCAATCGCGAGTCAACAGACATCATCTCTACTCCACGTAGTCAAAGTTTACGCCACTTTTAACGGATTTTGTGGCAAAGCGATCGCTTCTGGTAAAGGCTTCCCCTGCCCTTGATACCATTCAATTAAAGACTCAATCACTTCGTGTCCGTGTTTTGCAGCTTCTTCCCATCTCCCCCTACGGGAAGTGATACAGGAAAAAGAAACACAGACATTGTCGGGCAAGTTTGGTTATGAAACCGTCAGACTAAACTCGGAGTAGTATTTGACTCCTCTACAGGATTTCACTTACCAAACGGGGCCGATCGCTCTTTTGATGCTGCTTCGATAAAATTGGAACGCTGGGAAAAACTCACAAAAGAAGAACAAGAAACTTTTGCACCTATATGTCCAGATTTTGTCGTGAAATTGCGATCGCCCTGCGACAGTATAGAAACTTTGCGGGACAAAATGAAAGAATATATAGAAAACGGAACCAAATTAGGGTGGTTGATGACCGAAAAAATCGCCAAGTTGAAATATGCAGACAAGCACAAGATGTAGAAGTATTAGATCATCCCAGTAATGTATCAGGTGAAGATGTACTACCGGGATTTATCTTAGATTTAACAGAAGTTTGGTAAGTAAACCGCTTCATCAATTCCTAGCGAATTCCCTCTATAAAAACTCTGCGTCCCCACCGAAGCTTTGATCGCCCCAAACCCTAGCTCAAACTTCTCTGTGCGTTGACTTTGCGTCCCTCTGTGTTTCAACTAGCGCCAATCACAAATGGAAACTCTGCTTTCACCTGCCACTGCTTACCGTCGTGTCGCAGTAACGTCAAATTATCGGCTGTAAATTCAAAATATAACTCACGCTTTTCAAACTCAGGCCAAGCAGCTTTAAAATTCTGCCGTGTTAAATCTTTAAAAGCCACTGTCATATGAGGCGCGAAAGGTCGAGTTTGAGATACCTGATCAACAATTCCCAGTTGATTGGCTAAGTGTGTCATTAAATTCGCTTGCAAAGCCAATAGCTCTGGACTTCTCACCACATTAATATAGATGACACGGGGAACAAAAGCACCATATCCACTCAAGGTAATTGGTATCGGATTTTGGCTGCTGGCAAATTCCTGCAAACATGCTTCTAATACTGGTAGGTTTTGATCAGACCATTCAAAAGGTGGTTGTAGGGTAATGTGAGGCGGAGATTTTTGGGCGTGACGACTAGCGTAGTGGAGGGCAAAGTGCTGCTTAATTTGGTTGGCATAATCTTGAATTTCTTGGGGTGGCAGCAGGGCAATGAAAAAAAGAGTTTGTGATTTCTGCAAGGGAGTTTAATCAGTTATCAGTTAATAATTTAGTCTTTTTATATCTCAGTTTAGTTTATGGTGGAGAACTACATAGCAAGTGTTCACTGTGGAGAAGCTTACAGTTTGGCGATCGCATAGACTTTAATCTTGAAAATATTACAGCATAAGATTTTGCGAGGATGCAAGTACATGCCGATTTTCGTAAAGATTGAGGAAGGTAAAGTTGATAAATCGGTCTTTGACCAATATATACCTGCTCACAAAGCTTATGTAAAAGATTTGATCGCTAAAGGACACAATGCTAAAACTGGCTACTGGGCAAAGATGGGAGGCGGCATGATGGTGTTTGAAGCTGCATCAATGGCAGAAGCACAGGCAATTGTAGCTAATGATCCTTTGGTAATTAACAACTGTGTTAACTATAAGCTATATGAATGGAAAATTGTCGTTGAATAACACACACATGCAATATTTAATGCTATGCTAATTTGTAGACCTGGATCTATGCGACTGTAACGCCCAAACCTTGTCAGGACCGGAAGGTAGCAGCAACACGGGATGCTTATGGTAGGCGTAGTCTCCGGGTCGCCCTATTTCTAGGAGCGTAAAAGCTGTAATGGCTGGTTTTGGAGATATTGTTAAAAAAGCTTTTTACCTTGGTGTTGGGTTAGCTTCTTACGCGGGCGAGAAAGCAGGCGGAACACTATCTGACGTGCGATCGCAAATCCAAAAGCTAGCAGACGAAATGGTGGCGCGGGGCGAAATGACCACAGAAGAAGCGCGTCGCTTCGTTGAAGATATGATGAAGCAAGCCCAGCAGCAATCAGCAGCTGCTACAACAGAAGAAACGACTACTCCGTCTGAACCGCGCCGCATCGAAATTATCGAAGAAGACGATCAGCCAACGGCGAAAGATACCCAAACCGAGAATAACGATAATGTAGATCAACTACGCCAGCAAGTTCTGGAATTAGAAAACGAATTAAAGCGTCTACAACGTGATAAGTAATAATAAATTTATGCTGGGTTGATATTAGCTTTGTCTTGCTGATATCAACCCATTGCTATATGGCGTAGAATTTAGTTAAAACCTGTTCTTCAGGGTGTTGTTCGTTGCTGCCACTGGGGTAGTATTTAACGTCGATGAATATTTAGTTTCTTTAAGATACTACTCTTCAGGAAATTGCCTTAAGCATGTCTAAATTAGACTAGTACTCGACCACATTGATTTTGATCGGCTGTAGATCCCCGACTTTTTAAAAAAGTCGGGGATCTGGTCCCTCGCAACCCCTCAGAACTTATATTTTTGAATATAGCCAGTAAGGCGTTAATCTTATGGAAAATTGGCAAAAGGATTTTTGGGAAATGGTACAAACAGTAAGCGATGAAGTAGAACGCTTCTTCCTGGGGATGAGTGATATGGTAGACGCATTTTTTGAAGTTACGGAAGAAGTTACTGAGCAGTTGCACAATACAATTGCTGTAGAAATGGATCAGTATTTTCAGGAATTGACTGAACCATTTTTAGAGATGTACTGGGAATTAGAAGATATAGTAGGTGATGATTTAGATCCTGCTTTTCCCTACCCAGTTGAACCCTCAGCAGAAAAAAATCCTGCTTGCATTGGTTGTTGCCACTATCACGGCCAAGCTTATGGTGGTAATTTGTTAGTCTGTGGTATGCATCCCTACGGATGGGATGGTGAGAATTGCCCTGACTGGGAATCAGAAGAATTATAAGTTAAAAGTCAAAAGTCCACTGACAATTGACTATTGACCAATTACTAATTTGAAATTTTTATTATGAGTAATTCTTTATCGGAAAGTGTATCACAGCCAAGCCCAGAAATTAAGTATGGCGAACGTGAAATCGCAGAAGGAAAACTCATTACCTTTCCAAATCCGCGTGTAGGACGACGCTATAACATAGATATCACACTACCGGAATTTACATGTAAATGTCCCTTTTCCGGCTATCCAGACTTTGCCACCATTCATATTACCTACATACCTGATCAACAAGTAGTAGAATTAAAGGCACTCAAGCTTTATATTAATAGTTACCGCGATCGCTACATTTCTCACGAAGAATCTGCTAACCAAATTTTGGATGATTTTGTCGCCGCTTGTGATCCTTTAGAAATCACTGTCAAAGCTGATTTCGCCCCACGCGGTAACGTGCATACAGTGATTGAAGTTCATCACAAAAAACAGTAGCACTGTTGTTTAATCATCCTGATCATCTTGATCTCTACCACCGTCATCATCAGCATCGTCATCATTTTTAATCTTTGATGATGGTGCTGTAGGTTTATTTACAGGCGTTGATAAGGACTCTTGTTTAAGAGGAGGTGGCGTAGGAGGTGTAACTTGTTGGTTTAGTGGTGTGCTGGGGACTGCGGGAACTGTAGAGTAAGGTGATGTACGAGGTACAGCTTGAT